>CBERPN010000348.1:0-4490 GCA_965524675.1 uncultured bacterium
TGTAGCCGTCGTAGCCAATAGCCGACAGATTATAGGTTCCTGCAGGAATCGGCGAACTCAACGTATATGTCGCCGAGGTCGGCGAACTCGAGACGATCTTGTTGCCGATGACGGTATCGAAGGCGACGTTGCCAAAACTATTGACGTAGTCGCCGCTACATCCGGCCGGGCTGGGGCCAGCTTGTGCTCCCACGACATCGCCTTCAGCAAACAGCGCTGCTGCAAACAGCGCCGCCAGAGTCGCCACCAGTGCACCGAAACCGAGGATGACGGCTCGGGGCAGTCTGTCCCCCCTGCGATTTGCGTGTGGTACTGCCACAACCATTACTCCCTACCCAAAGAATTGCGCCACTCGCGAACGTACCTCTTTAACAACATCTTCCACAAATCCACCACCTACAACTTGTGACGCATTAGAGTGCGCGCATCGAGGCCCGATAGGGTCGGATTGTGCCTGCGCGGTATAAGGTCGCTGCGTAACGGAGTCGATCAGATAAGGAGCGGCCCGTGCCTGCGACTATTGTCGTTGGTACCCAGTGGGGCGATGAAGGCAAGGGGAAGTTTACCGACCTTGTCGCCAAGGAAATGAACCTCGTTGTTCGCTATCAAGGCGGACACAACGCTGGCCACACGCTCGTGGTCGATGGCGAGAGGTTTGCGCTGCAGCTGGTACCTAGCGGAGTTCTTTACGATCACATCATTCCGGTGATCGGCAACGGTGTGGTCGTCGACCCACGGGTGCTGCTCGCCGAAATGGACATGCTCGAAGCCAAAGGTATCGATACAAGCCGACTGCGGGTTAGCGGCAACGCGCACCTCATCTTTCCGTATCATCAGGAACTCGATGCGTTGCACGAGCGACATCTCGGTAAGAACAAGCTCGGAACCACTAAGCGGGGAATCGGTCCGGCCTATGCCGATCGTGCAATGAGGGTTGGTATCCGAACCCAGGATCTGCTCGACGAGAAAATCTTTCGAGCAAAGCTAGAGGTGGCGCTCGATCATGCCAACAGCGTGCTCACTCGGGTGTACAACCGGTTGCCGGTAGATTTCGACGAGATCTGCGATATCTATCTCGGCGAGTGCAGGCCGAGAATCGAACCGATCATCACCGATGCAATCGATCTTGTGCACAGTTCGTTAGAGGCTGGTGGCCATGTTCTGTTCGAGGGTGCCCAGGCAACTTTTCTAGATCTCGATCACGGAACCTATCCGTTTGTGACCTCGTCGAATCCCACCGCGGGCGGCGCCATGACCGGCGCTGGCGTTGGTCCCAAACACATCGATCGCATCATCGGTATCGCCAAGGCTTACGTCACACGGGTCGGGTCAGGTCCGTTCCCAACCGAGTTGTTCGATGAAGTTGGCGATCACCTCGTCGACGTTGGTCATGAATACGGGACCAATACGGGTCGCCGCCGTCGAACCGGCTGGTTCGACGCGGTCATGCTTCGCTACGCAGCCCGGGTAAATTCTCTTACCGAGATCGCTCTTACCAAGCTCGACATCCTCGATGCGCTCGACACCGTCAAGGTGTGTGTCGCCTATGACCACGACGGCGAGCGGCTCGACCAGTTGCCGTATCACCAGTCGGTGATTCACAACTGCACTCCGATTTATGAGGAGCTTCCGGGTTGGAATACCGATCTCAGCGAAATCACCGAGCGGCACGACCTCCCCGACCGCGCCGCCGACTACATAGCGTTTCTTGAAGAGCAGATCGGTGTTCCGATCAAGCTCGTCGGCGTCGGGCCGGGTCGCAATCAGTTCCTACACTTTGCTGCATAAACCGGTTCGGCAGCCGCTCAACTATTGAGAAGGGCCTTTGACCAAGACATGACCAAGACCATTTGCGTAGTTGGATCAGGCGGTCGCGAGCATGCTCTAGCCGAGGTGCTAGGCCGAAGTGCCGAGGTTGTTGTCACCCCCGGTTCTCCAGCGATACCGGGATCGATCGCGGTCGACCCGATCGACGTATCTGCTGACCTGTTCGTGATAGGCCCGGAGGCGCCCTTGGTCGACGGCCTTGCCGACCGACTTCGAGCACAAGGAAAGCTTGTGTTCGGCCCAGGAGCCGCCGGCGCCCGCCTAGAAGGGTCAAAGGCTTGGATGAAGGATGTCTTGGTGCGCGCGGGAGTGCCGACGGCGGCGCATGCCACATTCTCAAGTCTCAAACCGGCACTTAGCTATCTCGACTCCATGAGCGGCGTGTATGTGATCAAGACCGACGGGCTCGCCGCTGGCAAGGGTGTGTTCATCACGGAGGATCTCGACGAGGCGCGCCATGCTGTCAGCTCGTATCTTTCTGGCGACGCTTTCGGTGACGCAGGTCGGCGAATCGTCATCGAGGAGGGCCTTACCGGGCCCGAACTATCGGTGCTGGCAATCTGCGACGGAACCAAAGCTGTCGCCTTGGCCCCGGCACAAGATTTCAAGCGACTCAGCGTCGGCGACAGCGGACCCAACACGGGCGGGATGGGTGCCTATTCGCCGGTTCCCGCCGCAAGCGACGATCTGGTTTCGACCATCATGCGCGACGCTGTAGAGCCAACTCTAGAGACCCTGCGCGCTATGGGAATCGACTATCGAGGGGTCCTGTATGCCGGGCTGATGCTTACTCCCGACGGCCCAAAGCTGCTCGAGTACAACGTGCGATTCGGCGATCCGGAAACCCAGGTTGTTTTGCCCCGTCTCACCTCCGATCTCGTCCAGCTGCTGAGCGAAGCCGCGGCGGGCGATCTTCGCAGCACGCCGACCTTTGGCGCCGAGGCGATGGTGACCGTTGTCTGCGCGGCCAAGGGTTACCCGGTGGCGCCCTTAAAAGGAGCCATCATCGAGGGCATCGACGAGGCCCGTTCGATCGACGGAGTCTCGGTGTTTTGTGCCGCTGTCGGCGTCGACTCGTCGGGAGCGATGGTTGTCGATGGTGGGCGAGTGTTGAATGTTGTCGGGCGCGGCGCATCGGTCGGCGAAGCCCGAGCCAAAGCACTTGCCGGAGTATCAAAGATCTCATGGCCAGGGATGCAGTTTCGAACTGACATTGCTGCGACGGCGGAACAAATTATCGATCTAACGATGGCCGAATCGGCCCTGACCAACGAGGAAGTTGCCCGATGAAGGTTGCAGTTCTAATGGGTTCAAAGAGCGACACCGAAAAGATGTTGGCGGCGAGCTCCACCTTGGAGCAGTTCGGTATCGAGGCCGATGTGCGAGTCTTGTCCGCTCATCGGAACTCGGCCGAGGTCACCGAATTTGCTACGAGTGCTCGTGCCGAAGGGTACGTTGCCTTCATCTGCGGAGCCGGTATGGCGGCGCACCTAGCTGGGGTCGTGGCGGCCCACACGACCCTGCCGGTCATAGGCGTGCCGCTTTCCGGAGGTGCGCTCAATGGGGTCGATGCGCTTTACGCGACGGTGCAAATGCCCAAAGGGATTCCTGTGGCAACCGTCGCCATCGATGGCTCGATGAATGCCGCGTTGCTAGTTGTTCACATGCTGGCGGTCACCGATCCGGCGATGGAGAGTCGCCTTGTCGAATTCAGAGCCGAGATGTCAGGGACATGATTCCTAATATTCTCGCAACCCGTTACGCATCACCTCAGATGGTCGAAATCTGGTCGGCCGAGAACAAGATCGTGGCCGAGCGGCGCTTATGGCTGGCGGTGCTCGAAGCCCAGACCGAGCTAGGAGTGGAGCTGGCAGAAGGCGTTGTCGACGACTATCGCAAGGTAATGCACACCGTCGATCTCGACTCGATCGCAAAGCGTGAAGCGATAACCCGTCACGATGTGAAGGCGCGGATCGAGGAATTTTGTGCGTTGGCAGGGCACGAGCACATCCATAAAGGGATGACGTCGCGCGATCTCACCGAGAACGTCGAGCAACTACAGATCAAACAGAGCCTGGAGTTAGTGCGCGACCGCATGGTCGCGGTGCTCGCTCGCCTCACCGCTAGGGCAGCCGAATACGCCAGCGAGCCTCTAACCGGGCGCTCGCATAACGTCGCTGCACAAACCACAACACTCGGCAAGCGGTTCGCCAACGTTGCTGAGGAGTTCTGGCAGGCCCTTCACCGGGTCGACGGGTTACTCGACCGGTATCCGTTGCGTGGCATCAAGGGCCCGGTCGGAACTCAGCAAGACATGCTCGACCTCTTCGATGGCGATGCCGACAAGGTCGTTCAACTCGAACAGCGAGTCGCAGCTCATCTTGGGTTCGATCGCTCGTTGGGCAGCGTTGGGCAGGTTTACCCACGTTCGCTCGACTTCGATGTTGTCACAGCTTTGGCTCAGGCTGGCTCGGCACCTGCGAACCTGGCCACGATGATTCGCCTGATGGTTGGCCACGAGTTGGTGACCGAGGGATTCCGAGAAGGCCAGGTCGGCTCGTCGGCAATGCCGCACAAGATGAACACACGCAGCTCCGAACGGATATCTGGTTTGCACACGATCTTGTTGGGCCACGTCACCATGGCTGGCGGACTCATGGGCC
>CBERPN010000349.1:0-4485 GCA_965524675.1 uncultured bacterium
CCCGTCAACTCGACCGCTATCGAGGCACCATCGTCGGTGGTGACCCTCCGTAGCTCGCCAGATGGGAACCTGAAAGCCAGATCGGACGGACGGTTCGCATCGGCGGCGTCGAGCCTTCGTAGCGCACGACGGCCTGCGAGGATCGCCCCTGTAGCTGCTACTACTGCGGCGCCAACAACCAGATTGCGTTCAGCCATGGGGTTTCGTTTGTCCTTGGTCGCGGAGTCATAACCATATGTCGAACTAGCCTCGTCTACGGGGCGCCCCAAAGGAGATCGTTACCTGTGAACAAAGCAGACCTCTGGCCCGCACCGATCTCGAGCGAGTACGCACGGTATCTGCGAATGAGCAAGGCGCAGTTAGCCGACTGTTCTCATGGTGCCGACGAATTGCTGCAGACTGGCGCGGCCTACATCGGCGACGAGTTCGTGGTGCCCAACATCGAGTACTCAGATGAGAATGATGGCGCGGCAATAGAGACGTTCGTTGTCGACGCTACGGGCGAGTGCACGGCAACCGGACAGAACGATCGGCTGATTGTCGAATTGTTGCCAACCGCCAAGCGAATGGCGCAGCTGGTCCTAGCGTCGTTGGCCGAGCACGGCGTCGTGCTCGATGGCGATTCGTTCCTAACCGGCTCGGTGACAGTTGAGGATCAGGTAACCACGACACCGCACTTCGATGACGAGCTCTTCGTGGCCAGCGATGGCGTAGGCATCGTGGCGATCGCAGCGAACTTGGCAGGTCCGCGGATCGCATGCTCAGCGCTGCGCGTCAGCCCGGTTCGCGAGTCGTTGCCGGTCGGCCTCGATCAGCAAACCATCGACGACTTCGATAGCGGCCTGATCACTACTCAGCAATCGGCAGCTAATCGAATAGTGGTCTTCCCTCAGTTCGGCCAGTTGCACTGCGGCCCCACAATCGAGCATTCAATGCCCGGCTCAACAAGAACCATGTTCGTGCTGCGGGCGGGAACCAGGCCGAGCTAGCCAAGCTGGTGTCGAAGAGAGGCACCCTTCGGCTCAGCGCTCAGTCGCCGATGAGGCGTTGTGTGATCTCGTCGTCGGTGAGACTCTCGAGGTGCTGGCTAATGATCCACAGGTGACCCGCTGGGTCTTGAAGTCGACCCTCACGCCGTCCGTAGAACCGGTCTTCGATTGGGATCACGACCGAGGCGCCTGCCGCGATCATTGCACTACCGACCCTGTCTGCATCATCAACGGTGAGGGTCAGCAGCAGCGGTGACCCGCCAAGGTCATTAGGTGACAAGTTGCAATCACCGTCGGACTCGGTGAGAGCGATAAAGGCGCTGCCGATCTTCACTTCGGCCTGCACGACCTTGCCCGAAGGGTCGGCGAAGCGCATCACTTCCACACCACCAAGGGCCGTCACGTAGAAGTCGATGGCCGCTGTCGCATCGTTGACAACAAGGCGAGGATGAATTGAGTAGGAGGTCATAGCCTGCACGGTCGCACAAGCGTCGAGGTCAGTTCTTGAAGATCTTGTCGGGATCGATGTGGTTGGGTGTGGTTGTCGCATCTCGATGGATCTTGGCTGGACTAGTCGCTGCCAAGCGACCGATCTCGCGAGTGAGGTGCGCTTGATCGGCGAATCCGAATTGGGCAGCAATGAAGGCCAGCGGAGGAGCGTCGGCACGGCGAATCGCTTGGATAGACCGGCTGAAACGACAGACACGTTCATAGTGTTTGGGCGCCATACCGACGACGCGGCGGAATTCTGGGACGTAACGACGGCGATCCTGACCCAAGTACGACGCAACATTGCCAGCTGGTACGCCGTTACGGATGGCCCGCTCACCTGCCAGCGACAGCTCGAATGCCTGGCCAGCTCGGATTCGCCCAGCGAGCTCGGTCTCGATGTGATCGAGTACATCACTCGGGGTCAATTCAGCGATGTGCTCTCCGAGGGAGCCCACGTTCATTACAGAATCGAGCGGTACGGTTCGGTCAAGTGTCTCCCAGCCGCTGGCCGAGACGAACGCGTTTGCCGCGCCCGCGGCGAACGAAACCCCCACGGCGACCTGGTCAAGGCGGCGGTGGATTATCTCTGACCTGGACTTTGGGCCAACGAAGACGGAGTACGCCCGATCTGGACACAGAATGAGCTGGGCGCGACCGGTCGGTAGGATGCGCTCGACGCGGGTCGCTTCACCAACCTGAGGCTGGGCATACCAGACACGATCCACCAGACCAACAAGTCGGGGGTGCCCAACCGGGCGGGAAACAAAAGGCACCCCGCTAAGAATAGCCCGACGAGGTTTCAACCGGAAAGATCCACAGCGTTTGTCTCAGGGCGCGACAAGAATGAATTGCATGGATTGGACTCAAACTACGCCAAGCCTACAGTCGTCGGGTCTTGCATGTTCTGCGGCAGCGAAAGAGACCTAAAGAAAGAGCAATTCTTTCCGACATGGCAAACCGTCGTCTTGCGGCCTGACTACGTAATCCGGTTTCGGCGCGAAACGAACCGCATATCCGAAGTATCAGAAGGTTCGCGACGGCTCCACAATAATTTCTCAGATCGGTCTGGAGGCTATTCGATCTAAGTGCCCTCGTTTCAACGAGTGGGTATCTTGGTTGGAGTGCCTCTAAAGCGGAGCGAACTGGCTTAGTGAACGAATCGAGACAGTCGTCACGCCCGCACAGAGAGCCTCGTCGGGCTTCGGCACTACCTATGGCCTCGCTCACGCGCACTCATGCCTGACAACGCGAGACTGGCAGAGTTTCGGTTGATTGTACGGTCCCGAACAAGGGAGATTCCCTTCACGGCATCTCAGCAACGTTCGATAGCTGATGGAACCCTTGCTGCGGGTGCCTCTTGGCGGATTTTCGCTGCAGTTCTTCATCCCGCGTGGCTATTCTTCATTCCGGTTGTCAACATCTCGAACGCGTATTGGCCGCCTCTGTTGAGTAGCCGTGAACAAGTTGTTCTTAGTAGTGCTACGCCCCTCTTGATCTTTCTGATAGCCGCAGCCTTTCTTAGCAAGGCGCCGACAGTGTTCCGCCTGCACTACCGGTTGGCCGCCATCATCCATTGTGTTGCGCTGCTTCTCGGCGGTTCGTTAATCGGCGGCGTCGCCTTGTTTGCACTAGTAGTTGGGGAAAGCATTCTCGGGGCTGTCATCTACTTGGGAGTCGTCGCGGCACTGTTGGGGATCTTTATTTGCTGGTCGATTCTGACTCTGGTGAATTCCATTGCGGCGCTAAGAGGAGTTGTACCCTTGTATCGATTCGGAACCAGGTGAGGCGACATTTGCGGATCTCTCGCTGATGCGTCCACCAAACCACTGGCATCCAACTCGCCGACGAAACCCCCCAAAGTTCTCCAAGCGAAGCGACGGCGCAAACTCGGTTAGTGAGCAAAGCGAACGGCGCTGGCGTGCTGGGACAAAATTCGAAACCGGCGAGGTTTACGACCGGAAGCGAAGCGACGGCGGAAACTCGGTTAGTGAGCAAAGCGAACGGCGCGGAGGAGGTGGGATTCGAACCCACGGTAGGTCTCCCTACACACGCTTTCCAAGCGTGCCGGATCGGCCGCTCTCGCACTCCTCCAGTTCTCTCGACCAACAGGTCGCGAGGACGAATGGTTAGGGTATCCTGATTTTGACCCGTTCTGGAATGTGGCGACCGGGTCCTGTGCAATTGAGTTCCATGAACCGGGTCAGGGTCGGAAGACAGCAGCTCTCAGTGGAAAACTCGATGTGCCGCAGATCGCCTGGTCGTCACTTTCGAGAACGGGTCTTTCCGTCCCCGAAATTTTGTGTTCTGAACACCGTAGCGGTGTTCCAACCACACTAGATTTTGTTAGCCGAACAGGTCTTCGGGCCAGGCCAACGAGGTGGCAACCGTGGTCGGGGCCGCAGGCTTAGCTGGGTCAAAACTGAGGGTGGCGGTTAAGAAGTCGATGCCGTCGGTGACCAATAGAACACACTGGCTTTCGCACTGCACGACCCGATCGTCGCTAGTTCTCAGCTCGGCCTCCAATGCTAGTTCTACAGAGAACGATCCATCGGAATCGGTCGCGATCGAAGCACCTGGTGCGGCACTGCAAGTCCTAAACCATTCATTGTCGGCGAAGTCGATGACGTCGTTCTGCTCACTACAAAGCCCAACGAATAAGCTTCCGACGGGAATGAAACGGGAGCCTACAACCGTCACTACATCGCCGTCGGCTAGTCCCTCAGACGGTGTGACTGTTATCGCCGGACCCGGAAACGGACTGGCAGACGGATCGAACGTCAGCGCCTTATGCTTTTGACGCTGCTGGCTACGAAATGGATCATGGTTCTTGAAGTAGTTGAAGACAATCGAGCATGACTCTGGGACAGCGGCACAATCGCGATCGCTAACAATCCGGCGTACCCGCACCTGAATCTCAGTGAAGGAGTGACGCTCTTCGCCAGGAATCCGACCTAGTGAAATGCAAACGCTACCCGGTCGGCCCCCGCCATCGAGCGCACACTGC
>CBERPN010000350.1:0-4461 GCA_965524675.1 uncultured bacterium
ATGACCTATTGTGCCTCGACCTCACAATGCCTGGCCTCGATGGTCTCGAGGTGTGTCGCCGAGTCCGAGCGGCCGACGACCTTTTGCAGCAACCGAGAATCCTTATGCTCACCGCACGCGACAGCGTCGACGATCGAATAACCGGACTCGATCAGGGGGCCGACGACTACCTCGTCAAGCCATTCGCCTTTCCCGAGTTGGCTGCACGGGTGCGTACCCTCATGCGTCGTGAGGCCAGCCAGTCCTCCGCGGTGCTCAAAGTGGGCGAACTCGAACTCGATACCAGCCGACATCGCGCTAATCGGGGAGGAATAGAACTCAACCTAACGGCCAAGGAGTTCGCTCTGCTGCGCTACTTCATGGCCCATGCCGATCAAGTGATCTCACAAGAAGAGTTGCTCGAGCATGTCTGGGATGAACATGCCGACCCGTTCACCAACACGGTCAGAGTCACGGTGGGAACCCTTCGCAAGAAGCTCCTCACCAACGAAGATCTTGCCAACCTCATCGAGACCGTGATCGGCAAGGGCTACCGCCTTCTGCTCGTGGCGGACGAAGCGTGAAGACGGTTCCGCTCGACCCGACCGCTCCTACGCGCTCGTTGAGATTCGGCCAACGCTTGGCCGAGCGCCTGCCGCCGTCGCTCGGCTCGATTCGGGTAAGGCTTACCCTGCTCTATTCGATTCTGTTGTTCGGGTTGGCGTCGATAGTGGTTGGTGGAATCTACACCGGGTTAGCGCGTTCGCTCGACGATCAACCGGTCGCACGCAAGGAACGCCAGTATGTGATGGTTCCGGTAAAGGATGGGATCATCGGCGCCACCGTCGAGTTCGAACGAATCGATCCGCTGGTGGCCTTTGAGCGCGAGGTCAACACGCGGGCACTCGAGAAGCTACGACAATACTCCTTTGGTGCGTTGGGCATGTTGTTTATTGGCAGTCTCGGGGTTGGGTGGTTCGTGGCCGACATGGTGCTGCGCCCAATCGGGCGAATTACTGGGGTGGCTCGCGACATCAACGCCACCGACCTGTCGCGAAGAATCAATTTGCGCGGCCCTAATGATGAGCTGCGTGATCTTGCCGACACCTTCGATCAGATGATTGCGCGGTTAGACCTGGCGTTTGAGGGCCAGCGCCATTTCATCCAGGAGGCGTCGCACGAGTTACGCAATCCATTGGCGGTCATTCGCACCAACGTCGATGTGGTACTCGACGATCCGGCCGCCACCGTCGACGATCACAAAGAAGTCGGTGAGGTTGTTCAGCGTGCCGCCGAGCGGATGTCGGTATTGGTCGATGACCTGTTGCTTTCGGCTCGCTACGAGTCACCGGCAATGCGTCGTGAGTTGGTCGACCTGGGAGCACTGTGCCGAAGTGCCGCCACCGAGTTCAGCGCTGCAGCTGAACTGAAAGAGATCGAACTCGGCGCCAAGATCTACCAGGGCCAAGAGTTGGGTCAGCAAGCAGGTTCGGTCTGCGAAGTCCCGACCATGGCCGACCCGGCGGCGCTGCGACGTGCCGTGGCGAACCTGTTGGTAAACGCGATTCGTCATACTCCAGAGCATGGCCAGATCTGTGTCTCGACCGGTTGCAATGGCCCCTGGAACTGGATCGCTGTGCAAGACACGGGCAGTGGAGTGGCGCCGGGTGACCGAGAACGGATCTTCAACCGGTTCTGGCGAGGCGACGGCCCATCGACTCGACGCGATGGCCGTACTGGTCTTGGCTTAACAATTGTTCGCCAGATCGCCGAGTCGCACGACGGCGTGGTTACCCTCGACTCGACGCCGGATGCTGGTTCGACCTTTACGATGTGGCTAAAGGTCGACGATGACTCCTCCGACTCCCAGGCGTTTACGCCACCATCATCGGCCCCATCGGTGCTGATTGCGCTCGACTGACCGATCAATACTCTTAACAGGCTTTTCGCAGCCGCTTACCAGCCCTTTACGATCGACTCTCTATGGTGATGAATATGGATCGAAGTTCGAATCAGGGTCCCATTTGGAACCCACCGACTCCCCCTCCGGTTGAATCGAGCCTCGCTCCACCACAGCTGTATCCGCCGGGTCCTCCGGCGTTTCCGGCTTCGTCACCACCACCACCTACGGCAGCTGCTGCTGTTTCGCCCACCCCTCCGGGCGATCGCCGTGGGCGGTGGTGGGTGGCGCTACTCGCAGGGTTGATTCTTGGTGGCCTGTTCACAATGGGCGGCTTCTGGCTCGGCTCACGATCTGACGACCAGCCGACTGCGGCCCCACTACCAGTCGTAGCGACGGCGCCCGCCACTGCCGACCCAAAGTCAGAGCCAGCCTCGACCCCGGCGCCTGCAATAGTCGACGAAGATGCTCCCGAACCCGTCGCAGCTGTGGCTGCCGCAGTTTCTCCATCGGTGGTCGGAATCGTGACCACGTTTGGCGAAGGCTCGGGAATCTCCTACACCGACAGTCTACTTATCACTAACGCTCATGTAGTTGGCGACGCAAGTTCGGTAACAGTGCTTTTGGCCGACGGGCGTGAAGTCGACGGAACGGTCGTAGGCACCGATCCGAGCCGCGACGTCGCGGTGGTTGAAGTATCCGACGCTACTCTCAGACCAGCGGTCTTTGCTCCATCGTCGTCGGTCGAAGTTGGTCAGCTGGCGGTGGCAATCGGTAGCCCTTTCGGTCTTGAACAGAGCGTCACGTCGGGTATCGTCTCCGCCCTCAACCGCGTGGTTCCGAGTGGCGTCGAGGGAGCGATAAGTCAGGTTTCGATGGTGCAAACCGATGCTCCGATAAACCCGGGCAATTCGGGCGGCGCACTCGTGGATCGCCAGGGCCGAGTAATTGGCATGAACACTTCGATTCGAACGGCCGGTGGAGTGAACGCCAGCGTAGGGGTGGGCTTCGCGGTCCCCAGCGACACGATGCTGCTAATCGCCGACCGAATCGTAAGTGGCGAGTCGCTCGAAACTGGTTTCCTTGGAGTCAGCCTGAACGACTCGGTTGTAGACCCGATCGGAGCACTGGTCACCGAGGTGAGCGAAGGGACCGCAGCAGAAAAGGCTGGCATCGAAGTCGGTGATGTGATCATAGGAATCGCTGGCGACGATGTGGACTCGACCGTCACGCTTGCGGCCAAGATTCAGCTGCGGAATCCGGGCGAGGTTGTCGAGGTCGAGCTGGTGCGCGACGGAGAAACGTTGCTTATCACAGCGACGCTGGGCTCGAACGAATCCAACTGATAGTGATTCGCTAACGGTCTTAAGATCGGTGAGGAGCGCGAGCAGTCTCAGAGGGTTTCGCCGTTAGGATTAGCCGGTCATGATTTGGATAATTGTCGCCGTCGTAGCCGCCTTCATCATCTTTGGAGGTGGGCTGTTCTTTTTAAAGGGGCGCAGCACCGGGACCCCGCCATTGCAGGGGACCCCGCAGGTTCCAGAGACAGCAACCCAGGGCGGCACCGCTGTTCTCGACGTCCCCAAAGTCGATGTTCCGGACGATGTCGCCGAGATCGAGGCTGAGGCAGCACCGGTCAAGCCGACATTTCGCGACCGGCTAACCAAGGCACGAAGCGCATTTACCGACTACCTCACTTCCATCGTTGGTCGCAGTGTCGATGCCCAGACATGGGAAGAACTCGAAGAGGCCTTGATTCGAGCCGACGTAGGTGTGGCCACCTCTCAAGACGTTCTTGAAGCAGTGCGCACCAAGGCGGCCGACGACAAGGTAACCGAAGGTGCCGAAGTTCTAGAGATTCTTCGTTCAGAGCTAAAGGGCCGGCTATCGGGGTTTGACCGGGCCTTAACATTGGCCGACACGGCTCCGAGCGTCTGGCTCTTTGTGGGGGTGAATGGCGTTGGCAAGACCACGACGATCGGCAAGCTCGCTAAACGCGAGAGCGTTGCCGGACTGACCGTAGTTCTAGGCGCTGGCGATACCTTTCGCGCGGCGGCAGCCGAGCAACTCGAGATGTGGGCCGATCGAGCCGGCACAGCAATCGTGCGAGGCGCCGAAGGAAGCGATCCGAGTGCTGTGATCTTTGACGCGGTGGCCTCGGCCGCCGCCAAAGGCGCAGACCTCGTGATGGCCGATACCGCTGGCCGTCTTCACAACAAATCGAACCTGATGGACGAACTTCGCAAGGTTCGCCGGGTGGCCGAGAAGGGCGAGGGAACCGTTAGCGAAGTGTTGCTGGTTCTAGATGCCACCACAGGCCAGAACGGTCTCACCCAGGCAGCGCAGTTCACCGAGGCGGTCGAGGTGACAGGCATCGTGCTTACAAAACTCGACGGCTCCGCAAAAGGTGGAATCGTTATCGCTATCCATCAAGAGTTGGGAATACCGGTAAAACTGGTAGGCCTCGGAGAAGGCGTCGACGACCTAGTCGACTTCAACCCAGACGAGTTCATAGACGCATTGCTGGCTCTCTAGTCTTTCTTCGCCTTCGGCTCCGGCGCTTCGCTATGTCTGGTCGCTCT
>CBERPN010000351.1:0-4444 GCA_965524675.1 uncultured bacterium
AGCGGGCCCGTCGCTCGATCGCCACGTTCCATCCGGTAGGTGGGGGAATCGGTAGTTGAAGGTGGTGTTTCCGGCCACTTCTGTGTGCCAGCACGAGTGGGCTCGTCGCCTTCGACATCACCGGCCATTCGAGCATTCCTTTACGATGTACATGATGCGGTTATTAGACAACGGATTCGACAGCAAGAGAATAGGGGGAACTCCCCAATGATCAGTGAGCAGGCCCCAGAGTTATGGATCGACTTCATTGACGAAGCCCATCTAGTGCCCTGCGACGAGACCCTCTCATTCGGCCGACAAGGCGACATTGTGCTTGACGAATCCAACGTTTATCTTCATCGTCAAGCGGGCGACTTCGTCTATTTTGACCACGGCTGGTGGTTGCGAAACCAGTCGAGCCAAGCCGAGATGCTCGTACGGACCGCCGATGGGCGGCGCACAACAGTGCCCCCCGAGACGTCGCACCAACTCAGCCAAAGCCAAGGGGTCGTTCAGTTTCAGTTCGGTGTTAGCAACTACGAACTCGAATGGCGTCTAGAAGGCGGCCCGAGCGCCCCCGAGATGCCAGCACCGCAGCCGCTTTCGGGTGCCGAAACCCACACTTTTGGGGTGGTGCGCATCAACGATGAGCAACGGGTGATGCTTGTGGCTCTGAGCGAACCTCGATTGCGCAACCCCGATCAGCGTTCACCCTCGCTACCCGCCAATGCTGAGGTCGCGCATCGACTCGGCTGGACCTTACGAAAGTTCGACCGCAAACTCGACTACGTCTGTCGTCGCCTGAGTGAGGCGGGAGTCCCAGGATTGCGGGGCGAGCGTGGCCACGAGGCGGCCGACCGACGTGTGAACCTGGTTGAGCACATGATCCGGATCGGTGCCATCGGCCCAGACGATCTCGCCTTGCTCGAAGCGCTAGGAACCTGAATCGTCGAGATGTCGAATCAAAGCATCTACCGCAACCAAGTAGCTCGATGCACCGAATCCCGCCACTACGCCCAAGCAGACGCCTGCCGTGATCGATTGATGGCGAAACTCTTCACGGGCGTGGACATTGGACATGTGAGTCTCGATGACGGGAAGACCAGTTGCCACGATGGCGTCGCGCAACGCCACGCTGGTGTGGCTGAATCCACCAGGGTTAAAGACGACCCCGTCGGCCCAGTCCGCAGCGTCCTGCAGGCTGTCGATGAGCGTTCCCTCAACATTCGATTGCGAATCGCGTACCTCGGCCTGGTCCCCAACATGGATACGAACTGCTTTGATCACATCGTCGAGCGTGTCGGGTCCGTACACCTCGGGCTCGCGCGAACCGAGCATGTTCAGATTCGGCCCGTTGAGGACAAGGATCTGGTGTGCCACATCCCAAAGCGTATCGGCACCCGAGTCGCCGTACGCTCAAATTGAAATGCCCGAAACCAACCACCACCCCATTGACGAGCAAATCGCCCCTCGCGACAACGTCTTACTAACCGGCTTCATGGGCACCGGCAAGACCACCGTGGGTCGAATCTTGGCCGAGCTGCTCAACTATGTCTTCGTCGATACCGATGAGCTGATCGAACAGCGACACGGACCTATTCCGCAGCTATTCTCCATGCGTGGCGAGCCACACTTCCGCGAGCTTGAATACGACCTCGCGATCGAGCTGAGCGATCTGGACAACCAGGTAATCTCGACCGGCGGTAGCTTTCTTCTCGATCCCGCCAATCTGGCCATCTTGGCTAAAACGAGCCGAGTCTTTTGCCTTACCGCAACCGCCGACGAGATCTTCGCTCGGATCGTTACCGACCCGACGGCCAGCGAACGGCCATTGCTATCTGGAGCCGACCCATACCAGCGAATTGTTGAACTGCTGGCCGAGCGCGCAGCCGGCTACGGCGCTTTCACCCAGATCAGCACGAGCGACCTATCGCCACAGGTCATCGCCCAAGAAATCTATGCAGCCTGTTCCATCTGAGGGGCCGCGCCGGTGGTGAAGACTTCGTAGCTCTGTTCGACGTCGGTCTTGGGCTTAAAGAACTTTCGCTTGCTTCCGCCGCGGGTCTCGGCGACGATCTCACGCCCCGGAAGCATCATGGCGGCGAGTTTGCGACCCATCTCCTCGGCCTCTTCGCCCGATTGGAATGGTAACTCGGTCGATACCGATGCCTGCACGATCGAAACAGTGCGTTTGCTTGGGCTCCACTCGACAGCATGAAGGGCCGCAGGATCAACCCGCACGCCCTCACTTTGAAGTAGGTCGGCAAGGACCTCCGGATCACCTGCAGCACCGGCGACCTTTTGGGCCATTGAAGTACGCATCTCCGGTGTCAGCCACGCTCCCGTGGTATCGAACACGATGGCGTAGTACTTCGAGGAGGCGAGTTCGTCAACAACTTCCCAGAACAACGGTTCAATGTCAGGATGAGCATTCGTCATGTCGAGCCTATCGACCTAAGGAGGTCGAATATTAGCGATGTAGATGCGGATGCCAATAGCGAATTCCCAACGGTCGGTCTAGCTTTGGGACATGGCAGATACCACACCCGCATTTGGAAACGATCGAGTTTGCTTCAAGTCCTTCGAGGAATCGACTAAGCAGGACTGGGAGAAAATCATCCCGCACCTCGCGATTAGCCAAGCGATGGTGGCCGACAGGGTCATCGACTTAATGGCTGCCCTCGAAAACGACCACGGCGGGTTTCCGGTGAGTCGTCTCGAACACAGCCTGCAGACCGCGACCCGAGCCGAACGCGACGGCAAAGATGACGAGTACATCCTGTGCTCGCTCATCCACGATATTGGCGACACGCTGTCGCCGTACGACCACCCTGGCATTGCTGCGACCATTCTCAAGCCGTTTGTGTCAGAGGCGAATCATTGGATGGTGCTGCACCACGGAATCTTTCAGGGCTACTACTTCTGGGACTACATAGGCCTTGACGGGAACGCCCGCGAAGAGTTCCGCGACAGTGAGTTCTTCGACTACACCGAAGAGTTCTGTGCCAAGTACGACGGAGCAGCGTTCGACGCCGATTACAAAAGCGAGCCGCTCGAGCACTTCGCTCCGCTGGTTCGCGAGTTTCTAACCCCGTGACGTAGCGCTAGGCACACCAGTCGCCGAAGCCCTTTTGGGTTATCCGTTCATAGGCCTCCACGTAGCGGTGGTGGGTGGCAGCGATGACTTCGGGTGGCAGCGCTGGCGGCGGTGGGCTTTTGTCCCAACCGAGACCATCCAAGAAATCGCGGACCGGCTGCTTGTCGAAACTTGGCGGGGTTGATCCTGGTTCCCACAGGTCGGCGGGCCAGAACCGAGATGAGTCGGGGGTAAGGATCTCGTCGGCGACCACCAGTTCGCCATCGACCAGGCCCAGCTCGAATTTGGTATCTGCGATGATGATGCCCCGCTCGGCCGCCAGTTCGGCACCCTGGGTGTAGAGGGCTAACGAGATCTCGCGGGCTCGTTCAGCCAAGTCGGTTCCGATGAGTTGCTCGGCCTCGGCGAAGGAAATATTGATGTCGTGGTCTCCGTCCGCGGCCTTGGTTGAAGGGGTGAACACTGGCTCTGGAAGCTTTGACGCTTCGAGCAAGCCCTTGGGCATGGACGTTCCGTGCATCGTTGCGTGCGATGAATATTCCTTCCACGCCGAGCCGGTGATATAGCCGCGAACGATGCACTCTATCGACAGCATTTCGGCCTTGTGAACCAGCATCGACCGACCTCTTAGGTCCTCAACACGAGCACCATCTGGAAACTCTTTGATATCGGTAGAGATCAGATGGCTCGGGGCGACTCCACCGAGCTGGTCGAACCAGAACGTCGACATCGCAGTAAGGACACGGCCCTTGTCGGGCACGGTCTCAGCCATGACCACATCGAACGCTGAGATACGGTCGCTCGCGACCAGCAGAAGCCGACCATCGTCAGCGTCGTACATGTCTCTGACCTTGCCGGAATACAGAAGTTCTAGATCGATAGACATCATGGTCTTTCCTCGCGTTGAGGGTGAAAAAGCTAGATAACCAACGCTGGCGTGTAGGCGGCAGCTTCGGAGTACTCGGTGAGAACTGGAGTAACCCGTTCGACGAGTTCGACGACCTGCTGTTGCGCGGTACCGGTCAGCTCAAGTGGCGAACCAATCGCATCGGTGATCTGATCGATCGATAGTTCCAATCGATCATCGGCAGCCAAACGGGATAGCAGGTCGTTCTGAGAACTCCCGTGCTTGCGCATCTCGAGCACAACCGCGACCGCGTGCTCCTTGATGACCTCGTGGGCTTGCTCGCGACCGGTGCCGCTCTTCACGGCCGCGACCAAAACCTTGGTGGTCGCTAGGAACGGCAAATAGCGATCGAGTTCTTTGCGAATGACGGCCGGGAAAGCGCCAAACTCATCGAGCACGCTAAGCGTCGTTTCGAACAGACCGTCGATGGCGAAGAAAGCGTCCGGAAGCACCACTCTCCG
>CBERPN010000352.1:0-4350 GCA_965524675.1 uncultured bacterium
GTCATCACCTTCCCAATGTACTGAATGTATAATACTACCTGTTTCACCCGAACCGGGCTGGTCATCGCCAAATGTCGTGTGTGCTTGTCGCCCACTACAACGCGGCGGGCCCTCCCGCTTTCGAGTGCCCGGCGCCGACCGCCCCCAAAAGGCCCGCCTTGGTTAACGGGGCGCCATACGAGACCTCGGCTCCTGTGGTGGTGCACCCGCTGCAAGAGGTGAATGTTGTCGTAGAGAACTTTGAACCGGGCAGCACTGTCAGGGTGACCTTGTTCTCAGACCCGGTTCCGCTTGGCACGTACCCGGTGGCGCCCGACGGGGTCGCCGATATTTCTGTGACACTGCCCGACGCTATCGACCCTGGGGTGCATCGTCTAGAACTCGCGGGCACGTCGCCGGCAGGAGCTATCCGGACCATCAGCATAAATCTCCTGATCGAGGGGGCACCCATCGCGGGTGAAAGCTACGCCATTTACCAAGACGGATTCGAACCGTTCGAGGAGGTATCGGTACTCATTGGTGGCACCGAGGAGTATTCGAACCTAACAGCGGACGAGTTCGGCGCCGTGGTAGCGCACCTAATACTCGCTGCTGAGGCCGACGAACCGTTCCAGTTGACCATAACAGGATCGGTCACAGGCGACGCGCCGATCGTGACCGTTTCTCCAACGGTCCCCTCGTCGCCCCCGAATGCAGTCGATGACAACGAAACGACCATGCTCGGAACTTCGATAACAGTCGACGCGCTTGCCAACGACTCAGATCCAGACGACGACTTGGACGAGTCGTCCCTATCGATTGTGTCGCCCCCAGCATTGGGCACAGCGGTGGTGGTCGACGACGGCGAAGGGCCAGTGATTGAGTACACGCCAGCATCGGCCGGGGTTGACACCTTGACCTACGAGGTTTGTGACGACACGGGCCAATGCGATACCGCCACGGTGACGATAACCGTGCTGGCCGAGTCGGACTGCACAATTTTGGGTACCGCCGGAGCCGACACCCTTACTGGCACTGAGGGCCCTGACATCATCTGCGGTCGCGGCGGCAAAGACATCATCAACGGGTTAGGCGGTGATGACATCATCTTTGGCGGTCGAGGTTCGGACACCGTTGATGGCGGTGCCGGTGATGATTTGATCTTTGGTGGCCGCGGCGGCGACGAATTACATGGTGGCGAGGGGGCGGATCTGATTAGGGGCCGCCGAGGAGCCGACACCATCTTCGGTGACGGCGGTGACGACGAGTTGCACGGCGGAAAGGGAAACGACACCGTTCATGGCGGCCCGGGTGATGATTTGATCTTTGGTGGCCGCGGCGCCGACGAATTACACGGTGGTGACGGGGCGGATGTAATTAGGGGCCGTCAAGGATCTGACACCATCTTTGGTGACGGCGGTGACGACGAGCTGCGCGGCGGAAAGGGAAACGACACCATTGATGGTGGGACTGGTGACGATTTGATCTTTGGCGGTCGAGGTTCGGACACCGTTGATGGTGGTGCTGGTGATGATTTGATCTTTGGTGGCCGCGGCGGCGACGAATTACACGGTGGTGACGGGGCGGATGTGATCAGGGGCCGTCGAGGATCGGACATGATCTTTGGTGACGGCGGTGATGATGAGCTGCACGGGGGGAAGGGAAACGACACCGGTGATGGTGGTGACGGCGACGATTCCTGCCGAAACATCGAGCATGCTTCTAATTGCGAGTTCTGAACGAACCCTCAACCGAGCCAATTCGTGCCGGGGTGGGGTCATTAAAGTTAGCGGGTACTTCAGCCGATTAGGAAAGCATATGTTATGGGTGCGCTGGTTAGCGGTTGTGGTAGCGATTGTTGTGTTGCCGTCCGGTTGTTCTTCTGACCAGCTTCCTGAGGGCAGGAGCGAAGCTATTCCCAGCGACTGCGAAATGACGGTAGTCAGCGAAGGCACGATTCTTGGCGAAGACGTATTTGTCGGTGAGGATCAGGTGTTAGCGATCCGGATCGACACCTTTGACACCTCAGGGCTGTCGTTTGTCGACAAACCCACCTACGCCTTTCTTGATACGAAGGTTGAGGTTACTAGTGCCCGGCTGGAGCGAGATGGCGACGAGAAATGGGTAACGACAGGCGGGTTCCCGCCCTACAACACAACGCCGGGTACGTTCTATCAGTCTTACAAGTCGGCTACTGGTGAGCAGGTCGTGTTAGAGGTCCCAACCGAAGCGACCTATCGTTTGTACGCGACGCGGGTTGGCTCCGGGGTTATGGGAACCTGTCAAGCAACAGATATCTAGGGCCGGCATTGTGTGGGTCGACTGGCTGGTTCATTGGTCATACCGATACGCTGTGAAGCACCACCAATACTGACGCTGGCTACCCGCCGCAGGGTGCTATTCGCCTGCTACTGGCAACCTTGGGGCCACTCGACCCAGGGGAGTGACCCGTTTCGGATCGCTACGACGTTGTCGCCCGATGTTTCCATCACTATTCGGAACTCGGCGTCTGCAGTATCGGCGGGGACGAAGGTGAGGTACTCGTAACCCTGGCTGGCGTCAGCGGATAAGGGGCTCACCTCGATTCGTGTTTCGTAGGTGGTGATGACATCGATCTTGGTCGACCCGATTCCAATGCCTGACCGGGTGGCGTTTCCAGCGACCATGTCGATGCGAGTGATTCGACGGCCGCCGAAGTTGCCGGTACCGATAACCATAAGAATCGGGCTCAGCGGATCGCCGCCGATGGTTGTCTGGTGGCAGTCGGCTGAGTAGTCCGGCTCGATGATGGTGCCACCGATCGCCTCCTCGGCCTGCGCTACCGTCATACCGATTTCGAGAAGCCCCATGCTGCGCAGTGCCATTGGTTGGTCACCAACGGTTACCGCTGGCGGCGCAACGGCTTTTACTGGTTCTGGTTCTGGCTGGATCTTCTCGGTCGTTTCCTCGGGCTGAGGCGGTTCCTCGAATCCAACCGCATCGGGTTCCCTGTCGACGATTGTCACTGTGGTTGTGGCCGTTTCGACCGAGGTGACAACAGCGTCGTCACCGCCGAACGCTCTAGGTCCAAAGATGGCGATCAAAGCGATGACCGCTAAGCCAAGACCCGTAGCTCCAATGATTTTGGAGGCCCGCACTTTGTTCTCGCGTTCCGCCAAATCGACAGCCTTTGAGACAGATGAGGCATCGGCGTCGCTACGAGTGGGATTCGCCAATCGATCGTCGATTTCGCGCTCGTGCATGAGGTGAATCGTCTCTCCGCGATCACTGGTCGCCGTGTCCATGATGGCATTAAGTTACGCCAGGGTTAGCTCACATGGATCGATGCTCTTGCTGGCAAGAACCCGGAGCACCGATTCGTCGACCCGTTCGAGGCTGATGGTTCCCTCCTCGAGTGCGGATAGGAGCGCGCCATGGGTGGCGGCGACCTCAGAGACCGATCCGACCATTACCACGTCGGCACCTGCAGCTACGGCCAGAACGGCAGCCTCAGGGGTGGTCCAGCCGTTCCGTATTGCGCCCATGTTGAGCGCATCGGTCATTACCAGCCCGTCGAAGCCCAGTTCGGTTCTCAGCAGACCATCGATCGCGGCAGGTGAAAGGGTGGCGGGTAAACCGTCGGTGAGTCCGGGCACGTTTAGGTGGCCGACCATCAGCGCAACTCCGGGTATCTCTATCGCGTCGAGGAACGGCAGCAAGTCGCGCTGGCGGAGATCTTCAATCGACGGTGTGATAGGTAGCGAGCGATGCGAATCTGCGCTCGCTTGGCCATGGCCTGGGAAGTGCTTTACCACCGGAGTCACCCCAGATTCAACAAGGCCGCTGGCGAAAGCGAGTCCGAAATCTGAGACGATCGCTGGGTCTGAAGAATATGAACGAGAACCAATGCCGGGGCCGCCTCCGACGTCGAGCACAGGGGCGAGGTCCATCGTGATGCCCAAATCGAACATGGCCGAGCCGTGCACCACGCCGTTGAACTCGGCGAAGGTTGGGTCGCCCAAGTCGGCCACCGATCGGGCGGACGGCAGACGGTTGAGTAACCCAACCAGGCGTTGAACGTTGCCGCCCTCCTCGTCGACAGCGATGGTCACCGGCAGCCACGAACGCTTCTGAATCTCGGCGAGTTGGTCGGGTAGGGCAGGTCCAGGTTCGCCGAGCAGGCCGACCGCTCCTAGCTGTCCGGTCTCTGCGAGATCGGCAGCAGAGTCGAGCGAGCTTGGCAAAGCGAGCGCCATGATCAGTTGGCCAACCTTGTGCTCGATCGGCCACGGAGCGAGGCATTCCTTTGGGGCGATCGTCGTTGTGGTTGTTGAAGTAGTAGTCGACGTTGTGCTGGTCGACGTGGTGCTGGTTGTGGTCGAAGTGGTGGTG
>CBERPN010000353.1:0-4343 GCA_965524675.1 uncultured bacterium
TTTGCGGCGTCGACAATGTAGGTACCGTTGTACAATTCTCCAGCAGCCTCACCCCCGAACGCGACCACCTTCGACGACACCAAGTCAGCGTTCTGGCTGTTGAGCGATGAGTTGAAGAACTGCACGTCGCCGGGTTCATATCCCTGCGTAACCATCTCCGACACGTAGCCCGGCAGCGACAAGATGTTGAGGCCCGGAAATAGCGCGTCGACCCCGGCCGCTTTCATACGAGCGACGCTGTCCTGCACTCCATCAACACAGGACGTGGCGCCGCCACAGCCGATCTCGTCCTCGACCGCTACCTCATAGCCGAGTCCAACCAGTACGTCAGACACACCCGCGATCATGTCGGGCGGGATACCTGGGGTATCTGGATAGACAACACCGATTGTCTTTCCTTCGAGCATGCCGTCGGCGTCAGCTTTTAGAACCAGGTTCTTCAGACCCGTCGCGATGGGGATGTCCATGGTTATCAAGATGCCATCACTGCGGTCATAGAATTCCTGGGGCAACCCCTGGGTCGTGATTAACGGCGTCTCGTGCTCTTCGGTTACGCACAGAACCGACGACCCTTGGAAGCCGCTCGAGTTCATTATGAAGGCCGACTCGACGTCTTCGGTTAGTTCGAGGCAGGCCGCGGTAAGCGATGCGACGGTGTCGGCGGCCAACGGGCTTGAGTCGGCGGTGGCCAGTTCAACGGTGCGGCCGCGAACACCACCACAGTCGTTCAGCGCCTGCACCATGAACTCGAACATCTCGGCCACGTTGCCAACCTCGACGCCAAAACCAATCCCGGCAAGCTCTTCGAGTGCGTTGCGAAGATGCCCTAACTGAATCGTGTCTTCGCTGACGCCTCGCATACTCGCGGTTCGGTTCTCGGCCGCCGGATGCTCCTGACAGAACGAGTCGAGGCTGCTGAAAGGATCGGTAGACCGGTCGAACGAAGCCTGGTAGTCGGCGAAGATGCCGCCGAAAGGATCCTCGGCGAATAGCGGCTCGCTGTCGACTGCGTCCAGGTCGTCGGTAGTAGGCGGCGCAGTTGTCGCCGACTCGGTACCGCCGGCGGAAGCTCCCTCCGCAAGAGCGGTGGTAGTAGAAGCCACATCGTCACCCCCCGATGTCGCCTCACCCGAACAAGCGGAAGCAACAACGGCAAGGGAAACAAGAATTGAAACCCACCCAAGCAAAACTCTCAAACTCAACATCGATCCCCCAAATAGAACCAAGCCGCAAGAAGGCAACCCAAAAGAAAGTACCCCAAGAAGCCAAAACAACCCAACGATGAGGGACGTGTCTGCAACCGAGTAGTGCCAAAACAGCATGGCGCCAAACTAGAACGAAAGAACGAGGCCTAGTTTGGGTCTCCGGATTTGTACGTGCCCGTCAGAGTGCAGGCGGTGGCGCGTGAGTGGCCGCGTTGGCGATGACCGGTGTCTGATACGTTCGTTATTCCTGGCCGTGCGAGCCATGAGTTTGAGTGGATAGCCAGGTTTAAGGGACGTGTCTGACACCACCTAGCGGGCGGATTAGAGACGCTCATTAGGGACGTGTCTGACACCATTGGTACCGCAACCGAGTAGTGCCAAAACAGCATGGCGCCAAACTAGAACGAAAGATCGAAGAGCGAGTAACGAGCGACGGGTCAGGCGCCAGCATCAGCAGCGCGCATCGAGGGCGCCCAGCGCCCGGATTGCGCCTGCTAGTAATACAGCCGTGGAACCAAAGGAAACGGCGCTAGATCTGGCTAAGGCTGTTCTAGCCGAAGAGGAGCAACGCCAAGCTTCGCAGGCCGAACGCGATACCCAAGTGGTGCTGCCCGACGACCTCTTGCCGGGTGTCGGCGATGAGGCGATGTCGCTGCGAGAGGCGCTCCGACAGGGCGGCAAATCAATGGTGGTGTTCATGTTCTTGCTGAACGTGATCGATGATCTGCCCCGAGCTGTGCGAGTTGTCGCTCCGGATATTCAGCAGACCTTTAACTTGAGCGATACCGCTCTCACGGGCGTGCTGTCGTTCGGTGGGGTTGCACTGGTGCTGGGAGCGGTGCCGATGGCGTCGGTAGCCGATCGCATCAAGCGGGTGACGATCATTCCAATCGCCTCACTGTTCTGGGCCGTCACGCTGTTCTTTACCGGCATTGTCGCAAACCCCTTCCAACTGTTTCTCACAAATGCTGCCACCGGGGCCGGGCAGGCCTACCGCATCCCGGTTTCGAACTCGCTGCTCACCGACTCGTACCCGGTTCAGGCTCGGGGGCAGGTGTTCGCCCTCGAAGGAATTGGCCGACCGGTAGGCCAGTTGTTCGGCCCGTTGCTGGTCGGGGGTGTGGCAGCTTGGGCTGGCGGAACCGAGGGCTGGAGGTGGGCCTTCTTTGTACTGGCGATCCCCCCGGTTCTCGTTGGGTTGGCCTCGCTTCGTTTGAAGGAGCCAATTCGCGGCCAGTTCGATCAGCAAGCGATCTTCGGCCGCACCCTCGACGAGGCGGTCGACGAGTTACCGGTAAGCGTCAGCCAAGCATTTGCCCGGCTCCAGAAGGTCAAGACGTTCTACTTTCTTGCGGTCGGTGTAGGAGTTCTGGGGTTCGCCCTCATCGCGGTACCGCTCCAATTCAACCTGCTGCTCGAAGACCGGTATGGCTACGGCCCTCTGAAACGGGGCGTCATCGAGTCACTGATATGGGTCATCACGATTCCGTTCTTGCCATTTGTCGGGCGCCTGATGGACAGGCGGTTCCGTGAAGACCCGTCCGCCATGATGCGCTTGTCCGGCTACTTCGTTATTGCCTCCGGGCTGTTGTATGGCATCGGGTTACCAATCAAAGCAATCGGGCCGCTGGTGATCTTCATCGCGCTTGCCCAAGCTGCGCTCGCCGCGTCGTTCGTGGCAGCAGGTCCGATTATTGCGGCGGTTTCGCCCTTTCGTATCCGCGCCCAAGCATTCGCGTTCTTGCCGGTGTTCATCTTCTTGATGGGGGGATTCTTCGGTGGGCTGTTCGTCGGCCAATTGTCAGATTCGTTCGGAAACCGAACCGCCATGTGGGTTGTGGCACCACCAGCCGCGATCATCGGCGGATTGCTAATCGTCTATGGAGCGCAGTTTATTCGTCGCGACATATCACTTGCGGTTGAGGAGATGATCGAAGAACGCGACGAGATCGACCGCATGGCCGAAAGCCCCGACGACGTTCCAGTCATCCAGGTGCACAACCTCGACTTCAGCTACGGGCTGGTGCAGGTCCTTTTCGATGTGAACATCGAGGTGCGTCGCGGTGAGGTGCTGGCTCTGTTGGGGACAAATGGCGCCGGCAAATCGACAGTCATACGCGCTATCAGCGGACTAGGTGTTCCCGACCGTGGAGTGGTGCGCCTCAACGGCCGCACCATCACCTACACCGACGCCGAACGACGCTTTCGCGAAGGCATTGTGCAACTACGTGGCGGCGACGGAATCTTCGCCGACCTGTCGATTGGTGACAATCTCCGTACCGCTGTGCTGGCTAGCAAGCTCGACAAGACCGATGTCGAAGCTCGTATCGCCGAAGCCATCAACCGGTTCCCTGCACTCGGCGGACGCCTGGGCGAACGAGCCGGTGACCTTTCAGGAGGGCAGCAACAGATGCTCGCTCTAGCGATGGCGCTCATGCACAAACCAGAGATTCTGATCATCGACGAACTGAGTCTCGGGCTTGCTCCCGTTGTGGTGCAACAACTACTCGACGTGATCGAAGAGCTCAAAGCCGAAGGCATGACGATGATGATTGTCGAGCAGTCGGTAGCCATTGCCTTGTCGCTGGCCGATCGGGCCGTGTTCATCGAGAAAGGCGTCGTTCAATTTGAGGGAACGGCAGAAGAGTTCGCTCAGAATAATGAGCTCGCCAAGAACATCCTGCTCGGTGGCGGCCGGTGAACCACGCCTTGTTGCTATCGGCAATCGAAATCTCGCAGCAGAGCATTCTCATCGGCGTCGTCACCGGACTCGCATACGCCGCGCTCGCTGCTGGCTTCGTACTCATCTATCGCTCGACCGGCGTACTCAACTTCGCGCACGCCGAGACGGGAGCTTTGGCTGTCGGGTTGTTCTTGTATCTTCTCATCGAGATCGAACTCAACTGGTGGTTCGCCTACTTCATTGCCATCGCGGTTGGTGCCTTCACCGCAATGGTCATCGAGCTCACCATCGTTCGACGGTTGTTCAAGGCACCGCGTCTAGTGCTACTGATTGCCACAATCGGTGCAGCTCAACTACTCACCGCCATCAAGATCAATCTGCCCGCTGTCACCTCGCCAGGGCCAATCCCCTTACCCTTCGATAGAAGGTTTCAGCCCACCGACCAGCTTCAAATC
>CBERPN010000354.1:0-4277 GCA_965524675.1 uncultured bacterium
CTTGGGCTTCGATGAGTGCTGTAAGGCGGAGGGCGCTAGCCCGTAGCCTGAGCCCGGCGGCCTGCGTGGCCGGGGAACGCCAGCCAACAACGCGAAGGCGGAGAAAAGCAATAGTGTGACTTTTCGTTTACCCGCAGTACATATGTTGGCCTTGTAGCTAGTGCGGTCTTACGCTTATGAGGTGCTCGATGTTGCTGTTTCACCATCCTTAGCGACGCGCATTGGTGGCTACATCGCGCTGACGAAGCCTCGCATCATCGAATTGCTGCTGATCACTACGGTGCCCACCATGGTTGTTGCCGAAAGAGGCATGCCTTCTTTGTGGCTCATCGTGGCAACGGTGCTGGGTGGAACCCTTGCGGCTGGTGGCGCAAACGCAATCAATATGTACGTCGATCGCGATATCGACAAACTGATGGATCGAACCAAGGGTCGACCATTGCCATCAGGCCTGCTCGATCCTCGCAATGCCTTGATCTTCGCGATAACCATCGAGATCGCTGCCTTCTTCTTCCTTTGGGCCTTTGTGAACCTGCTCAGTGCGGTGCTGGCGGTAACCGCGTGCCTCTTCTATGTGTTCATTTACACGTTGTGGTTAAAACGCACTTCCACCCGCAACATCGTCATCGGCGGCGCGGCCGGGGCGATGCCAGTCCTAATTGGTTGGACCGCCGTACTCAACCGCCTCGACTGGGCCCCCATCATCTTGTTCGGCGTCATGTTCTACTGGACTCCGCCTCACTTCTGGGCGCTGGCGATTCGCTACAAAGACGATTACACGGCAGCAGCGATTCCAATGCTGCCGTCCGTTGCCAGCATGCGAACCACAGCGCTGCGAATTGTCATGTACACCACAGCGTTGTTTGCGCTCAGCTTGTTGTTTGGTCCGGTCGCCGGACTCGGCAAGATATATTTCGTGAGTGCTCTGGTGCTCGGTTCCGGCTTCCTCTATTTCGCCGTCGACGTACTCCGGACCGAGGATTCGGTCAAAGCGATGAGGCTGTTCGGGTACTCGATTACCTATATCACCCTGCTCTTCGGGTCGATGGCGGTGGACGAACTGGTCCGGTCGGGTTGGTAGCGATGCGATCGGCATTGTTTCCTCGAGGATTTGGGCCGACTTGGCTTCTCAGCCCAGCTTTTGTGGTTGATGGGACGGTGTGTATGGTCCGACCCAAGAGAGGTTCGCCCGACAGGGTCAATATGGGCGTAGGCTCATGAATTCACAACGCCAAGCGGTCGAAAGCCAATCGTTCGCAGGTGTGGACACTCACGTAGTAAGTCAGCAACGGGTCGACACTCAGCCCGAAATCCAAGATCAAACAGGTTAATCAACAACAGACGATGACGATCACAGAGTCTCCTCCCACCACGACAGCGGCCGACGACGCGGCACGACTCGATACAGACCCGCTCGACGGCGGAGTGCTCGGTGTGTTGACCACAACCGATCACAAGGCGATCGGCGCAATGTATGTGAGATCGTCGTTGGTGTTCGCAGCTGCAATGACCATCGTCGGTGCGTTCGCAGGGCTCGAACGAATCGACCCAGACTCGGTCGATATCTTCGGTGGGGCCACAGCTCTAGCTCAAACGGTGTCGCTGTATCGGACCGGCTTGGCAGTCTTGGTTGTGATGCCGTTGCTCGTGGGTCTCGGAACAGTCGTCGTTCCCCTTCAGGTAGGGGCTACATCGATTGCTTTTCCCCGGGCATCGGCGGCCGGGTTCTGGACCTGGCTAGTCGGCGCCGGAGCCTACATAGGGTCATTCATCGTCGACGGTGGATTCGTCAGCGGTAACAATGTCGACAATCGAGCAGTGGCGCTAACCATTGCTTCGCTCGGGGTGTCCGTTGCGGGGCTAGTGCTGGGAATGGTTTGTATCGCAACCACCGTGATTGCGTTGCGCCCCAAAGGGATGTCGCTCACTCGAGTTCCGGTTTTTGCATGGTCGATGATGATCGCGGCAGTCGTGTGGCTCCTTAGCATGGCTGTGCTCATAGCCGACCTGGTTATCGACTACGTCGCGTTGCAGCACACCGACCGCGAGGTCGATGCCTTGGCTTCGATCGCATGGATGCTCAGCGGGCCCCAAGTCTTCGCTTTCGTGATTCCTGCGCTGGGCATCATTGCTGAAATCATCCCGGTCTCGACCCAACAGCGTCAGCAACGCTATGGCGTTCTGTTGGGCGCAATAGCGGCTTTCGGCTTGCTGAGCTTCGGAGCCTTTGCCCAGAGTGCATACGACCTTGGGCCCCGTGATGTCACTGAAGAGTTCTTCTATATCGTTGTCGGCGTTGCGCTACTTCTACCGATGTTGCTCGTCGTCGGCGCGATCCTCGATACGCTAACTCGAGGCCGGAAACGGGTTGCTGTTAGTGCTGCGTTCGTTGGTGCTTTTGGGGCACTGGTGATGCTCCTCGCTGGAGTTGGGGCCAACGCAGTTCGCGTTATTGGTCATTGGCGCGAGCGGGCCGACTGGAACGAGACCCGCATCATGGACGTCGGAGTGATGCACTATGCGTTGCTGGCTGGTCTTATCGCTGGTGTTGCCGGAATCTACTTTTGGTCGCCGAAGATCTTCGGTCGGCGGTTCAACGACGGATTTGGCCGTCTCGCTGTGGTCGCTCTGGTTCTTGGAACCGTGGTGGTAGCACTGCCCGACGTAGTCGCCGGGTTCATCGACGACAGCGACTTCTTGGATGTTCTCGGATTCATTTCGATGGCTGGTGGCTTCGTTGTCGCCGCTGGCGCACTGTTGGCCCTCGGTGGTGTGGCGCTTGGATTGCTTAGCGAATCCAACGAGGTAGTCCCTGCCAACCCGTGGCACGGCTACACGTTCGAATGGGCCACGGCGTCACCTCCGCCGGTCGGGAACTTCGAAGCCCCGGTCCCGGTGGTGTCAAGTCCCACCCCACTTCTCGACATTGTTGACGAACTCGACGGCTCTGACACGGCCGATGCGACAAGCCCGCGGAAGCCAAGTTCGCAGAAGGACGCTTGATGGACACTCAACAACTCGCTCTGCCACCCGCCGCTGAGCTACCTCGGCCCCGAACTCTGATGGTCGGCACGCTCTTTGCTAGCGCCGCCTCGATCATGTTCTTTATTGGTCTGTTCGCCATTTACGCCGGCCAGCGACAACAGACCCGAGCAGCCGGCATCGAATGGTTCCCTGAAGGTGCAATCCGGCTGCCGCCCGGCGGCATGATGATGATGACGATGGTGCTCACCATCGGCACCATGGCATGGGTTCAGCAGGCCATTCGTAACGACGACCGCCGTAGTGCCATCATTGCCCTCGCCATCACCATGGTTCTCGGCGCATCGGTTATCAACCAGACGGTCTTTTACTGGAACGACATGGGTATCGGGATCAACGACAACCCCGAATCGCGTGGTGCGCTACTGATGTATGTCATCACCGGCGCCCACATGCTGATGGTCATCATTGGTCTGGTCTTTATCTTGCTCACGACTTTGCGGGCCCTAGCTGGCCAGTACTCAAGTCGACAAGCCGACGGCATTCACGCTGCGGCGTTCTATTGGTATTCGGTTATCGGGGTGTACGCAGTTATCTGGTACGCCATCTACATCACTAAGTAACTCCCACATGATCACTACATCATTCAAAGTCTGGGGTGCCTACGGCATCGTGGCTTACATCGCGGCGGCCGTCTACGGCTACACCTCGGGCGGTGGGGTCGTCGGGCCGCTATCGCTGGGCTACCTAGGCGGAGTCGGCGACCATGTCGGTTACGGCATCCTTACCGGAGTCGCCCTGGTCTCCATGTTGATCGGGCTGGTACTTACCGCCTACCGCGACGCCGATCCCGATGCTGCTGCTAGCTATTTGGGTCAACCCTCAATCACATACTCACAGCCCCCTGTTGGCGCCAGCATCTGGCCGCTAGCCATGGCGCTAGGTTTGGGAACGGTAATCCTTGGTTTGGCGGTGCACCCAGCGGTATTCGTGGTGGGCATTGTCATACTGGTGATCGTCGCGTTCGAGTGGACCATGGAAGCGTGGGCCGACCGAGCGACAGGCGATCGTGTTGCCAACCGCGAGTTGCGCGACCGAGTCATGGGGCCCGTCGAATTGCCCGCGATGGCCATCATCGGGGTCGGGATGGTCGCGATCGCAATCTCTCGAATCCTGCTGGCGGTCTCGGCTGTGGGAGCAGTTGTAGTTGCCTCGGTTGTTGCGGTCACGATCTTCGCTGTGGCCACATTCATAGCTATCGGGCCACCGCTCAGCAAGCGGGTGGTCGGGGCGAT
>CBERPN010000355.1:0-4242 GCA_965524675.1 uncultured bacterium
CCACTTCTTTCGAGTTGACCTGGTTGCTTTCGCCCGAGAAATGGCGCGACGACGTCGTCGCCGCCGTTCGCGATCGCATCGTGGCGGGCGAACTCGACAAAGCCGTGCTGGCCCGCGAGTTGCGCCTTGTAACCGATCAGCCCATCGATACAGCTTTGGTCATCGATCGGCTTCGCCGTTCATACTCCTCGGCCAACCTTTTTTGCATCGACGGGTTTTTGGGGGCATCACCGGAGATGTTGGTGGCCCGATTCGATGACACCGTACGCGCCCACCCTCTGGCTGGCACGGCGCCGCGGGGAACCGACCCGGCGGTAGACGACCGGCTCGCCGCCGACCTTCTGGCTTCCACGAAAGATCAGAAAGAGCATCGAATCACCATCGATTGGTTACTCGATAGCTTGTTGCCGTTCTGCTCCTATGTCGATGCCGAACCCGAGCCCAGCATCGTCACCCTCGCCAACGTGCATCACCTAGGCACTCGGGTGGAGGGGCGTTTGTCGTCACCGGCAGCTTCGGTGCTCGAGTTGGTGGAGACGCTTCACCCCACTCCTGCGGTGGGTGGCGATCCACAGAAGGTGGCGCTCGACCTTATCGACGAAGTAGAGATGGCTGACCGTGGCCGCTATGCCGGGCCGGTAGGTTGGGTCGATTCTCGTGGCAACGGCGAATTTGCGGTAGGTATCCGCTCGGCCGAGGTAGCCGCCGACGGCCGGACCCGCCTGTTTGCAGGCGTCGGCGTTGTAGCCGATAGCGACCCCGAATCGGAACTAGCCGAAACCCGGTCAAAGTTCCAAGCAATGCTCGGCGCCCTAGTCCGCCCCTAGCTCTGGCGATGTCTGCTTCATCGCGCTCTGAAGTCGCCGTCACGGGCGGAGGGTTACGAACCGTGCGATGATGGTTTACGAACACACATGGTCGAGGGGAGAAGCATGAACGTCGCCGAAATTATCAGACGCAAAGGCAACAAGGTCATCACGATCAGACCGGACGAGACGGTACAGGTTCTCTTAGAACGATTGGCCGAGCATGGCTTCGGGGCCCTTGTTGTTAGCAGTGACGGGTCGAGCGTTGAAGGAATCGTGTCGGAGCGAGATGTGGTGCGTCACATGGCTTCCGATGGAGCCGCGGTTCTAGAACAGCCCGCCAGTTCGATCATGACGGCCGCTGTTAAGACCTGTGTCGCCACCGACACCGTTGAGGCCCTCATGGACAAGATGACCGAGCATCGCATTCGCCATCTGCCGGTGGAGATAGATGGCGCGTTGGCTGGGATGATCAGCATTGGCGACGTTGTCAAGTGCAGGGTTAGTGAACTCGAGGACGATAAGGGCCACCTAGAGAACTACATCAAGCAGAGTTGGTAGGGCAGTAGTCTCACGGAGATGGAGCGGCCCAACATCATCCTTATCAACTGCGACGACTTGGGCTACGGCGACCTGGGTTGTTACGGGGCGGAGCTAAACGACACCCCAGCGCTCGATCAAATGGCCGCCGAGGGTGTGCGGTTCACCGACTTCTATATGGCTTCACCGGTGTGCTCGCCGTCGCGGGCCGCCATGCTCACCGGTTGCTACCCCACCCGAGTGGGGTTCGGGTCGGCGGGGTCGGGCCCGGTTGGTGGTGTGCTGTTTCCGGGTTGGAGTATTGGCCTCAATCCGACCGAAATCACGTTCGCAAAACTACTGCAGGAGCAGGGCTACGCCACCCAACTGGTTGGCAAGTGGCATTGCGGCGACCAGCCGGAGTTTCTGCCTTCTCGGCACGGTTTCGATGGCTACTACGGCCTTCCCTACAGCAACGACATGGGACGCCAGGTCACAGGCGACGGGCTCTCCCAAGAAGATGTCGAAGCCTTCATGGGGTCGAAGGGCTGGGACGAGTCGCTTCAATGGCCGCCGCTGCCGTTGGTCGACGGTGAGGAAGTGGTTGAAGAACAGCCAGATCAGGCATCGCTCACTAGTCGATACGTCGAGCGGGCGGTGCAGTTCATTAGCGACAACCGGGATCGTCGCTTCTTCTTGTACTTCGCCCACATGTATGTCCACTTGCCGATATATGTGCAGGAACGATTTCGTGAGGCGTCGCGCAACGGCGACTACGGAGCGGCGGTGGCCAGTATCGACTGGGCCGCCGCCATGATTCTGAACGAGTTACGCCAGCTCGGTCTCGATGAGCAGACGATGGTGATCTTCACCAGCGACAACGGAGCCTTGGCGACCGATTCTGGAGGATCGGGAAGCAACGCCCCGCTTCGTGGTTCTAAGGGCAGCACTTGGGAAGGCGGTCAGCGCGTGCCCTGCATCGTCCGTTGGCCCGGCAATGTGCCAGCGGGTGGCGAGTGTTCCGATATCGCGACGGCCATGGATCTGTACCCGACGATCGCCGAGCTCTGTGGGGCCGAGGTTCCCGACGATCGGACGATCGACGGCGTGAACATTGCCGCAATGCTCGGCCTTGGCGGCGCTGCCACCGAACCCGAGCGAGAGTTCTTCTATATCCGTGGGCCGAGTATCGAGGCGGTGAGGGTCGGTCGTTGGAAGCTCCACGTATTGAAGAGCCAGGGCGCATTCAGGCCCGTTGTTGAGGTGGCTGAGCTGTACGACCTCGAAATCGATACTTCGGAGACCACCAATGTCGCAGCACGGAACCCCGCTGTCGTCGAGCAACTTACTGCTCGGATAGAGGCTGGCCGTCGGATGTTGGGCGACGGCCACACCGGCACCGAAGGGGCCGATGTGCGGCCAATTGGCAAGGTCGACAATCCCGTAATGCTCACCGAGTATGACCCCAACAACACATACTTCATGGCCGAATACGACCTGCCCGACCGCGGCTAGGATCCGGCCGGTTCTAGACCCCGATCACCGAGAGTCCGATTGTTCTCGCAGCCTGGGCCTGACGAATATCGAATGTAAGGACCGTGGTCGCTGGTCCGGCCCGCCACGCGGCCGCTAGATGAAGTGAATCGAGGGATCGACACAGCGTCTCCTCGGCGATTCGCGCAGCCTCGTTACAGGTGGTCGCGTCGAGGTTAACCAATGCGAAAGCATCAAGGTCGACCGATAGCTGTCGCTTGTACTCAGCTTGCTGGTCCTTATCGAGCAATCGGGCCAAGTTACGCCGAACTTCGACTTCGGTTAGTCGGGAGGTAACGAGCACTGAATCGGTTGCTATCAGAGCTTCGGCGACCTCTGAATCGTGTTCTTCGACATAACGTTTGAGAAGCGCCGAAGTGTCGACATAGAGGGTCATCCACGATCCTCGTCGAGGACCTCGAGCACGCTCGTTCTCACTCGGACTCGTGCGATCGGTTCGAGACTGGTTCGTCGTGGCGCGTCGATCCATCCTTGTTCGATGCCGCGATCGATTGCCGAACCTTCATCAATTCCAACCAGCCGAGCGATTGGCTTGCCTCGGTCGGTGACGGTAATGGCTTCGCCCGACGCAACACGGCCGAGATACTCAGACAGTTTCGATTTCAGTTCTCGAACTCCTACGTCCATGTAACTACATTACTGGAACAATGTAACTACATCAACCCTCACTCATTCGTCGCTTGAGCTCTACGAATACTTCGCGGCCGGCGATCGCCTCTAGCTCATTGGCCAAGCTGTCGATGACTGGTTGCTCGCCGACGTAGGCGCCGGGTTCTTCGGTGCAGCACCACGCCATCGTCTGGCCCTCGCTGCCCCAATCCGAGCGCTGCCACGCCCGGACCTCGACGGATTCTGATCCGTCGTCGGCGGCAGTCCAGTTGACATGAACCGGTAGCTGCCAGCACACCGATGGCTTCCAATCGATCGGTGACTCGTTTTGGGCAACAGCTTCGAAGTGCAGTGCACAGCCAGGGCCAGTGTCGAACCCTGGCCGGTTCAAGAAGATGCACGCATCGTCAACTAAGCGGGTTCTCCAACCGTTGGTGTCATCGCTCTTAGGACCAAAGATTCCCTCGGCGGCCTGGTCACGAAACTGAAAGCGACTCGGATCAACCATCGCTGCCATCGCCGACAGGGTTCGGGCTTCATCGTCGTCGAGTTCGGCCCCTACGCTGCAGCAGCCTTGGTGAAGCTCCTCTGCTGGTCGATCGAGAATGCCCTGGCAGCCGTTGCCAAACAGACAGGTCCATTTCGAAGCCAAGAACTTGCGATCGAAGTTCCAGGTGGTGCTGCTCGCCTCGTCGACAATCGTGATTCTTCTGTCGGATTCTGGCTCGTAGTTTCCAGGCATAAACAATCCGGT
>CBERPN010000356.1:0-4175 GCA_965524675.1 uncultured bacterium
GCTCCGACGCTGGCTGAAGAGCTACACGACGATGATGTGGATCTGTTTCTGCTGGTGCCTGCTTGACCACTCGATCACCAGACAGTTGGTCTGGTCGCACGAGTCATCGAAGCTTCAGGCATCGCTACGGTGTTGGTTTCGACGGGCCGAGACCTTACAGAACTGGTTTGTCCTCCACGCTCGTTGTTTGTGAACTTTCCAATGGGTAACCCCTTTGGACCAGCCGCCGATGGCGAGTACCAAAAGGCGATCCTTCGCACGGCTCTCGAACTGGCTGAGTCCGACATCAATTCCGGAGACATCATCGATCTGAAAGACGCTTGGCCGCGTGACTTCACTAGCGACGTGGAGAAAGAGCTCTTGTCGGTCTAAGACTTGCTCCTGGGCCCAGCGGCCCGTGAGCGTAGGGAACGGCAACTCTGCGAGTTGCTGAGCGGCAAGCAACCGCTTCCGGGCAATGAATCTCACCTATAGGCTCGGCCCCTTAGAAGTCTTGGTTGATGCGCCTGTCACTCATTGCGGCCGGTTACCGCGAGTCGGAGTCCTAAGCCAATCATGACTAGGCCGCCGCCAGCGCTTAGGCGTTCGAGGCGATGAGGTGAACTGGCGAACCAGCTCCGGGCGCTGCCCGCGACAATGCCCCAGGCGCTGTCCAAGATGAGTGCCATCGCCACGAAGATCGAGCCGAGGAACGCCATCTGTATTCCGGCTGGCCCCCCGCCTGCGTCTACGTACTGGGGCAGGATGGCAGCCAGGAAGACAATGGTCTTCGGGTTGGCGACCCCGACTATTAATCCCTCAAGGATTGCCGAACGCCGAATGGTCGAATGCTGATTCGTTTCGACGGCTAACTCGGAATCGGAGCGATGGCGAAACGCCTGTATCCCGAGCCAGACGAGATAGCCAGCTCCGACGAGCTTCACGACGGTGAAGACCGCCACCGATTGTTCGACCACCGCACCAATCCCGATCGCGACGAGTACGACCTGCAGGAACAGACCGGCCGAGTTGCCGAGCACAGTTAGTAGCGCCACCCGACGACCCAGCGCGACGGCGCGGCTCACCACGAACATGACGCTGGGCCCGGGAGCGATAATCACGGCGAACGAGAGGGCCGCGAATGCTAGGACTGAACTTGAAGATGGCATCACATCATCATCGTTCTAGTGTTGGTCCGCAGCAACCTATTTGCGAACGATCGACACGACTCGACCTTCGGCCATAGTGATTACCTGATCGGCCCTATCGATGGCCAGTTGCCTTTGCGAGACGGCTATCACGGTGGTGGAACCGATCGTTCGCAGCCGGTCCCACAGTTCGCGTTCGGTAGTGACGTCGAGGGCGCTCGAAAGGTCGTCCACCAGTAAGAGCTCGGGATTTGTGAGCAGGCTTCGCGCCGCGGCAACCCGTTGCGCCTGACCCCCCGATAGGCGCAAACCGCGCGCTCCGACCATGGTGTTCAAGCCGTCGGGCATGGCGTCGAGATCGCGGCTGAGTGTTGTTAGGTCGAGTACCGAACTCAGGTTTGTGGTGTCGCGGCCGAGCGCGATGTTGTCGGTGAGGGACTCGCTGAACAACCGCGGAACCTGCGCTAGGTGTGCGGCGTTCGGTGGCACGAACCAGGCCGCGGGATCGGCCAACTCTTCTTCGTTCCAGAAGATCGCCCCATCGGCGGGTAAAAGGCCAACGATTGCCCGCAGCAGTGTCGACTTACCTGAACCCACCGGTCCGGTAATGACGTTAAAGGTTCCTCTCTCGAAGGCGAGGTCGATGTCGGTGATGCCGTCGCCGTTTGATCCGTAACGGACCGTAAGCCCGCGAACCTCGAGCCGCTCCAGCGGAACTCGTAATGGGTCGGGGTCTCGTTTGAGATTTGGCTCGTTCGGCTCGATCGTGACCGGCCGGTGATCGACCACGTCGGCGAGGTGCCCGTGCGCCACCATCTCACCCATCCGTTCATAGGAGACGATCGCCTGCTCTCTCGATGTGATTATTCGGGCGACGTAGCGTGGTAGCTCGCCGAGCTGCGTGGCGTATACAACGAACAGAGCAAGATCGCCCACGCTTAGGTCGCCGGAGCGCACCGACGGAACCAGTACCAACAGCATGAGACCAATGGTGAGATCGGCGGTCGAGGACGAAATGCCGTCGATGGCTTGTCGAAGAACGGTGTCGCTGACCGCGGTTCGGCGCCGCACCGCCGTGTACTGCTCTAGTTGGTTAATGGCGGCTTCTTCACGGCCGGCGAGGCGAAAGGCGAGCATGCCGGAGAACGTCTCGCCAAGAAACGAGGTGACCCGGCCGGTGGCCCGGCGATCGGCGGAGCGGGCCGCGTAGAGACGAGGTGTGAGAAGCCGCGTGATCACGGTGACCAACACCAACGGAAGGAGCACCACGAACGCAGCTCTGACATCGATGGTCGACATCACCATCAGGGCGCCGATCGCGTATGTCAGGTAACCGGCACCGTCGAGCCAGGAGTCGGTCCACATGACCGTGTCGCGGGCGTCGTCGGAGAAACGCGAGATCGCTTCGGCAGGACTATCGGGAAGGGTGGCGGCCCGCGGCCCGCCGCTAGCGGTCTGGGCATCGAGCATGTTGGTGCGGATCATGGTTAACGCAGACACCCACCAGCGCACCACGAAATAGACCGCCGCGGCGAAGACCACCCAGCGAACCGCTTCACTGATACCTAGCATCACGAGGAGACCGGCTATCGAGTCGTCGGTGGTCAGAGCGTCGAAGACGAGTTTTAACAACCATCCCGTCCAGAGGGGTAACAGAAAAAAAGCCGCCCACAGCACCCACGAGAGCCCCCAAAGGCGAGCGCGAAAGGTGCCGGTTAGCCAACCGAAACGGAACGGTTGAATCTGACTGTTGTTCATGTCGGTCACGACACGACCTCGTCGAGTACCGAGTTCGAGCCAACGGCGAGCAGCGCCGCGTAGTGACTGTTCTCGTCGATTCGCAGGTCGGCGGTACGGCCGTGTTCGACCACTCGCCCATCATCGAGAACCAGGATCTCATCTAGTCGAGCAACGGTGGACAGCCGGTGCGCGATGACCACCGCGGTACGGCCCGCGAGCAGGCGGTCGATGGCATGGGTCACCCGAGCCTCGGTCTCTGGGTCGATTCGCGAAGAGGCTTCGTCGAGCAGCACGAAATCGGGCGAGCGTAAGAACAAGCGCGACAACGCAATCAATTGTCCCTCGCCTCCCGAGAGCCCCGAGCCGCCCGGCCCGAGTTCGGTGTTCAAGCCTTCGGGCATAGCTTCGACCCAATCGAGTAGATCTAGTGCCTCCAATGCGGAGCGCACCTCGTCATCGCTGATCGAGTGGTCGAACAACGTCAAATTGTCGCGAATCGACGCCGCGAACAGATGAACGTCTTGGGACACCACGCCGGTTCGATACCGCAACTCGACCAGATCAATCTCGTGGAGTGGCACGCCGCCGAGCTGAATCGAACCTTCGGTCGGTTCGACCAAACGTAGTAGGAGCCGGGCCAAGGTGGTCTTACCAGCTCCGGTTCTTCCCAGCACCCCAAGGGACTCACCGGGGGCGAGCGACAATGACAGACCGTCTAAGACGGGGATTGGGTTGTCCTCATCGGCGTACTCGAACCTCACCGAATCCAGGTTGAGTTCGAGCGCTCCCGACGGCAGATGTTCTGTTCCCTTGTTGGAGATCGCCGACTCCTCATCCAGTAGCTCGAGTGTGCGTTTCATACCACCCGCGGCGCGCTGCACCCGCTCGGTTTCGTCTGATAATCGGTCTAGGGGACCCCGTAGAACCTGGGTGTATTGAAATAGCAGGTATGCGGTTCCGAGAGTGATCGTGCCGCGGCGAAGTAGCGCGGCGTCCAGAGCCAATACCATCAGTCCGCCGACTACGAACACGATGTTCGACATCACCCACAGGCCTACCGATTGTCGTTCGCGGGCTAGCGACGACCTTAGGACCGCCGCGCTAGCCCGCTGGAAGGTGGCGACCGCGTGGCTCCCGCCGCCGTTGCTGCGCAGGTCGTCAGCGCCAGTAAGGCGTTCTTCGACTTCGCCGAGCATTCGACCGGTGGCTGCCTGTTCTGACGCGGCCTCAGCTAGCGCCCAGTTGCGCAGCCGGTACATCGTGCCGATCGCCAGTGATAGATAAATTCCAAGCCCGTTACCCACCGGC
>CBERPN010000357.1:0-4163 GCA_965524675.1 uncultured bacterium
TTTCGCTGTTCATCACCGACCTCGCATTCGCCGGAAGCCAGGCGACAATCGACAATTCCAAGATCGCTGTGCTGTCAGCATCGATTCTGGCTGCTGTGCTCGGTTCGTTCGTCCTCACGCGATCCGAAGCACCGCCACCAGATTCTGATCTCGGCCCGATCAGCTACGACGAGCTCAACGCCACATCACCCGAAGCGATGATCGCCACCGGCTCAATACCAGAGGCGACGCTCAGAGATTAGTGACATCAGGCCATCGCCTGCCAGACTCGGGTTAACAGCTGGGTTCGCCTCGAACAAATAGCTGAGTGGTCCGATCGGTTCCCTCGACACCTTCCCATTGCCATCCTCGTCGAACTGAAAGACGAATCGATCCCAGATCCGCTCGACCTGGGTTTCACTGTTCCTCACTCGATCGGCCGGGCCGAACTCGACACCCTCGACGCCGAGATTCGATCGGTCTTTGCTGCCGAGGACATGATCGTCCCAGACGATGTTCGTGGGAAACGCCGAACCCTGCGAGCTGCAGTTCGCCGCGGAACTAGAACCGGAAAGGGTGGCTGGCCCACGTTGGCCGAGAGCCGCGGGAAGGTGCTGTTCCTCATGGACAACTCGGGCTCGTATCGTCGCGACTATCTCAAGGGACACCCGTCGCTAAGGGGCAGGGTCATGTTTACCAACGCCGAGCCGGGCGCTGCTGACGCGGCGTTCGTGAAGGTCAACGATCCGGTGGGTAACATCGAACTCATCAAGTCGTTGGTGGCAAAGGGTTACGTGGTGCGCACCCGCTCCGACACCCCAACCGACCAGGCGCGCAGCGGCGACACCATCCGACTTGCTGCAGCACTAGCCAGCGGAGCTCAGTGGGTCAGTACCGACTATCCGGTGCCCGGACGATCGATCTGGTCGGATTACGTAGCTGGCATTCCCGGTGGCCGACCCGCGCGCTGCAACCCGGTCAACACCGGCCCTCGTTGTCGCAATGGGAAACTAGAGCGTCTCGGCTAAGCGGGTAGGTTTGGTTGATGGCCCGACAAGACCTCCAATGGCTTATCTGGACTGGATTTGGACTGTTCTTCTTGGCCGGCTGCTCAGAGGAGAATGCCGGGCCGCCCACATCCGCCCCTACTGCAGCGATCGACTCCACAACCGCCGCCCCACAGATCACCCCTGCAACAGTGGCCGAATCGGCTGTTCCTTCTTCGACAGCCGAAGCGCCTCCCGAGGCTGATTCACCCGAGGGGCACTCGATTAGCTACGTCGGGGTCATCGTCGACCAAACCGACCTCAGCTCCGTCGGTATTGGCGGTGCCGGCTACTGGTTCCCGCAGTTCGATGTCTCAAACACTGTTGAGGGCAGACCAACCGACGAAGCAGCGATCGAGGCGCTGCCCGACTGGGCAGGACCACTCAACCATTTCTCAATTCTGGGGTCCGGCGATGGCTGTTCCGATGATGACCTCTCGCAGGGTTGTCGACCGGGGTTCGCGTTCCGAACGTTTTCTCAGGATGGCCCTGCCACATCGTCGGGCGGCCAGCCTGATTGGGCCTCACTGACCCTGCCGTCGGGCCAGTCCGGCCTCTCGGGAGCAATCATTGACCCCCACACCGACAACAACTCCAACAACACGGTCAACAGAATTCAGCTCGGCGTTGGTGTTCCCTCCACTTTTTACTTTCACATAGTTACCGACAATACCGCAGGCACCCACAACCCAACGGGTGCCTTACGAGCGCGAGGCAACATTGGACTCTTGGATCTCGATGACCAAGTGGAAGCCGACGAAACGCTGGAACCTTGCGACCTGCTCTTCAATGGGGTGCCCGACATCTATACGTTCAAGTTCAGCGGATTCGCACCCGACGATTACATCAAACTCCGGCTCTCTGGATTCGCGGGCGACGGCGGAGCAAGCTTCGGCGGATTGCTGTTCGATGAGTTGTTCGAGCTTCCTGAACCCAACACGAACAGTGGTCAGGTTGGCTCCAATCCCAGCTGTTAGCCCTCGCCCGCGCCGACCTAGTGGTGCGTCTTATCCCCCGGCAATCGGTGATGTAGGTGACCTGAAGAACGGAAGTACGAAGCGACTTGGCATCTCGTCGTGGTCGCCCGACCATTCGAACTGCTCGACTTCAATAACGGTGCGGCGGCCACCAAGCGCTCGCAATAGCTCGATTGTCGAGGCCTTGACCCGGGCCGATGGCTCGGCTCGCCCGACCGCCCAAGAACCGGTCGGGTCGGTTGCTTCAACGGTAAGGGTTGGTAGCTGGGCCATCGCAAAAACGGCACGCAGATTGCGAATTTGATTGTCGAGCACCTCGACATCGGCAGCTACAACTGAGCGGGGGGCCACAAGCGCGCCTCGAAGGTCGTGTTCGTGTTGAATGAGATCGACAAGAAAGGCGCTTCTGAAGGTGGCCTTTGGCGCTGGGCCGACCGCTGTATTGATCAGGTCGGGCAACTCCGAACCCTCAAGGTCGTCCATAATCTCGACGAACGCGTCGAGCGATGTGTTCCATCCTGTGAGGACTTCATCGACCGACGCGCCTTGCCGTTTCGAGACCTGCGCCGAGGTCCATTCCGCGGTCGCATAGCCATCAACCTGGCCGTTCACTACGTCCTCGGCGAGGCCCGCGAGGTGCGCTATCACCTCAGCTACAGTCCAATCGGGGCACGCTGGCACAGGGGTTCGCACGTTCGTCTCGGTTACCAACTCTGCGATCCGCTGCTGCGCATCGCGGTACATGACTGCAACATCGCTCATGGTCAGATCATAGGCGTATCGCTCGAGACCCGCCCTGGCTCGCGCTGTCGGATAAGTTCAGCACATGGACAAAGCAACGCTGCGAGTGAACGACGACCGCCTGTGGTCGCGCCTGATGGAGATGGCCAAAATTGGTGCTACTACCGCTGGTGGATCGAATCGCCAGGCGTTGTCGGACGATGACGCAGCCGGCCGCGCTCTGTTTTGTTCGTGGGCCGAAGCAGCTGGCTGCTCGCTGCAAACCGACTCGGTAGGCAACCTTTTCGCTCGCCGGCCCGGACGTGACGACGATTCGGCACCACTGGTTATGGGTAGCCATCTCGACACTCAGCCAACCGGCGGACGATTCGACGGCGTATACGGCGTGCTCGGCGGGCTCGAGGTTGTCGAGACATTGAACGATCACTCGATCGAGACCGCTGCGCCGGTGGAGGTGGCGGTGTGGGCGAACGAAGAAGGATCTCGTTTTCCGCGGTCGATGATGGGTTCGGGAGTGTGGGGAGCCGTGATGGACTTGGACGAGGTTCGGGCACTCACGGACGAATCTGGAATCTCGGTAGGCCAGGAACTCGATCGTCTTGGTTGGGTCGGCCCGCTCGCACTCACCCGGCCGTTCGGCCACTACCTCGAACTACATATCGAGCAGGGGCCTATTCTCGAGGCCGACAACACCGAGGTGGGAATTGTTACAGGCGTACAAGGACTCCGCTGGTACACCATCGAGATCACTGGTTTTCCGGCTCACGCCGGGCCGACACCAATGGATGGTCGCCGCGACCCAGCCCGTGCGCTCGCAAAAATTCTGTCGGAGATCTACGACATGGCGGCCAAGAACGCGCCTTGGGCTCGGGCCACCCCGGCCCAGTTTCATTCCGAGCCAACCTCGCCTAACACCGTCCCCAGCGTTATCCGGTTCTCGCTCGACCTGCGCCACCCCGACGCCGAAGTGCTCGAAGCGATGGAACAGGCCATGCGCCAGATCGTCAGAAAGGCCAGTGCCGAACACGATTGCGAGGAATCGATCGCCGTCGACAACGACTCGCCGCCAATCGTTTTCGACGAGTCGTGTATCGATGCCGTGGAAACAGCAGCCGGCGCGGCGGGATTCAACCATCAACGAATCGTTTCGGGAGCCGGGCACGATGCCTGCTACGTGGCTGCCCATGCCCCCACCTCGATGATTTTCATCCCCTGCAAAGACGGGCTTTCACACAACGAAGCCGAATCAATCGAACCCGATCAAGCCACACGAGGCGCCAACGTCCTACTAGGCGCCGCGCTAAAACTGCTGTCCTAACCCGAACTGGTCGGGGCCGTGGGCCCCCAAAGGGGCCCCAGCCCCCCCCCAAACGATATATTAATCGAAAATTGGCGGGGTGGGGGACCCCCCCGGGTGGGG
>CBERPN010000358.1:0-4134 GCA_965524675.1 uncultured bacterium
AGAAGAAGAAGAAAACCCCGAGGCAGCCGACCAACAAGATGCCAAAACGGGCGATTGACTAGAGACGCCCGGCGGCCTGCGTGGCCGGGGAACGCCAGCAATTTTGGGCGGTCCGAGCGTTGTAGGGCGGAGGGCGCTAGCGCGTAGTTTGAGCCCGGCGGCCTGCGTGGCCGGGGAACGCCAGCAATTTTGGGCGGCCCGAGCGTTGTAGGGCGGAGGGCGCTAGCCCGTAGTCTGAGCCCGGCGGCCTGCGTGGCCGGGGAACGCCAGCAAACAAGGGTTACAGCGCGAATCCGGCTTGTAAGAACTGGTGAACGTGGCTGGTTAGGGCGACTGTTCTGCGGAGCCGATTGAGTGGGTGGTGTTCGTACAATCGGCTGGGGTGGTCTTTCGGCGGAAATCGCAGCAGCGCTCTGATGTCGTATGCGATCGAGTAAAGAGCGAGGCGTTCGACGATGCATTCTGCGTCCCAGAGTTCTGGGTAGTGACGCTCAAGGACTGACGGGATTAGTTCGTAGTCGCTTGCGAGGGTTTGAGCCTCATAGTCGGGGGCGACGTGAAGGAAGGGGAACGCGGCTAAGCGAAGCAGGATGTCGAGGTCGAGGTCCGCTGGCCCTGGCCGCGACCACTCGAAGTCGATCATTGCCGAGATCTTGGTTCCGTCCCATAGGAGGTTTTCAAACGTTAAGTCGCCGTGCACGAAGTTCGTTACCGGAACGCCGTCGATTGACGACTGGTAGTCGCGGACATGTTGCGAGATTGCCTCGATGAGCTCAGCCTCGACGAATTTCAGTTGACCGGCGCGTTTGATCGAGTCGAGTAGGCGCCAAGTCGGAGTGGGCGAGCCGAGGTCGAGCAGTTGGGGAGGCGTATCGAGCGGCGCAATGTTGTCGGTGAACGGCGTTGCGTGGAGACTCTTGAGCTTTTGGGCCAATTGTTCGATGGCGCCTTCGCGGGCCTTGGTGGTCATCGTTGGCCAGGCGCGGCTAAGCGGAGTGCCGGGAACCCGTCGGGTTATCATCCAGTCCATCTCGGGCGCCTGCGAAATCGCCATGATCTCGGGATACTCGACCTCGTCGGGAAGTCCGCGGCTAAGGAATGCTTCGCGACGTAGCCGTCCGTCGGCCCTGCGGTTAACGCGGATCAGGTATTGCGATGTGCGCCAGACTTCATTGGTAACGCTGCACATGCGTTCGAGCGGCGTGTCGGTTGGCAGTTTCGCGGCTCTAAGCACCTGCGCGACGCGTACCTGGGCAAGCTTGTTTACAGCCATGCCGTGGGGCGTCGAGGGATTCATATAATTATCATCGACTACCAAACGAACCCACTTAAGGGTCGAGCGACCCATTAAGCCCTGTCGGTCCAGACGGGTGTCTTGTTAAGTGGACTCCAGAAAGTTGCTGGAAAGTGCGGGCCACCTCTCGAGCGCCCAGTCGCCAAAGAGCCTGTCGGTGAGACATATCAGAGAGCGTTCACGGATTGGATCGACCCAGATGAAGGTTCCGCTTCGCCCAAAGTGGCCCCAGGTGGATGCGCTGTTTTGTTCAGCGGTCCAGTGAGGGCTCTTGTCGCCACGGATTTCGACCCCCAATCCCCAGCTATTGCGGTTCTGGCGGCCATACCCGGGCAATACGCCCGGTAGGTCACCGCCCGATGGCGAAATCATCGCCTGCAAGGTTTCTGGTGCGAGAATCCAACCCTGATGAAGGGCCTGTAGAAACAGCACAAGATCCTCAACCGTGGAGACGATGCCATGAGCGGGCGACCCTTGCAGTTCAGTACTTCCCATCGCGGCTGGTGCGAACACGGCCTCGCTTAGATAGTCAGCAAAGTCGATGGTTGACTGTGTCGCTACGTGTTGTGTCGCGAGCTCGAAGCCGTAGTTGCTGTAGATGCGTTTCTTTCCGGGTGCTGCTAGTGATTCGGCGCTGTCGGGAGCTAGCCCCGAACTGTGATTGAGCAGATGAGCAATCGTCGCGCCCGCTGGCGCTCCAGCTGCGACATCGCCGATCGCGATAACTTCTTCTTCTATTGCGACATGAACTGCTACCGCGCTGAGAACCTTGCTAATCGAAGCCAACGCAAACCTGTGGTCGGTTGGCCCATAGCTTTCGAGAGTGCTGTCATTGTTGAGTGCTGCGGCCGCGGCGATGCCAACCGGCCATTCGTCGATAGTCTCGAGCGATCTCATTCGGTCGACGCTAGCGTCCTGAAGGTGCTTGCTAGGTTTGGTCTATGAACTGTGGCGGATGCCTATGAATACTGCTTGTCGATGACCAGCGATCCGAAGCCCACTACGGAGGGTCGAACCGAGTTTGAGGACGCCATTGCCGCGGTTCTAGATTCGACCGAGCCAGGAGACGTTGTTACCTACGGCGAGGTTGCCGCCGAAGCCGGATATGCCGGGGCGCACAGAGCGGTTGGAAGCTATCTTCGCAAGAGTTCGGGCCACCCGTGGTGGAGGGTAGTGAATGCATCCGGGCGATTAGTGCCGGGAAATGAGGCGCGGCAAGCCCGCAAGCTCAAATCTGAGGGTGTCGAGGTTCGCGATGGTCGGGTGCGCTTCGCCAGATAACCCGGGTTATCCTGTTGCTTAGGTCGATCGCAAGGAAAAGAGTCGGTCGGCCCCTCCTTCCTACGATCAGAGACCAAAAAACATGACTGAATTCGCAGACCTCGGCCTGTCCGATGCCGTTGTCGACGCCCTCGCCGCGAAGGGCATCAACAGTCCCTTTCCGATTCAAGAACTCACCATCGCCGATGCCCTCAAAGGGCGCGACGTTTGTGGAAAGGCGAAGACGGGTTCGGGCAAGACCTTGGCCTTTGGTTTGCCGACCCTGGAGCGGGTCGGCAAGGCCAAGCCTGGCAAGCCGTTGTCGTTGGCACTTGTGCCTACCCGTGAGTTAGCTGTGCAGGTTTGCGATGAACTCGCGCCGATGGGTGCTGTTCTCGACCGCACTGTTTGCGCTATCTATGGCGGCGCTCCAATGGAGGGCCAAATAAAGCAGCTCGCAAAGGGAGTCGATCTCGTTGTGGCCACGCCAGGTCGCATGATCGACCTCATCGAGCGTAAAGAGATCGACGTGTCGTCTCTGGAAATCGTCATTGTCGACGAGGCCGATCGCATGGCCGATATGGGGTTCTTGCCCCAGGTCGAGTGGATCTTGCGCCAAGTCGATCGCAACCATCAGACTCTGCTGTTCTCAGCGACACTCGACGGTGTAGTGAACACACTGATTAAGCGTTACCAATCCGATCCAGTGATGCACGAAGTCGAGTCTGACGAGGTCACCGTCGAAGAGATGCTGCACCGGTTCGTTTCGGTGCACCAGATGGATAAAGCCAAAGTGGCGGCCTCGATAGCTCGTGGCGCGTCGCGCACCATCATGTTCACTCGAACCAAGCACGGTGCCGACCGGTTAGCTCAGGCGCTCGACGATGAGGGCGTTAGAGCCGCTGCGATCCACGGCGACCTACGCCAACGCAATCGTGAGCGTGCACTTAGCGATTTCGGAGAGGGCAAGCTCGCCGTGATGGTCGCCACCGATGTCGCCGCTCGTGGCATCCATGTCGATCAGGTCGACATCGTGGTGCACTACGACCCACCCCAGGACCACAAGACATACCTGCATCGCTCCGGGCGAACGGCTCGGGCAGGTTCCTCAGGAATCGTTGTGACCCTATCGCTGTGGGATCAAGAGCTTGAGGTGAAGCGTCTCATGAAGCGAGTGGGCATTGAACAGCCAATAGTAGAGATGTTCTCCAACGACGATCGCTTGGGCGATCTAAGCGGCTACGACCCCGAAGCACTCGCCAGCTAAATGTTGTTGGCTGTTCGGTCAGTCAAGGCTAAGGGTCCACAGCAACGCGGTCATCGATAGCCCGTTCTTGATCTGGCCGTCGAGCAGAAGCTCCTTAACCTGGGCAGGGCTGTGCCACTCGACGCGCTCTGATTCAGAGATGTCGGTTGGCGGGCCGAGATACTCGGCCCCCGTCGCGCGGAATAGGTGAAAATGTTGATCGGACAAGCCGTCGCTCGGGTAATAGCTCATCATCTTGTTCAGCCCGAGTGGCCGCCAGCCGGACTCCTCGATGGCTTCACGTTCTGCGGCAGCGAGCAAAGACTCACCCTGT
>CBERPN010000359.1:0-4109 GCA_965524675.1 uncultured bacterium
GACTACACTCTCGATCCCGCGTTCGCGGAGCAACCCATCGAGTTCGGTGGGCGTCTGCTCACCCGACTCCGGATCTCGCATGGTGAACCCCGAGTAGCCATCCTCACCGTTACTACCCTTGCGGACCACCGGCCCGTCTACGACGAGCATGGGGGAGAACTCGGCACCCCATGTATCTCGCACGCAGTGCACCGGCCAGACACCGCCGTGAATATCGAAATGCGGAGTCTGCGCGGGGTGCCAATCTTGGGTGTAGACGACAAACCCGTCGGCGCGGGTCGCGGCTCCAATCTCGGCGTTGATCGTGTCGATGATGGTGTCGCCCCCCTCGACGAACAGGCTTCCGTCCGGATCGGCAAAGTCATTCTGCATATCGACCACCAGCAACGCGGTCGTGGCTTTGTACTCGATTTCGCTCATTGGTGATGCTCCCCGATTGTCGCGCTGCCTCGTTTGTCGGCAAGGCTAGTGCCATGACCGTAAACCGTTGCGACGTTACGACGGCCAGCTTCGCCGCTGAGCTGAGCCTATGAGCGTAGCGAAACGCGCTCGAGCCGAAAAGGCTCTCTTTCTCGACAACTACCAACTCACGATGGCTCAGTTGTATTTTCGGGCCGGTATCCATGAACGTCCCGCGCTGTTCGAACACTTCACACGAGGCTGCCCGAACTACGGCACACATCAAGCTGGCTATTGCATTGCCGCCGGCCTCGAATGGTTGCTCGATTGGATGGACGAGGCGGCGATAACCGATTCTGACATCGCTGCCCTGCGAACCCAGAAAAGCGCCGCTGGCGATCAGCTGTTCGACGACGATTTCCTATCGTGGCTTCGAGCGAACGGATCCTTCGAGTCGATATCGCTAAGAGCCGTTCCCGAGGGCAGGGTCGTTCACGCCAACGCGCCGCTCACCATCATTCGAGGACCGCTCGCCATCGGTCAGCTTCTGGAGACGTCACTGCTGAACCATCTAAACTTCCAGACATTGATCGCAACCAAGGCCAGCCGCCTTGTCGAGGCAGCGAGGCGGCGCCCGGTGCTCGAATTCGGCCTGCGACGATCACCCGAACTTGGCGGATCGGCGGCCACTCGAGCTTCGCTAATCGGTGGCGCACAGTTCTCATCGAACACCGGGATGTCCCACGCCTTGGGGGTGCCACCCAAAGGCACCCATTCCCACGCGATGGTGCAGGTGTTTATGGCACTAGGCGAAGGCGAAATCGGAGCTTTCAGGGCCTTCGGCGAGCAATACCCCGACGATTGCCTGCTACTGGTCGACACGATCGATACCCTCGCCAGCGGTGTGCCGAACGCGATCACAGTCTTCGATGAACTGAGCGCTAAGGGACACAAGCCGGTCGGGATTCGCCTTGATTCTGGCGACCTCGCCTACCTATCGATCCAGGCGGCGTTGCTACTCGACGCTGCCGGCTACAACGAGACCACCATCGTGTTGTCGAGTGGCCTCGACGAGCTCTCGATCTTTCAGATCCTTGCCCAGATAGATCAAGAGGCACCGCGCTACGGCATGGATGCCGTCTCACTTATTTCTAGGTTGTCGTTTGGGGTCGGCTCCAAATTGACAACGTCGGACGGCCAGCCCTACTTGGACGGTGTCTACAAGCTGGTGGCGATCGAAGCCGAGGGTAGCTGGCGCCCCGCCATCAAGTTGTCCGAATCTCCGACCAAGTCGCAGAACCCCGGCGACAAGAACCTCTATCGCATCTATGACGACCGCGGGCGAGCTACCGCGGATCTGCTGACGACCGCCGACGAAGAACTGCCCGACGACAACCTCGTGCTGCAACACCCCATCGAGCACGGCATCCGAAGACTGCTCAGCTGTGACGACATCTCTCGTGTCGAACCGCTACTCGTCGATATCTTGATCGACGGTGACCGAGTCGATTCTAAGCCCGACCTCGAAACAATGCGGTCGCGCCGCGACGCCGACCTAGAACGACTCGACCCCGGAGTGCGACGCCTCGTCAACCCGCACAGATATCACGTGTCGCTAACAACCAGACTCTGGGACCTAAAGCAGAAGCTGATTAACGAAGCCCGAAGCCAGCGCCCCACTTAGGACCCCTGCACCATTCATCTTCTGCCACCATAAAACGCCCCTATAGGGGCGACCCTCGCTGGCAGAACAAGAACGCCGCGTGTGGTAGTCGCCTGCGACGTTGCTAAAGTATTAGCTCCTGCGGACGTAGCTCAGTTGGTAGAGCATCACCTTGCCAAGGTGAGGGTCGCCAGTTCAAATCTGGTCGTCCGCTCCATAGATAGCTAGAGAGGGCGTCGCTTCGCGACGCTCTCTCTAGTTTTGTCGCGTTGTTGCATCGATCGTCACCTGACAACCACCAATTCGGTGACCCCGGTCGCGACTAAGCGTTCCGTCGTGCTCGTCAGCTTCGCATTGATCCGGACCTGCAGAGGATCCCTAGTCGGCCGCTCGTCTGGCTGTCGCCAACTCTTCCACAATGTCGAGTTCTGCTGCCCATTGGTCTAGATAGGCATATCGAACTCATAACGAGAGGCCCCTAGAACGGAAAATACGTTGCGCAGTTGCTGATCGGAACGAGAATATTTCGACCATTCAAGTTTGCTCAGGATTGTGTCCTCTGGCGACGCCACAAAGGCCGACACCCCTGCGATGGTCGCGGGGCGACGCGGAGCGAACTCTTGCTGTAGGAGCGTCGATGGCGAATCCCTTCGATGGCGATCGACTTAGCGTCCTCGACGATTCCGGTCCACAGCTTTCGTTGCAGCCAGCTGCCAGATTGGCTATAGATCTTGGCCTTCGTCGTCGATACCAAGATGTGGTGGATTCTCAGAAGCAAACCTTTTGCGATGCTGGCGGCGTGAACTGGACATGGCCGCCGCAATGCTTTCTCCCGCGTACGTAGCGATGCCACGCAGCTACCGAGCTTCGGCCGACGATGCCGAATTCGAGCGGTTCTTTCTCGCCAATTTTGATGGCCTTGTCCGTTCGTTGGCCGCCATCACCGGCGACCGCGAGCTTGCCAGCGATTGTGTCCAGGAAGCTTTCATTCGTGCGTTCGCGCGCTGGCGACGGATCCGCAGATTCGATAACCCCTCAACCTGGGTTCGCAGAGTTGCCATCAACCTCAGTCTTGACTCGAAACGGTCCGATCGTCGTCGCGTCAACCGAGAGGAGGGGGTTTCTCTACGGGCCGCCGACAAACAGAGTCTCACCGCAGAAGCTGTCATCTCGAACATGAGGCTCGTCGAGTTGCTGTCCCAACTGACCCCTCAGCAACGTTCGGTGGCGGCGTTGTTCTATATCGAGGACCTTCCTGTGAACCAGATCGCAGAGAGTTTGTTAATCTCCACCGGAGCGGTGAAGTTCCATCTCAACAAGGCACGCGGGCAGCTGCGAGACGCCCTCGAACGAGAGGAGAGCCGCAATGAACGATGACTTCGACCGCGAGCTCAGACGCGAGTTCCAGGCCACGTTCTCCGACTCGACCGATTCGGCCGCGGCATTTCAGACGCTTCAAGAACTCGGCCCTGAGATGAGCCAGGCCAGACGGAGGCGTCAGGTGATAACCGGGGTTTCCTCGGCGCTGGTCGCCCTCGTGTTAGTGGTCGGAATAGGAGCAGCGATTCAGCCGTCCAACGGTGTACAGCCCGTGCAGGTAGCCCAAGACGGCGGTCAACCAGCCTCTCCTACACCCCCCGACACGGCAAACCCAGCCGACGCAGACGCATCAGTCACCGAGAAGGGCTCGTCGACTACCGCGGCGGCGGGATCTGCCGCGACCCACCCTGAGCAGGCCAGCGATGCTGCGACTCCCGGCCGGGCAGCCGTAACCACCACCGCGGTCTCAGCAATTACTCCAACGACGTCTGGCCCGGCTCCAACCTCCACTATCCTGCCTGCGCCAACAACTTCGACCCCGGAACCCACATCGTCAACGACCGCTCCTTCGACAACAGTTTCTGAGCCCGCTCCAACGACCACGATCACTACCGAGACAATCATCTCCAGTCAGTGCGGCTCCATCACTGTCGCAATTAGCAGCGACAGCATCATCTTGTTGGACGTCGATCCGAACCCAGGAATGGCCGTCGACCGCAAGAACGAG
>CBERPN010000360.1:0-4072 GCA_965524675.1 uncultured bacterium
CGAGAGGGTTGCTAACGACGTTGGGCTGGCTATTTCGGTCGGGGTTGCCCGCACGAAGTTCCTGGCCAAAGTGGCGAGCGGGGTCTGCAAACCCGATGGCTTACTCGTGGTCGAACCCGAGGGCGAACTCGACTTTTTACATCCACTACCGGTCGAGCGGCTCTGGGGCGTCGGCCCTAAGACGGCGGCCAAGCTTCTCGAAAAGGGCATCACAACCGTTGGCCAAGTCGCAGCACTGGGCGAACGCCCACTGGTCTCGATCCTCGGTGCTGGGTCAGGCCGCCACCTTCACGCCTTGGCTCACAACCGCGATGCTCGCGTGGTCACCACGGGCAAACGGCGCTCGTCAATTGGTTCACAACGTGCGCTCGGCCAGCGGCCACGAACGTTCGCCGACCTCGAAGCGGTACTGCTCGAGCTAGTCGACCGGGTAGCGCGCCGCCTACGCGACGGGCATCGGGTTGGCCGAACGGTCACTCTACGGTTTCGCTTTGGCGACTTCACCCGTGATACCCGGTCGCACACTCTCGCCCAAGCCAGTTGCTCTACAGCCAGCTTTCTCGATACCGCGCACGCCTTGCTCGTCGCTCGTCGCGGCGAAATCGAACGTCGTCGGCTGACCCTGCTGGGGTTCACTATCGCCAACCTCTCCCCCGACGATGCTGTGCAACAATCGCTGCCGTTCGACGACCGCGCATCACCCCAACTCGACGAGGCCCTCGATGAACTTCGCGACCGATTCGGATCATCCTCCATTGGTAGAGCAGCCCTGCTGGGCCGAGAAAGCGGGCTAACGGTTCCACTTCTACCCGACCCGATCCAATCACGAGAGTAATCGGTCCTTAGGATCGACGGCTCAACTGAGTCCGAAGACGGCCTCTAGCGCTCTATCCAGATCGACAATCGCTCCGCTGCTAAGCCTTCCGATCTCGGCAGCGATGAGCCGCTGTTCGAGAACGAGCAGGCGACCGGTTCGAACGGTCGACGCGCTGCGAAGCCCGGCCGAGGCCCAATCTGCAACCACCACGTCACCCAGGCCGGGCGATTGTAAGCGTGCTCGGCTACTCGTGACCATCGCTACGATCACATCAGGGCCCAACTGGTACTCGTTCACCGACACTACGCACGCTGGCCGACGTTTCATTCCGCGCAGATCGGAATAGGGAAAGGGAACCAGAACGATTGTCCCGCGCAACAGACTGGCCATTTACGGCAGGTCTACCTCTGGGAGATCTACATCGTCGTATGCCGAGTCCTCGTCGGAAAACCAGTCGGCAAGCATTGCCGCACCTGGTACCCATTGCGGCCTGCTCCAACCAAGCAGGTCCTCCTGTAAGCGCCAGACTCGATCTTCTGCCCTTTCAACTGCGTCCTGAGCCTCGCGTAGTACCTTGCTATCGGCAACTAGTTGTGACCGCTTGCCAGCACTTACATCTATGTACTTCTCGTAGCCAGCGACCGCATTACGTAGATCTTGATGTGCAGCCTTGAGCTTGCTGCGTTGTTCATCGCTCAGATCTTGCACTGCTTGAGGAGCCGCATCTGTCATTTCTCTAGATTACCGTATGTATTCGCCCTCCGCGGCGCTTCTCCGAACGACGCTAATAGGCTTGTCAGCCATGGCTGATGCCCCGACTTCAGAGACCCCAACCTGGCGCTACAGCGCCGCGTTGGCCCAAGACATCGAGCTGCGTTGGCAGGCCTGGTGGGACGACAACCACACCTTTGAGACCCCGAACCCGGCTGGTCCGCTCGGCGACCCCGGCGGTTTGGCAGGACGAGGCGAGAAGCTCTTTGTGCTCGACATGTTTCCTTATCCGTCGGGAACCGGCCTGCACGTGGGGCACCCGCTCGGTTACATAGGCACCGACACGTTCAGTCGCTTCCAGCGCATGCAGGGCCGCAACGTGTTGTATTCGATGGGCTTCGATGCGTTCGGCCTTCCCGCCGAGCAGTACGCGGTGCAAACTGGCCAGCACCCGGCCATTACCACCAACGAAAACATCGCCAACATGCGACGCCAGCTTCACCGTCTCGGGCTGAGCCACGACAAGCGTCGCAGTATCTCCACTACCGATCCCGAGTACTACCGCTGGACCCAGTGGATCTTTCGAACAATCTTCGAGGCGTGGTACGACGACGATCAAGACAAGGCCCGCCCAATTTCAGAGCTGGTCGCCGAATACGAATCTGGTAGTCGTCCGCTCGACGATGGTCGAACGTGGGGCGACCTAAGTTCGACCGAACAAGCGACCGTCATCGACGATCAGCGCTTGGCCTATGTGGCACACGCGCCGGTCAACTGGTGCCCAGGGCTCGGCACGGTCGTGGCAAATGAAGAGGTCACCGCCGAAAACCGCAGCGACCGAGGCAACTTCCCAGTCTTCGAGCGCAACATGCGCCAGTGGATGATGCGTATCACCAAGTACGCCGATCGCTTGCTCGACGACCTCGACGCACTCGACTGGCCCGATGCCATCAAGACGATGCAGCGCAACTGGATCGGCAAATCTCACGGAGCTCGGGTCGCGTTCGGTAGCAAGGCCGGGCCGATCGAAGTATTCACCACTCGACCCGACACGCTGTTTGGTGCCACCTTCATGGTGCTTGCCCCCGAACATCCACTCGTCGATGAGTTAACCACCTCTGGCAAGGCCGAGGCCGTCGTGGCATATCGGAAAAGCGCCGCAGCGAAGAACGAGATCGACCGTCAGGACGACAGCCGCGAAAAGACTGGCGTACCCACCGGTTCGATGGCCACCAACCCGGTAACCGGCCAGAGGGTACCGGTGTGGATCGCCGACTACGTGCTGATGGGCTACGGGACCGGCGCCATCATGGCCGTGCCTTGTGGCGATCAGCGAGACTTTGAGTTCGCGAGAAAGTTCGAACTAGAAATCCCTGCGATTCAACAGCCGCCCGATGAATGGTTCGCCGAACACGGCATTTCGTCCACGCTCGATACCAGCAAATGGCCCGAGGCTTTCGTTGGCAACGCGCCCTACGTCCAGTCAGCCAACGACTCGCTCGACCTAAACGGCATCAGCGATGTCACAACCGGACTCAGCACCACCAACCACTGGCTGGAAGCCAACGGGCACGGCGAGGCCACCATCAACTACAAGCTGCGCGACTGGCTGTTTAGTCGCCAGCGATACTGGGGCGAGCCGTTTCCGATTGTCTATGACTCGAACGGGCTGCCCCACACCCTGCCCGAAGACATGCTGCCAGTACTCTTGCCCGAGACATACAGCTTCGCGACGCGAAATTTTGATCCCAACGACGTCGACACCTAACCCGAAAGCCCACTCGACCGACTCGACGACTGGGTGAACGTCGAACTCGACTTGGGTGATGGGCTACAGACCTACCGCCGCGACACCAACGTCATGCCACAGTGGGCGGGTTCGTGTTGGTACGAGATGCGCTATCTCGACCCGACCAATAGCGAGCGTTTCGTCGATGCCGAGGTGGAGGCCTACTGGATGGGACCGCGTACCGAGGTGCGCTCCGACCATCCAGGTGGCGTCGATCTGTATGTCGGTGGTGTCGAGCACGCGGTGCTGCACCTGCTCTATGCCCGCTTCTGGCACAAGGTCCTGTTTGACCTCGGCCACGTTTCGTCGTGGGAACCCTATGCCCGGCTGTTCAACCAGGGCTACATCTTGGCCAACGCGTACAAGGACGAACGCGAGATCTACGTCGAGGCCACCGAGGTCAGCGAACAAGACGGCGGCTTCTTCCACGACGGCGAACCCGTTACCCAAGAGTGGGGAAAGATGGGCAAGAGCCTAAAGAACGCTGTGTCGCCCGACGAGATGTACGACAGCTACGGCGCCGACACGCTGCGGTTGTACGAGATGGCTATGGGCCCGCTCGACCAGTCGCGCCCGTGGGAAACCCGCGACGTGGTGGGCATGTACCGGTTCCTGCAAAGGCTCTGGCGCAACGCTGTCGACGAAGATACCGGCGAGCTTTCGATAACCGAGGCAGCGCCGGATGAAGCGACACTGCGAGCGCTGCACCGGACCATCGATGCGGTAACCACCGAGATGAGCAACCTGCGTTTCAA
>CBERPN010000361.1:0-4068 GCA_965524675.1 uncultured bacterium
GCTGCCTCGTTTCATAACTACCCGGGAGAGAACTCGGTGGTGCGCTACGGCGAAGGCTTGTTCATAGGGCATCGCTGGTTCGATTCCCGCCATATCGAACCCGCAGTGCCGTTCGGCCACGGCATGTCGTACGCCACATTCTCGTGGCAAGAGCCCGTGGTGGTGGGCTCGTGCACCACCACCGTCGATGAACCGGTGATCGTTGAGGTGGAGGTCACCAACACCAGCGATCGAATTGGCTCTGAAGTGGTGCAGCTGTACATCGAGCCACCCGTGTCGACACTTCACCGGCCGGTCCGAGAGCTCAAGGGGTTCGCCAAGCTGACCTTGGCGCCAGGTGAATCGGCGGTAGCTCGGATCGAACTGAACCGGCGTTCCTTCGCCTACTACGATCCTGCCGATCAAGGCTATGAAGCGCTACAACGCGACGACAGCCCCGTGCCAGCTGAAGCCAGTAAGCGTCATAGCGAACCCGGCTGGTATGTGGAGCCCGGTGTCTATCGCCTAGTGGTGGCGCGCTCGGCTAGTGATCATCAAGCCACGATCGAGCACGAACTCGAAGGCGCAGAATTCCACTTCTTTGCTTGAGGTAACGACACTGTCGTATCTCGTGCTACGACTTTGCAATGGCTGCTGCTGCTGATTCGTTCAATCCGTCATCGTTTGAGACCATCGCGGTGGAGATCGTCGACCACGTGGGTTGGGTGACCCTCAATCGGCCCGACGCTATGAACGCGTTCAACAGCCAAATGCAGACGGAGGTTCGCGCCACCTGGAAGGCATTTCGAGAAATCGATGAAGTGCATGCGATAGTCCTCGCCGCAGCCGGTGACAGAGCATTCTGCGTAGGGATCGACCGCAGCCAAAACATGAGCGCTATGGGTGGCGGCAAACTCTACGGAACCTCAAACAACTTCATGTATGACGATCCTGGCGATGACCTTGGCCCAAAATCGTGCGATCTGTGGAAGCCGGTCATCGCTGCCGTTAATGGAATCTGCTGCGGCGGAGCCTTCTACCTCATCGCCGAGGCCGACATCATCATCGCGTCAGAGAGTGCGACCTTCTTCGACCCACACGTCACCTACGGCATGGCGGCGGTGTACGAGCCGATGAAGATGCGCCAACGCATGCCCCTCGGCGAGATTCTGCGGCTGACCCTGCTGGGCAACCACGAGCGCATGTCGGCCAGCACTGCGCATCGCATTGGGTTGGTGTCTGAAGTAGTCCCCGACGATGGCCTTCGAGATGCCGCGGCTTGGCTCGCCAACACGATTGCCTCGCAACCACCCATCGCAGTGCAAGCGAGCCTGCGCGCGATATGGGCCGCTAACGATCTCGGTCGCAACGACGCTATGTCGATTGCTCCAGCAATTCTCAGTACAGGAATGGACCCAGATGCCTTGTCACAAGGCCAAGAAACGTTCGCCAGCGGCAAGCGCATAGAACCACGGATCCGCTGACAAGATCCTTCAGCTATCGGCTAGGCATCAAATGCGAACAGCGGTCGCAATCAACGCCTTGGGGTTGACGTAGCCGGGCGATGCGCGACACTTAGCAATAGGCGACCCTTACCAGTATTGGTGGGTTGCGTAGCGCCAACTTCAAGATCCCCCCAAACACCCCCCAGCTGTTGGCCCGGAGTCACCTCGATTCCGGGCCGACCGGCTGGTGTCAATCGCTACCGCGGCTGTGAGTGCTGGTCTTAGCCTTGAACTGGTGCGCTGTAAGCGGGGCGAGTGATACCTTGCTGACAGCTCTTACGGTGGCCGAGCGAGGGAAGCCTAGGATCGGCCCGAGTTCGCCCACATAGTTACCTGCCTCACGAGTTGCCAACCGTTCCTCTCCTCCACCGACAAGCTCACGGATGACCTCTATCGTCCCCGAACGAATCTCATACACGTAGTCGCTGGGGTCGGACTGGCGAAAGATCACCTCGCCCGCTGCAAAGTTAGCAAGCTTGGAGGTCTCCTCGGGTTGGGTTGGCTCTTGGGTCATTTCGACCACTCGGTCGGCGGCGGGAAGCAGCCGAGCATCGTGGGTTGAGATGATGATCGTGCGGCCCCGGTCGCGCAGCGCCTGAAGCAATCCAATGACCGCTTCGGCGCTGATGAGATCGAGGTTGGCGGTAGGTTCATCGGCCAACAGAATCTTCGGATCACCGACCAAACCGCGGGCCACCGCCACCCTTTGTTGCTGACCGCCACTGAGTCGGCTGGGCCGGTGGTGAGCACGATCGGCCATATCGACCTCGTCGAGAACTGCATCGGCCCGCCGTAACGCCTCGCCGCGGCGCACACCCGCTATCAGCAAAGGTGCAGCCACGTTCTCGCGGGCCGACAACGATGGAACCAGGTTGAAGCCTTGAAACACGATTCCGATCTGGGATCGGCGAAAGTCTTCGAGCTCTCTTCCGCCTAATTTCAGCACATTGGTTCCGTTCATGGTGACGGTTCCGCTGGTGGCCGGAATCATGGCGCTCAACACCGACAGTAGGGTGGTCTTGCCTGAACCCGATGGGCCCACGAGCGCCAAGAGTTCGCTAGCTGCGGCCTCCATGCAAAAACCGTCGAGCGGCCGAATTGCATACCCGTCGGTGACGTACTCGACAACGAGGTCACTAACGCTAAGCACAGGGGACTCGCTCGTCATCCGAATGCCTCCGATGGGTGGGTCTTAGATATTCGCCAAACACCCGCGGCACCAGCGGCGAGGGCCACTAGAGCTGAAGCGATCGGGATCTTCCACCAGGCCGACGCAGGAATACTGACGGCGAGTGGAAAGAATGGCCGAACGAAATTCTGCAGCACGGCGGCGAGCGCAACCCCGAGCAATGTCATCACAAGAGCCTGGCCCAACAATGTCGCCGCGATCGCCCGATTGCGCCCTCCCACCGCCTTTAGCACGCTGACATCGCGAGTCTTCTCGAGCGCTGTGATGTAAACCACAGCCGCTACAACCACTGACGCTATGAGCCATAACAGTGCCTGCACAAGAGTGATGGAGCCGACGGCGTTCTCAAGTAGTAGGCGAGCGTCTTCGCCCACATCTTCGCCGGTCATGAGGCGAAGTTCGCTTGGGACCACTGCTGGCGCTTCGGCGAGCAGCCCAGCATTGACCACCGGCTGGCCGGCCGCCAACGCTGTCTGGGCGAAGTCGAGCGAACCAAACACTAAGGGCAACCCGGCTAGCACGGTCGCGTCGTGGGTAGTTCCAACAACGACTGCCGGTTGGTTACTTACCAACACTTCATCTCCGACCGCTAGCTCGGTGACAGTATCGACCACCAACTCACCAGCCGCGGTCGGATGTCGGCCACCGGTAAGCTTCGGTTCTTCAAACCCGTCGTAGCCGCGACCCACGAGCATCACCGGATTGCCTTCGATCGCAGCCCTGCCGACGAGTACTGGTTCAACCCCAGGCACTTGTTCGAAAACCGCAGCACTTAAGATCTCGCCGCTTGTGAAGGGCCCGCTCGACCCCGCCGGTACCAGCCAGACTCGATCATCTCCGGCTCGCTGCGAGGCGAGGAAGGGCTCGCGATTGAATTGGCCCACCAATCCGGTCATCAAGAACAACAACGTCATTACGATGCCGATCAGCAGCACGGTCGATAGAACCCGCCACTTTCGGTATTGCAGATCGCGCCAGAGCAGCGTGAGCATCTTCTTTGTTCCCCTGTAAGGTCGAATCGATTTGATCTAACGCAACGATTCCGCCGTCTCGCCAGCCCCGATGTTCGAAATGAACACCACCTAAGACCAAAGTGTTAGCCAATTCATCGCCCCAACGCCAACCAATCTGTCGATTTGGGGCAGATTCCTCGGGGTATTCGCCAGAAACGGCGAGGGCTCTACTCTGTATCCTCGGAGCCGTCGGGGCCGTTAAGGCCGATGAGGTAGTCGAGCAGGGGGCGGTAGACGAGCAGTGACTCGTCGAACAACGGGCTCGATTTTGGCAGCGCATCGGCGGCGGCCAAGGCGTCGCGCCACAGCGCTACGGCGTCGGCGAGCGGAATGGAACGACGCGAGTACCCCTCGCGAAGGTCAATCTGGCCACCCAGATTTA
>CBERPN010000362.1:0-3961 GCA_965524675.1 uncultured bacterium
AGGCGCGGCTATTCGGTTGACGATGCTGGTGCGTTCGCCGTGCGGTTCGCCGACCTTGGAGCGTCGTACATCTCGCTATCGGCTGGCGGAAAGTTTGAAGATGCGGTGCATCGCGAAGGCGAACCGCTCTATCCATACACGGGTTACTCCGGCGATCGCTGCATGCCCGGCGATCGTTACCCCGACGCCGCGAATATCTGGATGGCAGATTCGGTGAGAAGGACACTGCGCGAAGCGAGATATCAGACGCCGGTTCTCGGAACGGGCAAGATCGGCTCGGTGGCTCTTGCCAATGAGGTATTGGGTCGTGGTGCATGCGACATCGTGGGGATGGCAAGAGCATTGTTGGCCGATCCGTATCTGCCTACCAAGTCTCAAAGCGGGCGAACAGACGAAGTTGTGTCATGCATTTATTGCAACGTCTGTAAGTCGCTCGACGAGAACTTCAACACGGTTGTCTGTTACCTGTGGCCAAAAGGTTCAACCCAGGCTCCACCTGCCGACGAACTGGCGCGGGCCGCGACCCAGTGGCAGCAGCTGGCTCCGTTGTCAGGGCGAACCCGACTGGGGGAGATCCGCCTGAGCTGGGAAACACCCAGCGGAGACGCTGCCGGATACGACGTGCTGCGATCGGTTGACGACGGAGATTTCTCGCGCCTCACCTCGGTTACACGGACCCGACTGCTCGACGACAGCGTGGTTCGAGACCAGAGCTTTCGGTATCGGGTCATTCCCTATGACTCCGCCGGACTTCGCGGCGAGTCGAGCAACGTCGTAGAACTACGGCTGGAGGAACCAGCCCTATGAATACAGATAGCACCAACAGCCAGCCGAGAACGGCAGTTGTTACCGGCGGAACTCGCGGAATCGGCAAGGCGATTAGCGAAGCACTCGCAGCACGTGGTTACAGTGTGATTGCTGTGGCAACTTCAGAGCCGGCCACGCCGCCCGCAGGGGCTGTCGTTAGATTGTGCGACGTCACTGACGAGACGGCAGTCGCTGAACTGTTCGCTGAATTCGAAACGATCGATGTGTTGGTGAACAACGCCGGGATCTCCTCTTCCAATCCTTTGAAGCGGACCAGCCTCGACGAATGGGACCGCCAACTGGCGGTAAACGCGACCGGACCTTTTCTGTGCACTCGTGCGGTCATCGCGGGCATGGTCGAACGTGGTCACGGTCGAGTGGTCACGGTTGGGTCGATAGCCTCGCTCGAGGGGGCGAAGTACATTTCTGCCTATGCCGCGTCTAAGCATGCGGTGGTTGGGTTGATGCGAGTTCTTGCAGCCGAAGTAGCGGGCACAGGCGTAACAGCCAACAGTGTTTGCCCAACCTACGTCCGCACCGATATGACCGAAACCACGATCGCCAACATCGCCGAACAGACCGGCACCAGCTTGGCCTCAGCCGAGGCGAAGCTGGCCGAGTCGACCCCACACAACCGCATCATCGAGATCGCCGAGGTGGCCGATGCCGTTCTTGGGCTTATCGAATCAGATCACAACGGGCATGAAATACTGCTCGACGGAGGATTGACATGACCTTTCGAGCTTCGGTTCCGTTCACCCAAGAATGGGAGCATTTCGACTTCACTATCGACGACCGGGTGGCAACGATCACCTTCAATCGGCCCGACAAACTCAATGCACTTACCTTCGACGTCTATGCCGACTTGAGAGACTTGTTTGTCGAGGCGCCGCTACGGGGCGATATCGATGCCATCATCATCACCGGCGAAGGCAAAGGCTTTTGCTCGGGAGGCGATGTCAACGAGATAATCGGCGAGCTGCTCAAGTTCGACGCGAAACAGTTGCTGGAGTTCACCCGCATGACCGGCGCGGTCATACAGAACATGCGCGAGTGCCAGATCCCGATCATCTCGGCCATCAACGGAACCGTTGCAGGTGCTGGGGCGGTGATCGCGCTCGCGTCGGACTTCCGGCTCTGTGTCCCGCGGGCGAAATTCCGCTTCCTATTCACCAGCGTCGGACTCTCGGGCGGCGATATGGGCTCGGCATATCTGCTTCCCAAACTGGTGGGTCAGGGCCGGGCAACCGAAATACTCATGTTCGGAGATCCGATCGTCGCCGTCGATGCGGTGACGATGGGGCTGGCCAACCGCGTAATTGAGCCAGACGAGCTAATGGCTGAGGCCACCAAACTTGCTCGCCGATTGGCCGACGGCCCGCGTCTCGCGTATCAGGCTACGAAGCTTCTGATCTCCCGCGAGGCCGACATGGATTTGGCAGGTGCCATCGAGTTCGAGGCCATGACCCAAGCCTTGTTAATGAATACCCACGATCACTCGGAGTTTCATCGCGCCTTCAACGCATCCGAGCAGCCCGAATGGACCGGACGATGAGCACGCAGCACCAACTGATAAATCCAGAGACGATGGCCCCAGCCAAGGGGTTCGCACACGCTGTCGTACCTAGCGACGGCCGTGCCGTGTACTTGGCCGGACAGACCGCATCGGATATTACCGGCGCGATAGTGGGCGATACATTCGACCAGCAGTACGACCTAGCGCTGTGGAATGTGGTGGAGGCATTGAAGGCGGCGGGCGGCGAACCTACCGACATTGTGTCGTTGGTTGTCTACACCACCACGATGAGCGAGTATCGCAATGGCCTGCACGAGGTCGGGGCGGCCCATCGTAAGCACCTCGGTAAACACTTTCCGGCCATGGCCATGCTCGGGGTAACCGAGCTGTTCGACCCGGCGGCGACTGTGGAGATAATTGCCACAGCGGTAATACCCGCTACGATTCGGCCATGATCCAAGCGTTCGTACTCATCTCCGCCGAGCCAGCCCAGATAGCTAGCTTAGGGCGAGATCTAGCGAGCCTCGACGGAGTTGTCGAAGTGCACTCGGTGGCCGGTAGTGGAGTTTCATTGCTGGCAACACTCTCGGTGAACACTCACGAAGAGATAGCCACAATCGTTACTGAAGGTATTGCCCAACAGCCGGGCATCACCGATACCCAGACGCTAATTTCTTTCCGCTGCTACAACGATGAAGACCTCGACACCATGTTCGACATGGAGTGATCAAACCCCTCCCCGAAATGTTGTGACTGGAACACCGCAGAGGTGTTCCAGCCACACTAGAACTCGAGTTGGATAGCCGCTCGGTCGCTTATTGCTGGCTTGATTAGATCATTGATTAGCGTCTGGTGGCCGTCGTCGTCAGCGTAGATCCGGTAGTGCTCGACCGAATCGAACTCCGCCATGACGACGTAGTCCCAGTTTCCTTCGTTGACCGCGGCGTCAGGGCCGTGCACATAGCTAGTGGCGAGTGGAACCAGGGCGTCGAGCCCAGCGCTAATGGCCGACTTCTGTTCATCGCTCACCTCCGGCTTCCAGCGAAACATTGCACAGTGTCGAAACATTGGGTCTCCAGTCGTTTGGTGAACGAAAGCCACGAGCGGCTAACTTCGCCAACATGAAGTTTGGCGTGTTTTACGAACATCAGCTACCCCGACCGTGGTCTGAGGACGACGAGTACCAACTTCTACAAGAGGCGCTCGAGCAAGTGGTACTCGCTGACGGATTGGGTTTTGACTACGCCTGGGAAGTCGAGCATCACTTTCTTGACGAGTATTCACACTCCTCGGCTCCAGAAGTCTTCCTAGCTGCGGCAGCGGCCCGTACGACGAACATTCGTCTCGGCCATGGAATTCGCCAGGTCATCGCTAACTACAACCACCCGGTCAGAACCGCTGAGACCTTGGCCACCCTCGACCTCATGTCGAACGGCAGAGTCGATTTCGGAATTGGTGAGGGGGCGACCCGGCTAGAACTCGGCGGGTTCGATATTCCGGTTCGCAAAAAGCGGGCGATGTCGTTTGAGGCCGCCGAACAGATCGCAAACATGATGGTGATGGAGCCGTACCCCGGCTTCGACGGCGAGCACTGGTCGATGCCGTGTCGCAACGTGATTCCCAAACCTCGGCAAAAGC
>CBERPN010000363.1:0-3958 GCA_965524675.1 uncultured bacterium
GAGGGCCGATCACGAATGCCACCAGATAGGTCGACATCTTCATCGTGGTCGCATAGGTTCTGGCGACTTTGTCTCCGCCGCTGGGCTCGGCGCTGACCTCGGCGCTGTTTGAGACTGCGAGTAGCTCCGAATCGACAACGAGGGTTATGTCGAATGTCGCTTTGAAGTCGGGCTCATCGAAACACGGAAAGGCCCGCCGGGCATCGGTCGATTGGAACTGCGTAGTCGCGATTGTGTGCTCGTCGCCGTCCTCGTCGCTGTAGGTGCTGCGGTAGAAGCCGCGGAGTTGGTCGTTGAGTAGACCGGAGAACTCGACGATGATCGAGATTCGGCCAGGGGAAATGTCGCGTTCGCAGCTTATGGTGAGGCGCTGAAGCTCATCGTCGAGTTCGAAACTCGACTTCACCCTTACTTCTGATGATGTTCCTGACTCGAGCTCGACGACAGCTACGTCGGTGATGGCCAATTCGATCGAGTTGAGCACGACCACCGACGTCGTACTGGTGACCTCTGCGGTGATATCTACCCGACCTTCAAAGCTTGCAGCTTCTAAGTCGGGCTCGAGTCGCAGCCGGTAGTTGTTCGGAATGACGGAGCGAGGAAGTCGATGTGGGTCGATCACAGGTCGCGATACTAGTGGCACCCAGGCTCGGTCTGTTATGACGCCCAATTGTCATCAAATTCGCCACATACACGCCTGCGAGTGTGATTGGCTAGGTACGTCCGATGAAATATTTCCACTCGCTGGAGCATCGGACCGAGGTGGCAGGGACCTCGTCTAGCGGATAATCATTCTAGAAAGAAGGCGGAGCATGCGATCACTAACGGTGACCACGTGGAGAAGTAGCAAACAAACCGGACAGCAGGAACCAGTCGTGGAGCGCGAGCGCCGGGCTGGGTCTTTGTTGCCCATCTGGCCGGAGCCGACCGTAAGGGTCGACGACGATCTCTTTGCGAAGGCGATTGCGTTAGGGCGGCGGGCGTCTAGCGAGGCTTGGATACCCGACTGCTAAGCCCCTGGCTAGTTCAGCCCGTGCTGAGCTGCTAGATCGGCGAGAGAGACTAGCGGCCGTGGGCCAATGTGGCTGATGACTTCGGCCGCAGCCAATGAAGCCAGCCGACCGCAAGCTTCCAGGTCTTTGCCCATGGCATGGCCGTGCAGGAAGCCAGCGGAGTACAAATCGCCAGCGCCGGTAGTGTCGACGACGGTTTCAACAGCGGCGGCCTCGATATGAAGTTGAGCTCCCTGGTTGATGATCACCGAACCGGCGGCTCCACGAGTCAGACACACCAATTCGCAAGCGGCGCCAACACGAGCAGCGGCTTGTTCAAAGTCGTCGGTCTCATAAAGAGAACAGATCTCGTCTTGGTTTCCGAACAAAATGTCCACGTTGTTGTCGACCAGTGACAAGAAGTCTTGGCGGTGACGGTCGACGCAGAATCCATCGGACAGCGTGAGTGAGACTTTGGCACCGGCTTGTGCAGCGGTGGTCATCGCCAGTTCGATCGCAGCCTTCGCTGGGGGAGTGTCGTAAAGATAACCCTCGCAGTACAGCAGGTCGCCTCGTCGAATCAGGTCGAGGTCTACGTCGGCTGGTTCGAGTTCAGCTGAAACTCCTAAGAACGTGTTTAGCGTGCGCTGGGCGTCTGGCGTCACCTGGATAAGACACCGAGCGGTCGGCGGACCGTCGCTGGCCAAATCCATGTCGAAGGCTACGCCAGCCTTGCGGAGATCGTCACGAAAGGTCTGCCCCAGCACGTCGTCGCTGACTTTTCCGATATAGGACGATTCGGTCCCAAACGAGGCAATACCAACCATCGTGTTGGCGGCCGATCCGCCGCCAACTTCTGTGCCAGCAGGCATCAGGTCATAGAGCGACAGTGCCCGTTTGGCGTCGATGAGGGTCATCGCTCCCTTCTCGAGTCCGTGTTCGGTAATGAATGAGTCGTCGACGTTTGTGATGACGTCGACGATGGCGTTTCCAAGTCCTACTACGTGCATAGCAAACAAAGTTACGCCAGATTACTGAAGTAGCAGCCCTTGACCGTGAGATAATAGTCGTTATCATGAAGGTCGTGGCCGACGACACGAAAGAACGCTTGCTCGACGCGGCCGTGCACGTTTTCAGCGAGCGTGGCTATCAGGGTGCGGGTGTTTCTGAGATTGCTCGTCGGGCAAACCTCACCACCGGAGCGATTTACAGCCAGTACCGAGGCAAGTCCGACTTAATGCTCGAGGCGCTCACCGCCCGAATTCCACAGGAGCTAGAACGGCTCCTGGCCAGCGGCGATACGCCTACCGATCTCACGACGATATTGTCAACCCTCGGTTCTGGGCTTCTCGTCGAGGACAAAACCGGCGACGCGCTGATGATCGAGACCTTCGCGGCCGCGAGCCGCGAGCCCGACCTATCCGAGCGACTCTTGAGCCGCTTGCAGGATGAGGAAAGGCAGTTGGCCAAATTAATCGATGACGCAAAAGCGGTCGGCGAGTTCGACCCAGCCCTCGACACCGTCGCAATTGTGCGACTGTGCCATTCGATTGGGCTCGGAATGTTCCTCAGTCGCGTCATCGGCCTGCCGATGCCCGATCCTGTGCAATGGCAGTTGCTCATCGACAGGGTGATCGCAAGTGCGTCGCCACAGCTACGAAACCCAGAAAACTCCTAGGAGATAGCCAAGTGACAAGTACCGAAGCCAAATACACGTCGATTGAAGAGTCGAACGACGTCGATCGGATTATGGAGATCTCGGTTACCGATAGCGAACGCGACGAGGTGATCCACCGAGTCCAAGACAACGCTGATGCCATCTTCACGTGGAACTACGAAAAGGGTGAACGAGCCAAGCTCACGAAGCTGTACGAGAAGGCAAAGACCTCGCAATGGAATGGCGAGACCGATCTCGACTGGTCGATCGACGTAGACCCGGAACGGGTAGTCGAAATTGATGATCCAGGAATGGACGAGTGGTTTCGCAAAAACCCTGAATCGCCGCTCTACAAGATGAACGACAAGGAGTGGAAGCAGGTAACTACCGAAGGCGTCAACTGGCGGCTGAGCCAATTCATGCACGGCGAACAGGGAGCACTGCTCTGCACCGCGAAAATTGTCGAGACGGTTCCGTGGATCGATGCCAAGTACTACGCTGCTACCCAAGTCGTCGACGAGGCTCGCCACGTCGAGGTTTTCGCTAAGTACCTCGGTACAAAGCTCGATGGCGAATACCCGATCAATCCCCACCTTCGCCTGCTGCTCGACGACATCATCAACGACAGTCGTTGGGACATCACCTATCTGGGTATGCAGATCATGGTCGAAGGACTAGCTCTTGCGGCCTTCGGTTTCATGCATGCCCTCACCGAGGAACCGCTTCTCAAGAAGCTGCTTCGTTATGTGATGAGCGACGAGGCGCGCCACGTCGCCTTCGGCGTGCTCAGTCTGCAAGAGGTATACGCAGGACTTAACCAGGCTGAGATCAAGGAGCGGCAGGAGTTTGCGTTCGAGGCAGCGCTGCGCATGCGCGACCGCTTCCTACAACAAGAGGTGTGGGAACGGATGGGCATCGATGTTCGCAAGATGGTCGAACACCAGATGGGCCAGCCCGAAGAGCAAAAAGAGTTTCAGCGACTGCTGTTCAGCAAGATTGTGCCTAATTGTAAGAAGCTCGGGCTACTCGATGCGGGCGATGGCTGGCTACGCGACCGCTTCACTGACATCGGAGTGATTCAGTTCGAAGACTGGGTAGACACGAGCGAAGAGTTCGAGTCACTCGACGCTGTGGCCGCCGATCGAGAAGCCGCCGCAGCCGCTCAGTAGCAAAAAGACTCACTAGCACCGAACTCGGGAGGAATCTGGTCGCGATAGCGACCAGATTCGACCCCGGTTGGGTTTGATAGCGTCAGAACATGAGTCAAAACCAGTTGCAATGCTTCGACGTCACCGAGGCCGACCACATC
>CBERPN010000364.1:0-3951 GCA_965524675.1 uncultured bacterium
GTGAACCTTGGGGTGATCGCTGCCTGCCTGGTGGCGGCGTGGTCGATCCAGGAGGTCGAGCGAACCATCCAGACTCTGCCACGGATTCCGATCGGGGCCAGTCAACTCCTGAGCCCTCAGGTGGAACCCGGCGAGCCCCAGAATTTTTTGCTCGTCGGCTCCGACAGTGCGGCTCGTCTCGATGAAGGGGCGTCGGCCGCCCAAGGGCGCGACCTCTCCACTGAAGCAAAGCGGTCGCGGGCCGACACCATGATGTTGCTTCGCGTCGATCCCGCAACCGGCAGCGCCGCGGTCCTGTCGCTGCCCCGCGATCTCTGGGTTCCGATAAACGGTAAGGAGCAAAAGCTCAACGCGGCGTTTCTTGAGGGTCCCGATCTGCTCGTAGAAACGGTGAAGTCCTACTTCGATGTCGACGTACACCACTACCTGCAGGTCGACTTTGCAGGATTCGCCCGAGTCATCGACTCGATAGGTGGCGTGCCGATCTATTTCAAGAACCCCACACGCGATCTTCGTTCTGGCCTAGACATCGAGCAATCGGGTTGTGTGACCCTCGACGGCAACGCTGCGTTGTCGTACGTGCGAAGCCGCAAGTACTACCAAGAATTTATTGACGACGCTTGGCGGTCGACCGACGGCAAATCTGATCTCGACCGGACGGCGCGCCAACGCGACTTTCTGATCCTGGCACTCGAGCAGACCGTCGACCGAACCGGACGAAACCCGCTGGAGATCCGCGGGCTTATCAACGCCGTCACCAGTGACGGTGGAAGCTTGGGCCTCGATGACACGTTGTCGATTCAGGATCTACTCGATCTCGGTAACATCTTCGCGAACTTTGATCCGGAGTCTCTGCAGCGCTTCGAGTTGCCGGTCACCGACGACAGGATCGTGACCGAACTAACCAAGAAGCAGAAACGCCAGCAGCGCAGGCAGCAAAAAGCCGCTGAGCAGGGCGAAGCCGGCGACAATGGAGTAGTCGCCGATAATGATGACGAGGAGCTCTCAGGACTCCAGATTCTGCGAGTCGACTTGAGCCGGAAGAAGGTTCAGGCGGTGCTCGACGTTTTCCGAGGTAACAGCGGTTTTGACCGACCAGCCGATGTAGAGATTCGGGTCTCGCAAGGCTCGGGTTCTCCCGAACAGGTAGGCGACGCTGTCGACAACCTGCGCGAACGAGGTTTCACGGTTCTCAATTCGGGCCGCACCGAGGCCTCCACCGACACGGCCATCCGTTTCTCTCCAGAGGCCAGCGACCATGCCGAGCTCGCCACCAGATTTCTCGCAGTTCTACCCGATATGAGCCTCACAACGGTCGAGTCCGAGACGATAGAGCTGATAGTGGGAGCTGATTTTACCGGTATTCGTTTTCTTCCTCGTCCCGAGAACGAGGTTCGTGAGCTGTTCGCGACCCTGCTCGCGTCCACCCCAGACATCAATGGGGACGAAAACAACTCCACAACTACCTCTCCTACCACGATCTCCCCATCGTCGCTGGCAACCACCACAAGTGTCGAAGTAAGAGGTCATGTCCCACAGGACACAACGTGTCGATAGGCCCTGCTAACCTCACTCAGAGTGAAAGTCAGTGAAGATGAAGTACTCCCCTCAGATGGAAGATATGGAAGAATCAACTCCGAACGCTCCCGAACTCACAAGCCGCATCGCCGTAATAGGGACCGGTTACGTAGGTCTTACCACCGGCGCCTGTTTTGCATCGCTAGGACACGACGTCCTCTGCGCTGATATCGACGAAGCCAAAATCGAGATGCTCAAGGCGGGCAAAATCCCGATTCACGAGGAAGGTCTCGAAGCAATTGTGCAAGAGGCGATGAACGCGGGTCGACTCGATTTCATTCTCGGATCGGCAAACGCGGTTGCGGGTCGCGAGTTCGTCTATCTTTGTGTGCCGACCCCCCAGCGGGCCGACGGCTCCGCCGATCTGAGTTATATCGAGGCGGCTGCCGCCGAGATTGCACCTCACCTCGATCGCGGAACAGTCGTCGTCAACAAATCGACCGTCCCGGTCGGTTCGACCCGGCTAGTCGAGGAAGCATTGGGCCGTTCGGACTGTCCAGTGGTTTCGAACCCTGAGTTTCTTCGGGAAGGCTCAGCTGTTGGCGACTTCCTCAATCCCGATCGTGTCGTCATCGGAGCCGACGATCAGCAAGCGGCAACTCGGGTTGCGTCGTTGTTCCTTGGCGTCCGCGCTCCGATTCTGGTTACCGACCCTGCTTCGGCCGAAACAACCAAATACGCCAGCAACGCGTTTCTTGCAACAAAACTCTCGTTTGTAAATGCGGTTGCGGCGGTGTGCGAAGCGGTTGGAGCCGACGTGAACGACGTCATGCTGGGCATGGGTTACGACAAACGCATTGGCCATCAATTTCTGCGCCCTGGACCAGGTTGGGGTGGCTCGTGCTTCCCGAAAGACACTCGGGCGCTAACCCGCATCGCTGAAGACGCTGGCTACGATTTCGCTTTACTGCGAGGTGTGATCGATGTTAACGACGAGCAGTTCGACCGTGTCGTCAAGAAGATCGAATCGGCTGCTGGCGGTTCGCTCGACGGGAAGAAGATCGGAGTTCTCGGGCTCACCTTTAAGGCTGGCACCGACGACTTGCGCGAATCTCCGGCACTTGAAGTGATCGGCCGCCTCATCGAGAGCGGAGCGATCGTTCGTGGCTATGACCCGGCCGTCAGTTCGGTGGATCTCGAAGGTCTCGAGGTCGTCGACGACGCCTACGCCGCCGCCGAGGAAGCCGTCGTGCTCGCGGTGCTAACCGAATGGGACGAGTTCAAATGGATCGACCTCGACAAAATCGCCGATTCGATGGCGACTAAGTCAATTGTCGATGGTCGCAACATTTTGGACCGCGGAGCGGTACGCCGACGCGGCTTCGCCTACGAGGGCATCGGCCGCAACTAATGAGTCGAATTGCCATAACGGGCGGAGCCGGATTTCTCGGCTCGCACCTGTGTGACGCTTTGCTAGAACGAGGCGACGAAGTCGTTGCCCTCGACAATCTAATCACCGGCAATGTCGACAACATCGCACATCATTTTGGGAATCCGAAGTTTACTTTCGTGAACCACGATGTCAGCCAATACATCTTTGTTCCTGGCGAGCTGGATGCAGTGATGCATTTCGCCAGTCCAGCATCACCAATCGATTATCTCGATATGCCGATCCAGACCCTCAAAGTCGGCAGTCTTGGGACCCACAACAGTCTTGGGTTGGCCGTGGCCAAGGACGCTAAGTTCATGATCGCGTCGACCAGCGAGGTCTATGGCGATCCTCAGGAACACCCTCAGACCGAGGAGTATTGGGGTCACGTAAACCCCGTTGGGCCTCGGGGTGTCTACGACGAGGCCAAGCGATTCTCTGAAGCGATGACAATGGCGTATCACCGCTACCACAACGTACCGGTACGCATTGTTCGTATATTCAATACCTACGGGCCGCGTATGCGTGCCCGCGACGGGCGAGTCGTCTCAAACTTCATCGTGCAAGCGCTCCGTGGCGAGCCCATCACGATCTATGGCGATGGCAGCCAGACCCGCAGCTTCTGCTTTGTCGAGGATGAGATTCGGGGCTTTCTGGCCTTGCTCGACTCCGACCAGGTCGGTCCGATCAATATCGGAAATCCGAACGAGTTCACCATCACCGAGTTGGCGACGATGGTGCTCGAAGTAGTTGGGTCCTCAGTCGAGATTGTTTACCACGACCTGCCTGTGGACGATCCGACCCAGCGTAAGCCCGACATCACCAAGGCCAAAGACCTGCTCGGGTGGGAACCAAAGATCCAACTTCGCGAAGGACTCGAGCGAACCGCCGAGTATTTCGAAAGCCTAGGCATCGAAAACCTTTAGCGATATCTGGCTTCCTGCCGGGCCGTTCGGGCCACGGAGGCCGCGGGGGGTCGATTCCTCCGGGGCCGTGCGGGCCAC
>CBERPN010000365.1:0-3940 GCA_965524675.1 uncultured bacterium
AGCGTTTCGAGTACTCGACACCGAACTCGCTGTGGACATCAGAGACTCGGCACTTCGCGAGGTGCATCGTCAGGTAACGGCCGACAACGATGAGGTAACTATTGACCTGCGCGCTGTGTTGGTTCGAACCAGTCGCGAGATTGGCGGACCGACCATCGGCGCAGGGGTTGCCAAATTCGTGTCCGATAGTGACGCCGGTCGGTTCGTATTAGCTGAGCCGAACTCATCGAATAGTCGCCTCCTCGAAGGTGTTCGGGCGATTCCAGCGCTCGGCGGCCTCGTAGGGCTAGCTGCGGTCGCCAGCCTGGTGCTCGGGATGCTGTTAGCTCCCGACCGTCGGCGAGCGTTAGTTCGCGGTGGTCTGGCTCTGGGCACAGGCGCCGTGATCTCGACCGTGGTTGTCAGCACTTTGTTGTTTGTGGTCTTGAGCTCCTTCGCAGGCGGTTCATCCATTGGCTTAGCGGTCGCCGAGATCGTAAGCGCCGACTTTGCTCATCAACAGCGCGGTGTGGTGGTCAACGGCATCGTGCTCGCCGTGATCGGTCTGTTGTTGGGTAACCGCCCGGCCGCGATCGCACTACGGCGACTGCCGGGCGATATCTGGCATCGCAAACCCCGGACTGGTCAGTCGGTTGCGACGATAGTTGGTGACAATCCTCCCTTGGCGCGAATCGTCGTCTGGCTGGGTGGAGTGCTCGCGTTTGCTCTCTGGTCGACTCCGACGACTCGAGTCGTCACAACCATCATCATCCTCACCGCAATCGGTCAATTGCTGGTCTGGCTCTTCACCAGTTCTGCTGTTGGGGCGGTTCGCTTGCGGTCGCAGTCGGGCATTGCTTCAGCAATCGAGGAGACCGCGACACCAGAATCACATCAGCGGGTGCGAACGAATGTCGCGATCGCTACCTTGCTCGGCTTCCTATTGTGGCCCGGCTGGAGTACCTCGCTGGTACTGGTCTTCTTCGTCGTCGGCGCCTTGAGCCAGACCATTCTTGACTTGCCCGCCGCACGTCGTTTGTCGCGCCTTGACCAACCGAGTGAAGTAGAGCCCGCTCGAAGCCTCGGGAAGCGGCACGTATTCGCCGCTGCAGTAGCAACACTCTTTGCTGTGATCGGCTTTGCGTCGACAGCTCAATCAGCCGAGCGAGCAGAGGCCTCGAGCAGGTGTAACGGGCACGACGAACTCTGCGAACGTCGGATCGACGAGGTCGTGTTCGCGGGTTCCCACAACGCAATGTCATCGACCGACCTCGGCTGGGACTTGGCGATGCAAACGGGAGACATTGTCGCCCAGCTCGATCACGGCGTGAGGGCTCTGCTGATCGACGCGTTGTATTGGGGCGGCGACGGGAGCCTCGACGGCGGGAACGAAGGCGCTCAGTCCGCGGTAATTGAAGCAGCCCTGGGCGATGATCAACCCAAGCCCGGGACATGGCTCTGCCATGGGTTCTGTGCCCTAGGAGCTAGTGAGCTTTCCGCAACATTGACCGAAATCGATCTTTGGCTTGAGACCAACCCTCGCGAGGTCCTCCTCATGGTCATCCAAGATGAGATAACCACCTCTGACATGATGACGGCGTTTGACTCGAGTGGTCTTAGCTCACGGGTGCACACCCACGTACCCGGTACGCCTTTTCCGACTCTCGACGAACTCATCACGAGCGATGAACGAATCATTGTCTATGCCGAGAATGAGGGCAGCGCCGATAGTTGGTACCAGAACGCTTGGGAAACCGCCTTTACCGAGACCCCCTTTACCTACGCCCTACGTAGCGAGTTCTCTTGCGCACCGAATCGCGGCGACGACGACAATCCACTGTTCTTGATCAATCATTGGCTCACCACGGGAATCCCGGTTCGGGAGGCTGCTGCGGCCGTCAATAGTAGAAGCGCTTTGCTCGAACGGGTCCAGGCTTGTGAAACGGACCGCGGCCGACTCCCAACAGTACTGGCGACCGACTTCGTGCAGACCGCCGATCTCATTGCTGTGGTAGATGAACTAAACGGAGTTTCGCAATGAGGGAGGAATAGTGGACTGGCCTAAGAGCGTTCGTTGTGCACTCTCACTAACGTTCGATTTTGACGGCGAATCGCTGTGGTTGGCCAACGACTCGCGCCATCATGAACTACCAGGTGTGTTGGCGATAGGTCGTTATGGTGCCAAAGTCGGCGTACCAAAGATTCTCGAGTTGCTGCGCGAGGAAGAGATCACCGCAACGTTCTTCATCCCTGGTTGGTCGGTAGATAACTATCCAAGCGTCGTGGCCACGATCGTCGAAGCGGGCCACGAGATCGGGCACCACGGCTATACCCATGACGCCCCCGATCCAATCGACCCTGCCATGGTGGAGCGAGAGATCGACCTGGGGTTAGAGGCCTTGGAGCGGATGGGTGTTCGACCAAAGGGATACCGCCCTCCCGACGGTGTGTCGAGCGATCTTTCTCTGCGGCTGCTTCGAGAACGCGGCTTCCTCTACAACAGCAGTTTCAAGGACGATTTTGTCCCTTATCGCCATATTCTGGCCGATGGTTCAAAGGGGCCGGTCGAGCTTCCGGAGCAACCAGAGCTTGATGATTGGGCCTTTGGCGGGCTGAGCATGTCGGCCGTTCGACCGTTGTTTCCCAAGGCTGCTGTTCTATCGATCTGGCAGGACAGTTTCGATGAGCTCTACGAATGGGGAGGAGCTGCAACAATTGTCATGCACCCCCAGGTGACGGGAAGACCAATGCGCTTAGCCACACTGCGCGAGTTCATCCGCTTCACCCGCGACTACGAAAATGTCTGGTATGCGACGTGCGCCGAAGTGGCGGACGCGTTCACGGCACAGGAGCAACAGGAAACTCAATGAACTCAACTGCTAGCTCAACTCGATGGCTTGCAATACTGATGGCCGTAGTGGTCCTGTCCTCGGCATGTGGAGGGTCCGGCGCTGGGTCGGTGACCACCACCGACCGATGGGAATCAATCGGCAACCCGAATGCTGATGTAGTAGTTGTCAATGCTCAAGGAGGTCCAACACCGCAGCTTGAGACCGGGGAGTTTGCCGGCATCTTTGGAAGTGTCGACGATGAAAGCGTCTTGGTCCTGAACGTTCACCAAGCTCAGACCCTCGACCCCGACCGATTCACCGCTGCCGATCTAACCTTCGACGAGGCAATAACGGCCGACCAAGAGTCGGTCGCCTTACTCGCCGCTGTCGTGGACGAATTTCAGGGTCAGGGCAAGCTGGTCTATGTGGTCGGCATCTCATTCGGAGCGTTCATCGTTCAAGAGTTGCTGGTCACTCAGGGCAATGTGGCGGACGGATATCTGATTGAAGTCGGACGTCTAGCGATGCCCGACGAGGTCTGGATGGAGTTCGCCGAGGGCCGCTTTGCTGGCTTTGCCGACGGAACCGATGTGTTGCCAGTGCCCATCGAGGAGGCGGGTATGGGTGCCGGAAGCCCTGCTGGCGACCGCAACATGGCTCGCCTCGCCGCCGGTCTCGGCCAGCGCCGCTACCTCGAGCTGCTCAACAACATCGACCTCTCGAACGTGATCTACGCATACGGCGAAACCGACGAGCAGGTTGGCAGACTCACCGACGCCGAGGTCGAGTTTCTGAATGACCACGACGCAATGGTGCTAGTCGGCAACGGTGGTCACGGCGACACGATCGATCAGTTCACTAACCAGGCCTTACGAACCCTGCTCGGGTCTGATTTCGTCTCATGATGATGGTGTCAGACACGTCCCTAATCAAGCGTCCCTAATGCCTTCTCAATCGGACTGTCGACCAGTATCGTCCTCGGGAAATATCATGTGGCGGAAGCCTTCGCCATAAACTCGTCGCCAAGATCGCCCCATTTGGGCCGGGATTAAGGTGGCAGAAGTGTTCTTGTGGAGGGAATGCTTGCTGAGTCGGCGATGATGGTGGGCTGTGGCCCGACGATTCAGCGA
>CBERPN010000366.1:0-3932 GCA_965524675.1 uncultured bacterium
GTCGAAATCGTTCACATACGAGTTGGCCCACATCGCAACCATCCCGACCGCGAGACCACGGCTATCGGCGCGATCAAGGATCTCCACCATGAGGGTGGCATGGCGCTGATTCAACACGATCGCACCGTGTTCGTCGATATGCGCAGGGCTGTCGCCGTACTGGTTCTTGCCTTCGAGACTCCATTGGTTGAAGTACGACAACCAGACGCCGTGAAACCCTGCATCGGCGAGGTGGTCGAAGTATTGATCTACCTCTTCGAGGGTCGCCCTAGTCGGCATGTCCCATGCCGTGTCCCACACGGGAATAGCCGTGGTGTCACCATTCGCCCCGGCGAGGTCGGGGGACATCGCGAATGCCGAGATCAGAACAGCGAGCGCGCTGAGAGCTATGCCTATCCGGCTAAGGGCGAACGACAGCGACCGTGGAGTAAACTTTGCATTGCTGTCCGTAAGCCGGACGAACTGAATCTTCTGGGCCATAGTGCTCTTTCGGAAACCAGACGATCGTCTTTAGTATCCAAAGAAGATTGTGCGCGATCGCTGTTACTTGCAGCCGAGAGATGCCTTGCGAGCAGGGTTGTTCGAGCAGAACCGTGAAAAACGGCATCTAATAGGGACGCCGACAGCTCCGAAGATGCGGGGCCATGAAGCAACGATCGCGATTCCGTCGAGTCCTTGTCGCCGTCGCGTCCACGCTGTCGATTATTGGGTTGCTCGCACCGCTTGCCGAGGCAACCCCCCGATCGGCGCATGAAATCGTCATTGACGATGAGATCCACAGCGCCGTCATCGGCAATGGATCAATCCAACACAACTTCTTCGGGTCGCTGACGCCAGCTTCGGGGTGGCCTGTTGGGTCGAGCCAGAAACGAACCCGAATACCTTGGTCGTTTAACTCGGGTTCGGCGCCGACAGGTCTCGACCCCGGGCGGGCCCATGCTGCTATTCAAGCTGCGTTTACTGTTTGGTCATCGCCTGCAGAGCTCGGCTTCGAATGGGTGGAGCAGCGCAAGGTGGGTATTACGGTCGCTGCCGCCGACGGGGTTAACGTAGTTTTCTGGGACGAAGCGCCGGAGGGCGAGAAGTATCTCGCAAGGGCTTATGTCTGGCGCAACGTCAAAGGAGAAGTTACCGATTTCGACATACGTCTGAACAGCGCGTACTCCTGGAGTAGCTCATCGAGTAACAGCGGATCCTACGATCTCGGATCGGTGATGCTGCATGAGGTCGGCCATGTTCTTGGCCTGAGCCATGTCGCCGACGAAAGGGCGGTGATGTATCCGCGCCTCGCTGCCGGTGAAGCGCAGCGATCGCTCAGTCCGGGTGATCTCGATCGGCTATATGACCTCTACGAAGTCCCCTCTAGCTGTCAGCTTCGGGCAACCCTCATTGGAACTGACGGTGACGACGTCTTGGTCGGCACAGCGGGCGATGACGTGATCTGGGCAGGTGCTGGCGATGATTGGGTCTCTGGTCTTGAGGGCGACGACGAGTTGTGTGGTGGGCGCGGCGACGACATTCTTATTGGAGGGGTAGGCGCAGACTCTGTGATCGGCGGGTCCGGACGCGACAGCATCGCCGGTGGAGTGGGCGACGACCTACTGCTCGGCGGCGACGGTTCCGACAAGCTCATAGGCGGCGAGGGAGACGACGATCTGCGTGGTGGCCCAGGAAGCGATGAGATGCTCGGCGGTCGAGGTGACGACCGGTTGCAGGGCGATGCCGGTGATGATCTGCTACAGGGCGGCCGTGGGGCCGATGTTCTTTTGGGCGGTCCCGGGTCTGATCGACTAATCGGCAATGCCGGCGCCGATCTGCTCCGCGGGAATACTGGAGCTGATGTCCTCATCGGCGGAGCCGGAAACGACAAGCTTCGTGGTGGTCCGGGCCACGACAAGCTTCAGCAACGCTGAGGCTTTGGCCGTTGCTCGTGTACTACCAGCGCTTAATCTGCCAAGGTATAGCTCACGAAGCTTTGGTAGGCGGGATCGTCGTCGATGAGGTCGGTCACGTCGATAAAGTCGTCATCGAGGCGTAAGAGCGGGGAGCGCTGCGATTGAATGGCTGTTGCGTGGTCGGCCATCTGGGCCCGAGCTCGCTTGGACCCATCGGGAGCCTCAACCTCGGCGTACTGCGAACGGATGCCGTGGCGCAGTAGCTGAACGGCTTCTTCTTTGATTTGGGAGACCCGCGATTGGGTTACGCCAAGGAATTCAGCGATCTCGCCCATCTGCTTTTGCTCTAGGAAATAGGCGATGATTACCAGGCGGTGTTTCTCGGGGAGCACTCGAATGCCGTCACGTAAGTATGCGACAAGCTCTCGCTCTTCTAGGATGCTGTCGTTGCTGGCGTTGGTGCTCGGTAGATTGTCGCGAAGCGTCGAGTTCGACTCCGATGACCGACTGGTCCAGTCCAGCGAACGGATCTCAGCGGCGCGGGTCGCAATGCGAAGCTCTTCAACTCTGTCGGCCTGTACTCCTGCCCGGTCGGCCAACTCGTCCGAGGTTGGGCGTCGCCCAGCGTCCGAGGTCATGGCCCCTTCGACGGTCGCGACGCGGCGAGCTTCGGTTCGCAGTGCTCTTGGGAGCCAGTCGGCTCGCCTCACCGAGTCGCGAATTGAGCCTTCTATACGGCGACCGGCAAATGTCGAGAATGCGACGCCGCGGTCGGGATCGAAGCGACGAACCGCTTCGATCATCCCGACCATTCCGGCCTGAACAAGGTCGTTGCGGTCAAGGCGATTGGGCAGGACCCGGATAAGTCGGTTCACCAAGTGCTCGACGAGGGCCATATTGGACTCGACCGTTGCTCGCTGATCGTTGGTCAGCGGCTTGGGATCCGGCGCGCCGTGGGCGAGGGGTGTGTGGGTAGATAGTGTGTCTGGTGATGTCGTCACACCAGATTATTCGGATAAATACAGACGTTTGTGAGGATAAAAAGGAAGGTTGACCCAGAATTATCAGCCTCGTCCAAAATGCCAAATAGTTGAGTACTTGACCAAGAATTTTAGCGCCGGTCCTGGGCTACCAATGAAGTGATGCGCAGACCGAACGATGAATCCACCGTAACGATCTCGCCGTGCGCAATGACCGCCCCATTTGCTGTCAGCTCTACCGGTTCACCCACGCGTCGGTCGAGTTGAATTATCGATCCGACCGATGCCGATAGAAGATCCCTAAGCAAGACCTGAGTACTCCCAAGTCTTGCCGACACCACGACCTCGAGTTCGCTGAGCACCGCGAGGTCAGCCATCGCTCCCCGACGCTCGGATCCTTCAATCTTGTCGAACTGGTGGATGGCAACATCGTTAGCGCCTGTGTCCGCGACCGGAGCCGAAACATCGTCTTCAGCTCGTCGGGCGGGCTCGTCGGCAAGCTCAGCGCTGATCTCGTCCAATAATCCGGGCCCGTCCTCGCCGAGAGCCTCGGCGAGGGTTGCCGCTTGTCCGGTTTCCGGTGGCTCGTCGGGCGCGATCGGGCTGTCCACCACAGAACTCTCAGGTGCTTCGTTGGAATCCATCACAAGCAGTCTCGACCGCAGCGGAGAGTCTCTTAGGACTTCAGTTGTTTAGCTAGCGAGAGTCGTTACCAGGGCCAGCGAGGTCGGCATTGGTGGGGTAGTCCTGCGTTAAGACAACCTGACGGGCGAGACTCGCAGTTTGGTTGACGATCACTGGTGCTAGGAGGTTCGCGGTCACCATTGCTGGAGAGTGCGAGATAGTAAGCAGTGTCAGTACGAGTAGATCTTCGGCCGATTCTGCAGAAAGCGATCGCTGCTCCTCATTAGAGAGTTCAGGTTCGTAGTCTTCGAAGTAAGCCCACGGCATCAGCGCCAAAAATGCCGTATCTCCGTCGGTGGTCGATTGCATCCAAAACAGGTGCTCGTCGTTATCGTCGGCGGGCAGAAGCACAAACGAGGTGAAGTCGGAGAAA
>CBERPN010000367.1:0-3915 GCA_965524675.1 uncultured bacterium
TTTGGCGTTGGGATTAGCCCCCTCGGATCGAGGATCTTGTTAGTCGACTGAGTGTGGGCCATCGCCGCCCGGCTTCTAAGCACGCGCAGCTCGGCCAACAGTGTTTCGGCATCGGCGATGTCGCCCTCCAACTCATCGTGGCCTCTCGCCAGAGAAGCCATTTGACCGGTGGCGTCGAGAACGGCCGCATCGAGTTCGGCGCCATAGCCGTCCTCCAGCGAGATCGGATCGTTCGCCAAAGCATTGCGAACCTTATCGAGGAGGCGCTCTAGTGCGCCGACGGTCGGCTCGACCGCGCCGAGCCGAGTCACCTCTACCTTTAGGCGACGAAGCGTCGTGTCGGCGCTATCGGTTCTAGGCACGACCTCGGTCCAGACTCGGTCGACCGCTGCGACCGAATCGCGCAGCGGCTCGTAGGTCTGACGCATCTGGGTTAGCAGGTGGTCGATGGTCACACGGATCTCGGCACTGGCCACGCCGAGTAGGTCGCGTTGTTCGACAGGGGTCTCGTCTACAGCCAGCAGAATGGACCGACCGGTGAGAAGTCCGGCGATCCGCTCGCGTCGACCGGAGTTCATGCGGCCGTCGGCCCGTATCTCGTCGGCGTCATTGAGCACCGATTGCAGCTGGCTAAGCCAGCGCCATAGATCGGGTGCCTTGGCCATCGCGGCCCCGACTTGGAGCAGCGTCTTTCCTTCAAGTCCTCCAGCGGACAGAATCTTGTAGGTCGGAAGGCTGTCGAGCTCTACAAGGTTTGACGCGATTCGTCCTTCGGCGGCCCTGTACCTCGCTAACAGCTCGTCGATCTGTTCGGTCTCCAACTCCTAGTGTCCTGTCAGCTAAGTCCGGTCGCACGATCGTACATCGACGAAGAAGCACAGGTCGATGCAATGCCGTGCAAGGATGCATCCGTGCCACTCGCCACAATCCAGACTCGGTCGACCCTACCGGCGAGACAAACCGGTCGAATGAGTTTGCGGTTGGGCTCGCTTAGGACCTCATTCTCATTTGAATCGCTTGACTCTGTGCTTTCTGCCTACTCGATTCTCTCGGTTGGCTCGATTGGCAGCGTCTTATCAATCGGTTCAGCGGGCTCGATCCTGTCGATCGGCTCCGCGGGTTCGATCCTGTCGATCGGCTCCGCGGGCTCGATCCTGTCGATCGGCTCCGCGGGTTCGATCCTGTCGGTCGGCTCCGCGGGTTCAATCCTGTCGTCTCGTAGCGCCGGGAAGATCCTTTGTGCCCGCAACAACAAGATCCCAAGCGAAGTCGTGGTTCGCAGTCAGCGCCGGGTCCAGACGGCTCTCGGCTTGGCCGGGCTGGCATCTATAGTCGGCCTGGCACGGCGGCTCGCGCACTTCACCGGCTAACGTCTGGGCGTGCTCCTATCCCTTCTAGGCACTGGCTGACCTCGTGGCCATCGCTACCCAACCACCAACCGCACTCGCGTCGCCCTCCGATGCAAGATCTGTCAACACTCCCGCTCGCTACCGCCTCTTCTCGCTGATTTGTCTTGCTGCAATCGCCATTTCGGGTGTAGCTGCGGCGATCGCCGCGTTCATCTTGACCACCAGCGCCGATCGGGTCGAAGACAATTCCGCACCGGTACTCATTGCCGTACAAGATATCCGGGCGAGCCTCGCCGAAGCCGATTCGGCTGCCACATCGGTGTTCCTGTCCGGCGGCCAAGGCGATCCCCAACAGCAACGCCTCTACGAACAGGCCATCGATCGAGCAGGCCAGCAGATCGAAGAAGTGGCTCGCCTGATAGGCGACGATGAGGCTGCGCACGACTCGCTCAAGCGCGTTACTTCGCAGCTCACTAGGTATTCGGGTCTGGTTGAAGCGTCACGTCTTGCGAACACCGAGGGAATCGAGGGTGCGGGCGAGACCCTCAGCGAAGCTCTCGGCCTAACCCGCGACGTCATGGACCCCGAGCTTGCATCGGTTACTCAGAGGGCTCGCGATCGTCTCGACCAAGACGAAGCTGGCGGTGTAGACCTCGCTCTCATCGCTACTGCATTCGCCGCGTTAGCAGTCCTAATCCTCATCGTCTTGCAACTTCGTCTATCCAGGGCAACACATCGCCTTCTCAATCCCCCGCTGGTTCTGGCGACCCTGCTCATGGTGATCGTGACCGCTTGGATGCTGGTGTCGATCGTCGATCGCAATACTGAATCCGATGCCGCAAACGACGGCGGTTACGACTCGATAGCTATCACCTCAGATATTCAAACGACCGCCTACCGCTTCAACACCGAACAGAGTCTGGCGTTGATTTCAGGCAGCGACATCGACACGATTCGCAGAGACGAACTGATTGCCGAACTCGAAGCCGGCGACTTCGCTTTACTGAACCGCGCACTCGACAAGGCCGATAGCTCAAGAGAGCAAGCGGCAGCAACCGAGATGCAGATTCGTTGGCAGCGATATCGAGCTGTCAGCGACGAAATACTAAAGCTGGCGAACGCTGACGACATCGCTGGGGCGAAGCAACTCTCACAAGGTAGCGGTGGCTCGGCGTTTGTTGGGTTCAACACCGCTGTCGAAAGCGTGCTGCTCGACAACCGCGAACAGTTTCTCGACGGCATGAGCGAGGCTCGCAACACACTCGATTGGCTCCAACTCGCCATGATCGCTCTGCCGATCGTTGCCGCACTTTTGGCGCTTTGGGGCTACCAGCTGCGGATCAACGAGTATCGATGAGTACTATTCTGCCACCGTCAGGTACACCTAGAGTTTCGCGCCGAACTCTCATTCGCGGAGCTGCTGGCGGCGCAGCAGCGCTCGGTCTTGGCGCACTACCCGGATGTAGCACTGCCGGTGGGTTTCGGTCGGAGAACCTAGGAGCCTCGAATCGTCTTCGCATCCTGAACTGGGAGCTGTATATCGACGAGGACGACGACGGTGGACAACCAACAGTCGTCAACGCGGAACGCGAACTCGCTATGCAGATTAGCTACGAGGACGGTTGGGATAACGCAGGCTCCTGGAACACGATTGTCGAACCAGCGCTCAGCAAGGGTCAGACACTTCCCTACGACATCATCGTCCCCACCAACTGGCTCGCGGCTCGAATGGTCGCCCGTGGTTGGGCCGAACAGTTACCGCTCGAGCTGATTCCTAACCACAAGAACATCGAACCGGCCTACCTCACCAACAACTGGGATCGCGGCTCGCGTTTTCAGATGCCGTGGCAAGCTGGCATCACCGGCATCGCCTACAATCCCGAGCTCACCGGCGGCGAGATTCGAAGTATTGCCGAGCTCTTCTCGCCCGACCTCAACGGGCAGGTAAGCCTCATCGTCGAGATGCGCGAGACGGTTGGTTTCGGAATGCTGCTCAACGGCGCTGACCCCTCTCGCCCAACCGCCGAAACAGCCAACGCCGGGCTCGATCGAATCGAACAAGAGGTTCGCGACGGGCGGGTGGCTGCATTCACCGCCAACGAGTTCGCCGAAGGTCTGACTTCAGGTGCCTATGCCGCATCGATGGCCTGGTCGGGCGACACTGTGCTTCTGCAAGGCGAGCGGCCCGATATCCAGTTCGTGATTCCCGACGAGGGTGCAATCCAGTGGTTCGACACGATGGTAATTCCAAAGGGTTCACCAAATCGTGCCGCCGCCGGGTTGTGGATGAACTACGTGTACGAACCGGCCAATGCGGCCAATATCACAAATTGGGTGCAGTACATCTCGCCAGTAATCGGTGTGGCCGACGCACTAGCCGGCATCGGAGCAGGTGAGCTTGCCGAGAACCCGATCCTATTCCCCGACGACGAAACCAAGCGACGTCTGTTCACTTGGGGTGGCCTCGCCGACGCCGAAGAGATCGAGTTAGAAACCCGTTTCAACGCCCTAATCGGATAACCACCCGAACTGGTCGGGCAGGTGGCCCCTCTGGGGGCCACCTGCC
>CBERPN010000368.1:0-3905 GCA_965524675.1 uncultured bacterium
ACAGATCGTCGTGCCCGTCGCCGCCAAAGATCGTGTCGGATCCGCCGTTGCCGCTGATGTCGTCGTTGCCGGATTCTCCGTAGATGGTGTCGTCACCTTTGCCGGTCTTGATGTTGTCGTCACCCGACCCGCCATAGACGAGATCGTTGCCGTCGCCGCCGCGCAGCACGTCGTCGCCGCCATCGCCCATGATCGTGTCGTCACCCTCGCCGCCGAAGATCGTGTCGCTCCCAGTGGATCCACAGATGATGTCGTTGCCGCCGTTGCCATAGATCGTGTCGTTCCCGGAACGACCCAAGATGACATCGTCACCGGCCGAACCGACGAGAATGTCGTTGCCGTTAGTCCCAGCGATGGTCACAGCGACGCCATTGCAGGTCGCGGTCCCGTACAACGATTGCACTCCGGAGATATCGCCCGACCCGAGGTTTCGTTTGGTCGAATTAGAACTCTGTGAGGGATACATCACCTCGCTGAATGCGCCCACATGGCTTAGCCCAATGATGTGCCCGGCTTCGTGGGTCGTAACAGATTGGATGTCGTATCTGCCGGGGGTTGGCGTCGTCGCCCAGAGATAGTCGGTGTTGAACTGGACGTCCATCTCTACCGATGCACCACTTTGGGTAAACCAGACACTTGTTCTCGCCAGGTAGGTGTGAGAAGGATCAGGAGTGGCGGCCCAAAAGATTACGTTCTGCCCATCGAGCGCTCGCTCGGCTACCCCGGTATTGCCGACGTAGCTGAACGACAAGCTCAAAGGACCCGACTGATCGATCCATGCTTCCAAGCCCGCCTTAACGGCATCGTAGGCTCCGCCTACCGGAAGACTCCCGATGTTCACCGAGTATGGGATTGGTTCGGGAGTGTGGGTGACCCAGTTGTATTGCGACAAAACAAAGTCGCCCGTTGCATTGGAATCTACGACCCTCGGCCCGCCGGTGCCATCGGTCGAAGCGAGTGGTAGAGCCCCCTCGTCGCCTACCACTCCGAGCAGGTCTTCAGAGTTCTCGATGCCCACCACAGACGTTACTTCGGTCGGTAGACCGATCAAATAGAGCTGGTAGCGACGACCGCCTTCGAGATGAGACTGGGCCGAGGTGGATTGTCCTGTTCCGTCCTTCGCTCGCCCGCCTTCGCTCAAGACCCGCACAGTAGAACCTGCCGCCCCACGGAGCACGGTGTCGACCGAGATGGTTGAGACCGTGAACAATCGGCCGTCGATGAGTTCGATCGTGCTCTCAGCGGTAACGGTGCCTCGCACGACGATCGTGGCGCGGGCATCGATTAGGGCATCGCTGTGCACGACCGCCGGTCCATCGTCGGCGCTTGCAGCAGGAGCTGCTGTCGCGAAGAGAGCATTAAGAAGCAGGGCGACAGTCGCTAGGTAGCGGAGCTGACCTGAGAGGGAACGGAGAGAATTGTTGGATTTCGTCACGAAGCTTCGAGTTCGGCGCTAGGAGCAAGCGCCTAGGGGGGGAAATGAGGTTGTTTTCGCTATCGACATTTGCGGGCTTGGGGTTTAGTGCGCTCTTTGCTCGGGGTATGGTGCAGCCTGGGTAACGATCTTTGGAGGTCCGCCATGAAAGTTGTTGTCGACTACGACCTTTGCGAGAGCAATGCGGTTTGTATGCAGATAGCTCCAGAGGTATTCGAAGTCAGAGACGACGATTTTCTCTATGTGCTCAACGAGAATCCTGGTGAGGACCAACGAGCCAAGCTGCAGGAGTCTGTTCAGCGCTGTCCCAAACAGGCCATCAAGATCGAAGACTGAGCAGCTCGGCCAGAACCGGTGCCCCATGCCGTACAGGACATTACGATCGTCGGCGCTTCGCTCGCCGGACTGCGGGGTGGCGAAGCACTCCGTCGAGCAGATTTTGACGGTCCGATCCGCCTAATCGGTGCCGAGCAAGGGCTGCCGTACGATCGCCCCCCGCTCTCCAAGCAGGTTTTGGCTGGGGATTGGGAAGCCGACCGAATCGAGCTCAGCTCTGAACAACGGTTAACAGAACTCGCCATTGAATATTCGCCGGGGGTTGTCGCGACTGGGTTCGACTTGGCGACCAGGAGGCTCTCGCTCGACGGAGCTGTCGATAGAGAGGTCGATGGCCTAATGATCTCTACCGGAGCGCGGGTTAGAACCCTGGCTCAATTCGAGGGAATTGATGGGGTTCATACGCTTCGCACACGCGACGAAAGCCTGTCTCTGGCCGCCGCACTCGATCGGGGTCCGTGCCGGGTAGTGGTTATTGGGGCCGGTTTCATCGGAGCCGAGGTCGCCGCGACGGTGCGCGGACGCGGTATCGACGTGACTCTCGTCGAGACGCTTGACTATCCGATGGCGCGAGTCCTCGGACCCGAGATCGGTGGACTTTGCGGCGAGCTTCAACGCGATCACGGAGTCGATTTGCGTTGTGGTATCAGTGTCACCGAAATCGTCGGCGAGCAGAGGGTAGAAGGGGTTCAGTTCTCGGACGGTGGCGAGATTGCTGCCGATCTAGTCGTGGTTGGAATTGGGGTGGTCCCAAATACCGAATGGCTCGAGGGCTCGGGGCTCGACTTGGATGATGGAGTTGTCTGCGACGCGACCTGTCTAGCAGCTCCGAGGGTTACCGCAGCTGGCGATGTGGCACGTTGGTTTAACAGCAGATTTGATGAATCGATGCGCGTCGAGCATTGGGACAACGCCGTCGAACAGTCGGGGGTAGCAGCTAGGCGTCTGCTTCTAGACGCTGCTCAGGCGCCCGAGTACCGGCCGGTGCCTTGGTTCTGGAGCGATCAGTACGATCGCAAGATTCAGATGGCTGGCCGTCCTCGACTAGACGACGAAACCTTCTTGGTCAGCGGATCTCTTGCGGAGCGCCGGTTCGCCAGCATCTTTGGGCGGGACGGAAAACTGACCGGAGTGTTCGCTATGAACCGCCCCCGTCACGTTATGCAGTTTCGAATGCGAATCGAGGAGGGTATGTCGTGGGATCAAGCCATAGCCCTCGCCGACTAGCGCTGGCTGTCTTCGGCGGGATGGCAATCGCCCTGTCGGCGTGCGGGTCTGATCGACTCGACGATGAGCTGCTGTTGCAAGCAATTCCCGAGGCGGTGTTACCCGACCAGCCAGACCTGCTCGAAGGCTTGGCATGCCCGTCGCCGATCGAGATCGGCGAAGGTGTTACCGCCCATTGCACCGCTCGAATTGGTGGAGTGTCAGTAAATATCGAAATTGAGCAAACCAATGCTGAGGGTGGTGTAATCGCAACCTTGGCCGAAACGCTCTTCGATGTAGTCGAGACCTCAGCAAAGCTCGGCGATCGCTTTGAGGCCGAACTGGGCGTGCCGACGACCGTCGAATGCGGCGAGCCGCCACTGCGGGTGCTCGAGGTCGGGATGAAGCTCACCTGCACGGCTGCCGATATTGAACGGTCTCGCGAAATAGTTCTCGAAGTCACCGACGAACAGGGCAACTACAGCCTCGAACTCGGCGCCTTCAACTAACCCTGAGTCGGTCTGGCCTCGTCAGGTCCAGGTGTGGCTGATGCAGCGTTGATCGATATGTCCGGGAGCCCACATGCCCCAGATTCCCCCGACGGCCTTTCGGGTGGGGTCGGTCCAGGCAAGAGCGCTCGGCTCGCAGACCCTGCGGATCGTCTGGGTGATGCCGCCCTCATAGACGCTGTAGCCAGCCCACACACCCGGGTAATCCTTTGGGGAGCCAACCTCTGTTATCAGGACTCCTCGACGGTGATACGCGCGGTTTCGGTGGGTATGGCCGGAGCTGATCAGCAGGCGAGGGTTGGCTGCCTTGACCGTTTCGAGGAAGTGACGGCCTTGTGCGTAAGGAATTCCCGGTGGCCAGAACCATGGAAAGGGCAGGCACTCGAGGTGATGGTGTAATCCCAGAAAGGTAGGGCCGT
>CBERPN010000369.1:0-3903 GCA_965524675.1 uncultured bacterium
CGCGAATCGTTCGGGCCAACACCAACCGGGGCCTAGCTGCTCCAAGATTTCTAAGTCTGAGGCCTCAAACGGAGGATCAGGAACCTCAGCATTCAAATCCGATTGGTAGAATCGGCCTGATTTCGATTTTACTATAAAGTAGACAGTGTCGACGCACCATGGCTCATGGCGACTTGGGCGACCGTTACCCGTGTGAACATCAAAAGAGCTGCCCGCAATATGACCGGGCCTTAACGATCTTGGGTTCCATGACCCCAACTGAACCGCATCCTCAAGAGTCGATCCACCAGGCAAGAACAGTATGGTCTCGTCGCTGTCGTTGTAGAACGTCACAGCGCCATCTTGGTCTTCGCAGCTAGCAGCCGCGGCAGTAAAACCAACTATCAGCAGCAGAAGCAGTCGGAATCTTCGCTGGTGGGCCATTATTCACATCTTCGGCTTGTCTCAGCGAAACATGAATCAGAGCCGCGGCCACCATCAGCCTCATCAACCCCGCTACGACCTTCCAAAACATCGTCGCCGCGGTTACCGAACAGCAAATCATCACCGTTCCCGCCAATGAGATGGTCGTTACCGCTACGGCCGTACAACGTGTCGTTACCAGCACCGCCACGAATCTCATCACCGGCTCGACCGCCATAGATGGTGTCATCGCCATCGTTGCCGCGTAGCACATCAGGACCTTGGCGGCCACGAATCAGATCTGCGCCATCACCGCCACGAATCTCATCAGCACCCCGACCACCGAACATCAAATCATCTCCGGCGTCGCCAAACAAAGTGTCCGAGTGTTTACCGCCACGCACTGTGTCGTTGCCGTTACCGCCATGAAGGACATCTTGGCCCCGGTTACCGTTCAACGTGTCAGCGCCGTCACCGCCTTCAATACTATCGTTACCGCGGCCGCCCGAGATCCTATCGTCGCCAGCACCGCCGTTGATCGTGTCGGCACCCCGTCCACCCAAGATGATGTCGTCGCCAGCGAGACCATTAATCACATCGGCTCCACCGCGGCCACAGATAATGTCTGGGCCGTCGGTGCCGGTCAGGTTATCTGGACCGCTAGTACCGGTGATAGTGCAATCAGAGGATCCGATCACAGTAACGACTATGACGCCGGTAGCGCATCGCTGCGTGTCGTCACAAACCTTGTAGCCGACCGTGTCGACACCGCCTGCTATGCCGCCAAGATAGGACACCAAACGGCCGCCTTCGCCGTCGTCGATCACCGTCGCGACACCCAAAGACCCTTGCTGAGTGATGATCAGCGACGTTTCGTCGGTGTCGCCATCAGGATCAATGTCGTTGCCTAGCACGTCGATTTCGATACTCTCACCGGCTTCGACGACAGCTTCATCATCGAGCACCGCCGGAGGCAGAGGGTATAGCTCGGGCGCAATAATCGTTGGTGCTGGGTTAACGCCTTCACGAAAATCGCATGCGATTCCAACCGACCGCTCAGCGATCCGTTCCTGGCCAGGATTCGGCGTCAGCGGACAGTTGTCTACGTCGTTCAACACGAGATCAAAATCTGCGTCAGCGAGCGGGCCATCAAAGGGATTGTCGTCACACTCATCAATAACAAAGTCGCCGTCGATGTCAGCAACACCGGGAGCTGGCTCCGATAGGCACTCAACCGGTCCGTCGACACTGATCCGTTTGACAAAGAACTCTAACCCAGTCGCCGCATCGATCAAGATGAGACGGTGCATCCCAGGTGGCGTCCCCACCGGAATGACAACATCAACTTGAGTATTGCCGCCAGCGTCGACCGTGAACTCACCGAGCGGAACTGGTACCGATGCCAGGTAGGCCAGAACAGTCGTTCCAGAAGGCGCGACCACGTCCATAACGTACTGGGTGCCCCAATCAGCTGACACCGAACCAACTACCGGATCAACATGAACGCTATGGTTAAAACAGGCGTCCCCAGGTCCGCTGAGAGCGTCACCGCGCATCTTCCACGGTGGGCCGTCCGGGCCTGTCGTGTCAGACCTAAAACCCACCAGGGCGCCGGTAGTACCCCAAGCGCCGCCGTATTGATACCAACACTGTGTCGACGGATCGACAAGTGGCCCTTCCCAGGTTCGCCACGCAGTACCGCCATCACCAGTGGCATCGGTCTTGCCGCTAAACCCGCTCGAACACGTCGAGTTGGGTTGCCCGGACCCGAGAACGCCGACCGCTTCGAACGGTTCCGCGTACGAGGCGTGAGTTCCCTCAGCAATATAGACAACCGGGTGCGTCGAGCCGGCGCCGCTAAACGACAACGCCGCGTTGGCCGGCCGATCGAATAGCACCGGCCCACCAGCGGGGTCGCTGTTGTCGGGCCAGTTGATCTCGAACGCGTCACATCCGTGCCCGTGGAACTGGACACGAAGCGGCACATTGCCAGCATCTAGGACAACATCGACCCGTTCCCAGTCTCCTTGATGGCCAAACGCGTTGTCCCCAGCATGGGTCAACGACTTCGGATCATGGCCGTAGAAGACTTGATAGACCAGCCAACGCTCGCCCGGCTTGACACCTTCAGCGGGTTCGGTCAACTCGGTAACGAACAGCTGAGGCTTAACAGAGACAGGCACAGTATCGAACGGTTCGGTCCCACGATTCGCGTCACCGGAATTCCATTCCAAGTAGAACCCCTCCTTCGAAGCAAGAAAGGATACGTCGTCGGCACGAGTAGCACGTTCACCGTTCCCCGGCTGAGGCTTGAAGGGCCTCGTATAGACGTTGGTGAGGTACGTCCTTTCGTCAATTGGGTCACACACGTTCCACGGCAACTCGAATTGGCCTTTGTGCTCGAACGCTTCGTACAACAAGTTCCCCATCCCGAACTCAGACGGATGATTACTTACCGTGTCGTCTCGACAACCGCTGTCTGAAGCCCAGCGAAGCTCAGACCCAGCAATAAAATCGGCCGGACGCATCGGGAAGAACTGCTCATCGGGATGAAACCGAATCTCGGGCGCATAACACTCGGCCAGCGGAGCCCCTGCGCACACCTCGACCGGTACGCAACCGGTGGGGCTGCCAGCGAAAGTTCCGCCGATGCTCGCCGCTTCGAGCAACACTGCGCCACATGCGTAAGAGGCTGCGTTGAACACGTTTACGTTGCCCACAATCCGCGAATTCGCCAAGCTCGTCAAATCGGGGTTCGGTTCAAGGTCACGCACCTCGCCAGGAGCAACAATCACCTCAAACGGCGAATCGGTCACCACAGGCACCTCTCCGGCACCGCCATAGCCGGACCCGCTGATCAAATACCCGTCGAGGCAATCCGCCGGGACACTAATCCGAAACGACTGGCCTGCGTCGTTGGGATCAATAACAGTTGCCGAGCAAGACTTGAACCCGGTAGGGGTAACAATTAGCCCCGACCCGTCAAAATCGGCGGTTGCTAGGCCGACGCGGATACCAATGTCATCACCCACGTCACCGAACACGGGTGACGAAAACAGACCAACGCCGCCTACCAGAGCCGATAAACCTACAACCGCTGCTGCCTTACCCGATTTGCCCATACCGACGAACCTAACGCCTTATGCTCAAACAACCGTCCACCCCCCCCATAACGCTCAAATCTGCTGATTGTGCGGCGGGGCGGACCGATAACTACCGACATCACAAAACACCCTGAACCCCACAAGTGAACCACCAACCACTCGTCACAGTCGTCATAACCGCCCGCAACGCCGACCCCTACCTCAACGACTGCCTCAAATCGGTGACCGCCTCGACCCACACCAACCTACAAATCGTCGTCGTCGACGACGGCTCAACCGACAACACCGCCAACATCATCAACGACTGGGCCGCCAAAGAAACCCGAATCGAAGCCTTCCACCACCAACCCCTAGGTCGACGAGTCGCCCTTGAATTTGCGCACAACCGCGCCGAAGG
>CBERPN010000370.1:0-3888 GCA_965524675.1 uncultured bacterium
ATCGCCGACGATTTCTCAAGCTTCATGGACTCTGGTTTTAGTTCAGCGATCGGGTTTCCACGGGTGTCGTCGCTTCAGCACCAGGGTGAAGTCGGAGTCGATCACGTTGCCGCCACCTCCGGGCGCTACTTCATCGGCACTTCCAGTTCGCTGAGCGGCGAGTACCAGCTAGAGATTCGAGTGCGTAGGCCCGGCCGCAGTTCCGAGCGCGGGCGTCAAGCTCAGGTGCTCTACCTTGATTTCGATGGAGCGAGGGTCAAGTCGACCGTATTCGGAGGGCTGGACGCACAGCTGACCGGGCTCGATGAGTTCATGTTCCGGTGGGGTCTGACACCTAGCGATAGTGACGCTCTGATCGATGTAGTTCTTGAGGTGGTTAACGAGAACCTCTCCGACGACCTAAAACAACTGGGGCTCAACGGCGACCGCGACGTGACCGGCCGAGCTGGTCAGCATGACATCGTTATTCGCAACAGCCGCGATCACAAGAACTCGTGGGGCGACCCAAACGTCTCGCGAGTAATTATTGGTGGCACGATAGACCAACTCGGAATACCGACCATCGGGATCGCGCAGAGCATCGACGTCGGCAACCTCGATTCGGAGGAGACCGCGGTCGTCTTGCTCGACATCATCAGTACTCGCGCTGGTTCTGGCGATTCGGCCAACGATTTCGCGGTGGCCCCCGGTGCGTCGAAGATTGATTTGGTCGGCGAACTCATCGGCAATATCGCGGCGCATGAGGCCGGCCACTTCTTCGGTGGTTGGCACACCGCGGCATTCAACGGGGTCGACAGCGTAATGGACGAGGGCGGCGACCTAATGGCCTTCGCAGGAGTTGGCCGCGACGGTGTCTGGGGTACCTCGGACGATCGTGATATCGATTTCGAAGTTGACGAGTTCAGCGAATTCGAAGGATTCAACGGCTTCGAAGACGTCCCGGCACGAATGTCGTTCGCTTTGAGCACAGGCGGTCGTCGAGCGCCGGTTGTGTGCACAATTTCGGGCACCGAGGACGACGATATCTTGTTCGGCACCTCGGGCGATGATGTCATTTGCGGATTCGGTGGCAATGACACTATCCGCGGGGCGCGCGGCGACGACATTATCCGCGGCGGAGCGGGCGATGACACGCTCTACGGTGGCAAGGGTCGCGACGTCCTCATCGGTGGGCACGGCAACGATCAACTCTTCGGAGGGTCGGGCGCCGATCGCCTATTCGGTGGCCCCGGCAGCGATACCCTCGACGGTGGAGCGGGCTCTGACGTGGTGAGGGGTGGCGCTACCAAACCCTTCTAGCTAGGCGGCAGCGGCTAAGGACTTTTTCCAAGCCATTAGAGACAGGGTCATCTCAGAGGACAAGGCCGCGTACTCCGACCCTGACGCAATGAGTTCGCGGGCGTGGTCTTTGTCGCCGGCAACCGCTTCGCGCAAGATGTTCGAGGCCAGGGTGTGGAACTTGGCGTGAAGTTCGACGACATGGCTGTAGTGCCCGGCAACTTGTTCTTCTGGTGTGATTTCTTCGTGCAACCACTTACCGAACTCGCAGCGATTGTCGAACTTGACGACATCGGGGTCGAATTCGCTCGCACCAGTGTCGACTGCCTGGGTGAGTCGAAACTTCCACTGTCCGTGCACACCAATAGCGCGTGTTATCTGATCTTCGATTGTCATGGCTCTCTCTCAGAAATTGCATGAGGCGGCGATCGCCAACCCAAGCTTCGTCCCAAAAGTGCCCCCTATTAGAAAAATTCCGAGAGGTTAAGGGCTCTCAGCAGTCATTTGGATGATCTGGAACACGGCTCCGGCCGGGTCGGCGAGCACCGCGATTCGACCGATGGGGATGTCGAACGGTTCAGCCACGACGCTGCCACCAGAACTGTTAGCTGTCTCGACAGTGCCGTTGCAGTCATCGACTGCGAACACGGTGCTCCAGTGAGCGGGGATACCTTCCATTGGTGGGTTCATGGCTCCGCACACTCCCTCTTCACCGAGTTCAAATATGGTGTAGTCGCCCATTCCCATATCCATGACTTGGCAGTTCCACCCAAAAAGCTCCTTATAGAACGTCGTCGCTGCGCCGACATCGGAGGTCTGCAGCTCGTTCCAGGCCAAAGTGCCTTGCTGGTTCACCAGTTCAGCGCCGATATGGTCGCCCGCCTGCCAGAGACAGATCACTGCACCAGTGGGGTCGACAACTACTGCCATCTGGCCCGATTCCATCACCTGCATCTTTGGCATCATCACACTGCCGCCAACGGAATTTACCTTTGCAAGAGTGGCATCGATGTCGGCGACGGTTACATAGGTATTCCACATCGACGGAATACCCATCTCGGTTTGTTCGGCTGGCTGTTGCATCATCCCAGCTACGGCTTTTCCTCCTAGTTGTGCCATGAAGTACGAACTGCCCTGTTCGGTGGGGTTTTCGTCCCACTCCCACCCGAACAGCGCCGAATAAAACGACTTGCTAGCGGATGGGTCGACGGTGCTGAGGTCTACCCAACTCGGAGTTCCATGGACATATGACGTGCGCTCAGACATGTATTTCTCCCTGTGCTCGGTTGTACCTGCGACACTACGTATAGCGCGCCATACTTCGCAAGGGTTTTGGTTCGTCGGTTGTCGCTCGGGTCCAAATGGACCCGAGCTGTCGGCAAACTGCGATGTCCTAGCCGATCACGATTCGACGACGTTGCATGATCATCAATGTCAGTCCCACCAGCATTAGAGCAACAGCGATCATTGCCAGATCTCCGGTGTCGAGACCCGTCACTGCCAATGTAGCTGGAGCAATGTCAGGCGGTATGAGAACACCATCGAGCACATGGATAACTCCGTTGTCGGCAGTTATCTCCGAACCACTGAGCGTGATGCCATTGATTGCGCCCGCTTCGAACACGAGTTCCTGGCCCGACAGGGTAGTAAGCGTTAAACCATCGACAAGATCTTCGGCGCTGTAGAAGCCGGTAACAATGTGATAGTTCAACAGTGGAGCCGCCGAAGCTGGATCGGCCTGGATAGCTGCCAACAGGTCAGGGTTGGTGTCGACGAACCGGGTCCCACCGTCATCGGTAGGCAGGAACATCGTTATCGGGCCCTCTTGTTCGAGCAGGTCAGTCAAACCGAGCGGTCCGAGAATTCCGAGCACCGCTGGAGACGTGTCGCTAGCAAGATCGGCAAGAAGCACAGCAGGTGGTTCGGTTGTGGGAGGTGGCGGCTGGGTGGTTGCCGGTGGCTGAGTGGTTGCCGGAGCAGCGGTTGTCGCTGGCGCAGGTTCCTCAGTTGTGGCCGGTGCGGGGGCCGTAGTTGGTGCAGACGTTGCAGCAACAGCTGGCGCATCGGTCGCCGCCACTGCGGTCGATGACTGATCTATCGAATCGTCGTCATCGCCTCCGCACTGGGTAAGTAACAAGCCAAGTAACAACAGCCCTGCCAGACCGAGCAGTAGCCATAGCCACCAGGGGCGCCGATCACGATCGCCAGCGACGGTGGCCGCAGCTGCGGTTGCGCCGACGCCGGCAGCGCCGACCTTGGCCGCCCCAGAAGCCGATGCTGCGGCTCCACCAACCTTGTCGCCAGCTACTTCTTTCGCTCCGGCGAGCTTTCCGGCAGCCTTGTCTTCGTCTTCAGCTTTGTCTTCGTCATCGCCTGACAAGAACGCGGCTCCGGCGACCGCAGCACCACCGAGGGCGGCGGCTCCGGCAACTTTGCCGCCGATGCCTCCGTCGTCGTCCTTCGCAGCTTTCTCTTTGGCTGCGCGTTCTGCGTCGGCTTTCTCTTTGGCTGCGCGTTCTGCGTCGGCCTTTTCTTTGGCTGCGCGTTCTGCGTCGGCTTTCTCTTTGGCTGCGCGTTCTGCGTCGGCTTTCTCTTTGGCTGCGCGTTCTG
>CBERPN010000371.1:0-3872 GCA_965524675.1 uncultured bacterium
GAGAGAGAGAGAGAGAGAGATCCGAGAGTGTTAGATCTAGAGATGCAGCGGCATTTATCAGTGTTCGTTGGATGAGCAACCGACCACAGACCTAGGAATAGAATTGATCTCATGGGTGAACTACAAAGCCTGCTCACGTTGTGGCTGATCTATATGGGTGTCGCGTTAAGTCCGGGAGTCAACTTCGCGCTGATTGGTCAGACAGCGACGCTCTACACGCGGCGCGAGGCGTTTCTTGTCGCAGCCGGGGTCGTGACCGCTTCAGCAGTTTGGATGTCTGCAGCACTGCTTGGTCTCATCGCTCTGGCAGAGCGGGCCGGATCGATCTTTGCTGTGATCCGGATAGTTGCCGGCATGTACCTGATCATGCTCGGCGTTCAGAAGATCCGTCACCGAAACGCCGCTTCAGAATCCGATATTTCACCGAAGCAACCAATGGCCTCCTGGCGACACTACAGCGTTGGCTTTGCGACGAGCATGGGGAATCCAAAGGCCATCCTGTTCTTCGGAACCCTGTTCGCAACCGCCTTCCCGCCCGATGCCACTACCACCCTTCGCCTCTCCGGTGCAGCGGTTGTTCTGGTGAGCTCAATCACCATTCACGCCGGTCTCGCTGCTGTTCTTTCAATCGAAGCGGTGCGCCGCGGTTACCTCCGAGCACGGCGGGTCGTAGACCCGATCTTTGGCATAATCTTCATCGGCTTCGGAGCAAAGCTCTTGGCAACGGATCCTTGATGACCTCGATGCTCGAAGCAATGCCCTTTGCGTTCACCGCTAGCCCACCAGAGATGGAATCACATGACCAAGAAAACTGATTTCGACACGCTTCATCAGCACGGCACGTTCGTCATGCCCAACCCCTGGGATCGTGGCTCTGCACTGGTGTTGCAGGAACTGGGTTTCCCCGCACTAGCTACAACCAGTTCCGGATTGGGCCGATCGATCGGCAAGGACGATCAGGAAGTGACCCGCGACGAACTGATTGCCCATGTCGCAGAAATCACCAGCGTTCTGGACGTGCCACTCAACGTGGACAGCGAACGCCTTTATCCGGACGAACCGGGAGGCATCGCTACGACGGTGCGAATGCTCGCAGATGCTGGCGCCTCCGGTTGTTCGATAGAAGACTACGATCCATCGACACAATCGATCGATGAAGTCGACCGCGCCGCTAACGCTGTGGCCGTCGCCGCCCAGGCGTGCGCCGAGCACTCGCTGCTATTGACAGCGCGGGCCGAGAACCATCTGTATGGGGCAAACGATCTCGACAACACGGTCGAGCGTCTACTTGCGTATCAAGGCGCCGGTTGCGACGTTCTCTATGCACCGGGCCTCAAGTCGATTGCCGACATCTCACGGGTGGTATCGCAAGTCGAGCGACCCATCAACGTGCTCGCAATGCCAGACGCTCCTTCAGTGCCGGAGTTGGCGAAACTGGGCGTCCGCAGAGTTTCGATAGGAGGGTCGCTGTATAACGCCGCATACCGCAGCCTTCGGATAGCCGCCGAAGAGGTCCGCGACCACGGAACCTCCGACTACGCCCGTCGGTGAGTCCGAAGGCGTCTTGGCCTCGGCCTCTGAACTAAATATTGCGTAGCTCACGGCTAATCCTGACGGCACCACTGCCCGCAGTAGCATTGCGAGTGTGACAGCAAAGATCCGTCCCGACCACAGCGATGCCGACTTCGTTGCGATGCTGCCCAAGGTTGAATTGCATGTGCATGTCGAGGGCACAATCGAGCCCGAGACCCTGTTCAACATCGCAGACCGCAACTCAATAGAGCTTCCCTACGACACTCCACAGGGCATGCTCAGCTATCAGACCGAGAACAAGTCAGAAGGAACAGAGAACCTGGCCAACTTCCTCGAATGCCTCGACATCAGCCGGTCGGCACTGCGCACCGCCAGCGACTACCACGCGATCACTGTGAACTTCTTGAGGCGTTGCCGCGATGAAGGCGTTCGCTACGTCGAGATGATGTTCGATCCGCAACAAGCGATTCGCCAGGGGGTACCTTTTAGCGAGTGCCTAGACGCATTGGCCCAGGGCCGCAATGACGGTCTGCGCGACCACGGCGTGCGATCGCAGTGGATACTCTGTTTCCAACGCGACCACCCGGCGACTGAAGCAGCACCATTGCTCGATGCCGCAATGGCCCACAGCACCGAGATCGCCGGAGTCGGGCTCGACAACTACGAAACACCAGGTTTTCCGCGCCTGTTTCAGTCGGCGTTCGATCAGGCACGCATCGCGGGTCTTCGCTTGACCTCACACTGCGACGTCAACCAATCCGATTCCGTTCAACACATCAAGGCTTGTATCGAACACCTCGGCGTGGAACGAATTGACCACGGGCTCAACACTGTCGACGACCCGGCGCTTCTCGAACTCGTGCTCGACCGCGAAGTCGCCCTCACCGGCTGCCCTACTTTCTACGCAGGTCAAACTGCGTGCCCCGCCGACCGCTTGGAGATGCATCGCAGCTTGGCCGACGCCGGAGTGTGCATTTCTCTCAACACTGATGACCCAGCCCAGTTCGGCAGTGGCTGGTTAACCAACACAATGCTGAGTGCCATGCAGGCTGCCCCATTTACCCGCGCAGAAATTGTTCGCTTCGCTCAGAACGCGATCGATACAGCTTGGACCGATGCCACCCACAAACGAGAGCTCACCGTCGAACTCGACAGCTTCTGCAACGCTTCAGATTGAGCAGGCCTCTATTACCTGGGGCGAGATCAGCATTCTCATCCCGATCCGGCTTTGTGGATCGCTAGAGAGACCTACCACTAACGTGGCCGAAGCGACACCCACCGATCGCCAACCCAGCAAGTAGACGAGAGGATCGAGAAATGGCCGACGACTGGTTCGACAAGTACGAGGGGTTGGCGTTTGAGCGCCGCGAACACGGAGTGTTGCTGATCATCATCAATCGGCCAGGTTCGTATAATTCGACCGACGCCAAACTCCACTGGGCTCTGAGCCGGATCTGGCTGGACATCGAAGACGACGACGACACCAGGGTGGTCGTGATCACTGGTGCTGGCAAAGCCTTCTCTGCTGGTGGCGACCTCGACTGGATCGAGAGCTTTGTCGGCGACTACGACGCAATCAGAGATGTACTCAAAGAGGCGGGAGACCTGGTTTACCGAATGTTGGCCTGTCCCAAGGTGATCATCTCGGCCATCAACGGGGTGGCGGTGGGCGCTGGCTTGGCGGTGGCGCTGATGGCCGACATCAGCATCATGGCCGACGAAGCCAAATTGACCGACGGGCACCTCAGCATCGGCGTCGGTGCTGGCGACCATGCCAACATCATTTGGCCGCTCCTTTGCGGAATGGCTAAAGCCAAGTATTACCTGCTGACGGCCGAGTTCCTGGACGGGAGGACGGCCGATCAAATCGGCCTGGTGAGTAAATCGGTTCCTCTAGATGAGTTGATGTACGAGGCTATGAAGGTTGCGAACAAGATCGCGACCGGCCCCCAAGATGCCGCCCGCTGGACCAAACGATCGCTCAACCTGTGGTTGCAACAGTCGGCACCCAACTTCGACGCCAGCCTGGCTTTGGAGATGCTGGCCTTCCTCGGTCCCGACGCCGCAGAGGGAGTCGCCGCGGTCCGAGAGAAGCGCCCACCTAACTTCGACTAGTCACCTTTGCGGTGCTCGAGGACACCGGACTACCCATCGGGCTAAAAGAGTGATGGGTTGGGGTCGCGTTCCGGTGGCGGGGGTTGACCGCCACCCGTGGGTTGGTTCTTCCAGCGGGTGCTGCTGGGCAGGTCGGGTTCGACAAGCGGGTTGGTGTTTCGTCCGGGTTTGGTCCGGTGTGGGGGTTGGTAGTTGGGGCTGATGGCGAGTTCGGCGGGTGGTTG
>CBERPN010000372.1:0-3854 GCA_965524675.1 uncultured bacterium
TAGCGCGCCTCTAGGAATACAGGCCGGAGTATTCTTGTCGCAGGTTTGCCTTCTGAACCTTGCTCATAGCATTGCGCGGCAATTCATCGAGATAGATGTATGACTTCGGCTGCTTGAAGCGAGCTAGTCGCTGGGCGATCATCTCGTCGATGCTGGTGTCGTCGGCACTACCCGGCTCGTCGAGCACAACGAACGCTGTTACAGCCTCGCCAAGATCGTGGTGGGGGAGCCCTACTACCGCGGTTTCGAACACCCCCTCAACCTCATTGAGGCACAGTTCGATTTCACGGGGGTACACGTTTAGCCCTCCTGAGATAATCATGTCTCCGGCTCGACCGTCGAGGGTAAGCATTCCATCGACCGAGAGCCTCCCGACGTCGCCCGTGATAAAGAATCCATCATCGCGGTGCTCTGAAGCGGTCTTGTCTGGTAATTGCCAATAACCACCGAACAAAGAAGGCCCCTTGATCTCGACCATCCCGGGTGTGTCGGGCGCGGCTGGTTCGCCATGATCGTCGACCACCCGAAGCTCGAGACCCGGCATCGCAAAGCCGACAGTACCTGCCGGTCGCTCGTGGTCGAGCCGGTTCGAGGTGATTACACCCGCCTCGGTCATGCCGTACCGGTTCACCAATACGTGCCCAGATTTGGTTGTGAACTCGTCGTGCTTGTCGGCTGGCAGCGGGGCCGAACCCGATGTGAACAAGCGCATATTGGTGCACAGCTCGGGGGTGAAGCGATCGGCTCGCAACAGTCGGTTGTATATCGTCGGCACACCCATAAGCACGGTGGCTTTCGGCAGTGCGTCGAGCGTTGTCTCCAGTTCGAAGCGGTGATGAAACAGAACGGTTGACGCGCCCAGCATCGCCGGATGCAGGGCGATGAACAGACCGTGGACATGAAAGATCGGCAGCACGTGAAGCAGCACATCGTCGCGCTGCCATCGCCAAGCTTCGAACAAGCCCTGGGCGGTTGCAGCTAGTCCGTCGTGGGTCAGCAGCGCTCCTTTTGAGCGGCCGGTGGTGCCCGAGGTATATAGCATTGCGGCAACGTCGCTACCTTGGCTTTGCACGACGCCATCGAGCGGTTCAGCGGTGGTTGTCGCGTCGGCGAGTGTGCCGTCGCGTTCGCTGCCGAGGGTCAGGATTACCGCTATTCGAGCGGCCTTAGCGATGGGTTCGAATTTCGCTAACGATGACGGCGTGGTGATGAACACTCGTGGGGCGGCGTCGTTCAAGAAGAAGCTGACCTCTTCGGGCGTGTAGGCCGTGTTCAGCGTGACGAACACCGCTCCGATTCGAAGGCACGCAAGGTAGAGGGCAACCCCGTCCGCCGATTTGTCGATCTGAACGACCACCCGTTCGCCCAGCTTCACGCCGTGCTCCATTAGAACCGCAGCGAACTGCTCCGACCGGCCATCGATATCGCCGTAGCTGTGGGTAGCGCCGTCGAGCTCGACCAGGAACGGGTGATCGAGACGATCCCCGAAACCGCTTCTAAACAATGAGTACAGGTTGGCGTTCACGGCGAGGACAATACGACCCTCAGGGGCCTAGCGGATAGGTGAGAGTGATTTGCCCGGAAGTTGTTGCTTACCACTCATGTCGCGCGGGTCCTAAGTCCGTCCGTCCTCACCGGAGCCCCCTAACCCCTGCCGAAGTCGGGACAAATACGACCGCTATCACCCCAGATATCGCCCGAGTTCGGAAGAGCTCGGAGAATGACCGAATTGGGCCGAACCACCGTCCGTGAGATTTGCCGTTAACGTTGTTTGTTGTGGTGATGATGCTTACAGGCGTGCGGAAATGGATCGTCGTTTTCGCCGCGCTCGCTCTGCTGGTGGCGGCGTGTTCATCCGACGAGCCGGATTCGGCTGGTGGATCGGTGGTCGAGGCTCCGCCTAAGGGTGGCTCGACCGAGTCGGCCGGACCTATTGCGTCGAGCGGCGACGTTGATAATCAGACGAATGTTCCGCCAAAGATTTTACCGTCGCCCACCACGGCTCCTCCTCCAACGACCACGATTGTGCCGCCGCCGCCGCCGGCGTCGTCGGACCGATACGTCGATGCTGTCGATGGCGACGACTCTCGCAACGGTGGTTCAGAGGCACAAGCTTGGCAATCGCTGGCCTTTGCTATCGGACAGCTCGAACCCGGCACCACCTTGTTTGTGATGGATGGCGTGTACGACGAGAACATGGCTGGTGCTGCGCACTACCTGATCGACCGGGGCGGCACCGCCGAGCAGTGGATTCGAATCGTCGCTGCACCCGGGGCCTCGCCGCGCATCGAGGCGACCACCGACAGCGCGGTCGAAATCGCGGGTGCGAACTATGTGGAATGGAGTGGTTTTGAGATAGCAGGTGTTGGATTTAGCGCCGACAACGATTTTGGTTACGGGATCGTGGCCCGAGACGGCCATCACTTTGAGTTCCGCAACAACGCGATCTACGGCATGGCCAACTCCGGTATCGGTGGCGGTGAGGGCTCGTCGCACTTCACAATCTCAAACAATCTGATTCACGACAACGCTCTGTGGAGCGACGACGGAAGTTCTGGGATCTCTCTGTGGCGGTTGGAGAACCGAGGGTTCGACGACGAGGCAGATGGCTACTCAAATCGCATCGTGGGCAATGAAATATTCGGAAACGAAAACCGAAAGGCTTGCAACTGTGTCGACTTCAGAGCGATCACCGACGGCAACGGAATAATTGTCGATCAGAACAACCTCGACCACCTGAAGTACACCGGCCGCACGCTGATAGCGGAGAACGTGGTCTACAACAACGGTGGCAAGGGAATCAATATCTACCAGTCGCGGCGCATCGATGTCCGCAACAACACTACTTTCCAGAATGCCTTCACGACCACGCTCGATGGGCCTAGAACCGAGGTTGCCACGTATCAGTCCAACGATGTGCGGATCGAGAACAACATCTTCTGGCCGAGCGACGGGCTGCCTCCGGTAGTCATCGAACAGGGTGAGGCGAGCATCGTGAACAATATTCACGTCGCCCCCAATCCCGGTGGCGACAATGCCAACAACTATGTGACCGATCCAGGAATTGTGGCCCCGTCGATCGACCCCGACGAAGCCGACTTTCGGTTGCGCAACGATTCTCTCGCACTCGGCACAGCCGTCGACGGTGGCTCGGTCGGAGCCCTCTCTAACTAAATCCAGCGCAGTGGCATTAGAGACGCAATGATTAGGGACATGCCCAATGAATACAGTCACCATCTCGGCGACGAAGGAGTCGAGAAAGCGTTTCGGATCACAAATCTGAATCAATCAGCGCAGTCTCCTAACACCGTTGCGTTTCGGTATGCCTCGCTTGACGATGTGGAGGCGGTGGCCGCTTACCATCACCGGTGTTGGGTCGGCGCGTTCTCAGCGATCGTGCCGGTTGGGTTGGTTGATAGTCTCGAAGTCGATCATGAACGTTGGCGTTCGTGGTTCGCCGACGAGAGCGACTACACCACCGTGGTTGCCACGATGGGTGGAGAGGCGGTGGGGCACTGCACGGTAATCGGTAATGAGCTGATGCACCTCTTCATCGACCCGTCGCATTGGGGTAAAGGCCTTGGAAAGTCGTTGCTAACGGTGGGCGAACGCATCCTGCGCCAGGCGGGCAATCGAGAAATTGTGCTGCGTACCATCGTCGGGAACGATCCGGCCATAGCGATGTATACCGCCAATGGCTGGGCTGTCACCGACGAAACCATCGACGACGACGTGAACGGCTTTGTGTACACCGAGCACGTGCTCACCAAAGACTTGGAATCGGCCCAGTACGTCGAAGGTAACAGGACGCATTGGGACGACGAGGCTTCCGACTGGGTTGAACGCGGCCGTCG
>CBERPN010000373.1:0-3831 GCA_965524675.1 uncultured bacterium
ATCGCTACGCTCGCTGGTCAAGGCATACGTTATCTCTCATCGCAGAACTTGTTCGAACGAGCTCGCGAGCTCGTCATCATCCCAACATTCATGTCCAGTCTTTGTTGGGTCAGTTCGGATGCGCCGGAGACCCACCGACGGGAGGAGGCCTCCAAAGGCCCCGAACGGGGGATAGGACGATCATGTGGTATCGACGAGTCAACGGATGCAACAGCTGGTCATCCTGGCTTGTGAGCGACGACGTCGGTGAGCTCGTTAACGAGGCGGTATGAGCCATCGGCCGCCTTGAACGGTTCGACGGCCGCCATCACCTGACGGCGAAATTCGGTTTCGCCGAAGCACTCCTCGGCGCCCGCGAGGCCATGACCGGCATGCCAGCAGCGGCCGCTTTCACCTGGCGAGCCAACTCCGAGTGGGTCGACGGCACCCACTCGAAGACCACCATCGAGAAGTTCTTCGGTGTCGGAGAAGAGCAGAGTCACCGTGAGGTGTTCGTCCTCAACACCGACCACCCCGAGATCTTCGCTTCGGGCCGGTCGATAGCGGCCGGAATTCTTGAGCGGATTCGATAGCTGGCTAGGTTGTGGTGTGCTCTCGGCTCGTAAGGAGGTAGTCGACGAAACGGGGGGCGTTCTCTTCGAGATCGACCTGTGCTCCGTTCGCCGCAAAACTGATCGCGTGGTACCAGCCGCACAGCATCATCAGGTCTAGAAGCTCGCCCTCTGAGAGCGTTGAGGCGAGGTCGTCGTAGAGGTCGTCTGCGAGGCTTGCGTGCTCATGGAGGGAATCGGCGGCGGTAATCAGGAGGCGATCTCGTTGGTCGGACCAACAGGCGTCATCTGCTGAGCCGTGGGTGAGTGACGCAACCTGGGCGTGGTTTAGTTTTGCGGGCTCTGCGAAGAAAGCGATGTGGACACCCCATTCGTACTCGCATCGGCATTGAGCGCAAGTTCGGTCGATGAGAATCTCGCGGTCCCGCAGCGAGAGCGAGAGCCTGTCCGAGAGTTCGTAGCCGCCCCAACCAACGATCGCATCAGCCATGGGTAGGTTCTTGACGAACGTGCGGAACAACAGGATCGGCGGGACTCCCTTCGGCATCATCTTGAGGAGTTGGTCGGCGACGGCTGGATCGTAAGGGGGCGTTGCAGGTTCTATTCGCGGCATGGGTCTCCCCGTGTAGTGTTTCGGTTATCGAAACAGAAACCTAACGTTTCGATAACCGAAACGCAAGGGAGGGCGACTCGCCATGTCCGTGACACCGAAGCCTGGTCAGCCGGTTCGAGGCTCGACCACCGGCCGACCAGTGATGGCCGCTCTGGACCTTCTCGGCCGCCGGTGGGCGCTGCGGCTAATCTGGGAGCTGCGCGATGACCCGGTTGGTGCCCGCGATCTTCGTCAAAGATGCGACGGGATGTCGTCGAGCGTTCTCTACGATCGGCTCAAGGAACTCGGTGAAGCGGGCCTGCTTGAGAAGGATGATCAGGGCCGATACCGACTATCAGAGATCGGGTCAACCCTCGGGGCCGCGATCCTGCCGTTAATCCGATGGTCAGACGATTGGCAAGCCACCCAGAAGTCGCGACCGGGCCGGGGTTACTGACCTAGAGTCATCGCGTGTTCTACGGTTGGCGATTTCGGGTGAAAGCGCTACAGATCGTGTTTCGCTTATGCGCTCTATTCGTCCTATTGGCCATCACGGCGTGTGGAGCCCAGAATTCCGTGGTTGCCAACTTCGACGGGAACTGCGACGGTCTTGAGGGCCCCGGCGCGGTTGTCGGCATCGATATCGCGACGGGAGCCGTGTTGTGGGAGCGCACGATCGGCGACGCCACCGGCGTTGCCCTAGCCGATGGTGTAGTTGTCGGTGCGGGGTCATCGGGCGTCGCGTTTGGTGCGGACGCTTCATCGGGCAACTTGTTGTGGTGTGAGGACTTCGGCCGGGTAGCCCAAGACGGCAATATCGTCATGCCGGGCTTCGCCGCCTCGGGCGGGGTTGTGGCGACCGCTGTTGCCGGTGGTGACGTGGTCGGCCTTGAACCACAATCGGGGCGGCAGTTGTGGCGAACTTCGCTCGGCTTGGTCGAGGGCCTGCACGTCGGGGCCGGGAGCGGAACCTTCGAAGTTCGTCACCTAGAAGCGGCCGACCAACACTTGTTCAACCTCGACGCGATGACGGGGACTGAAATCGAAAACGATTCGAGGCCAGAAACCAATGGTGAGCACTTACTGGTTGTTGACAATCCGTACGTCGAGAACCGTCAAGTAGTCGACGTTTCAGTCCTGCGCGACGGCCGCGAGCTGTGGAGCGAACGACTGCCCGGTTTCGTTGCTTCGCTACATCGCGACGCCGTCGTGGTCATTGATCAGACGGGTGGGACGGGCTCGTTCGATGATGATCGTGGCGACACCGACACGAGAATCACTGCCTACGAGGCGTCGACCGGGGTGCGTCGCTGGCAGGTACCTCTGCCAGGGACGCCGCATCTGACGGCCGAGGCCGGATCGATGATCGTGGTCCCGACCGGCACGATGCTCAGGGCGATCGATTCGCAGAGTGGGGAGATCGTATGGAGTTCAGATCCGGGAAGCCCCGGACGTGGTGGAAGGTATGCGACAGCGGGAACTTTTCGGTTCCTCGAACTGGATGACTCCGCGGCTGACACCCTGGTCGGTGTGGTCGTTGCCGAGCAAACCTACCGCGACTGATGAGGCTCTACAGTTCAAGCGGTGTGGGAATGCTCGGAGTGTGGGCGCCGATTTGGGCGAACGAACCAGGGTCACGAGTGCGCGCCCGCTATGACGATCGAGGAGTACTTCGAAACCGGCCCCGACTTCGAGCGGCCGATATTCGACGCGGTACTTTCAATCATGAAAACAGCCGACCCTAAAATCTGGTTCGAGCCCATATCGGTCGGTATCTTCTTCAAGCGGCGCACGGTACTCCTTGCTCTGCGGCCCATGACGAAGTGGGTGGCCGTTTGCTTTCACTTAGACCGCCGACTCAACAGCGACCGCATTTCCCGCAAGATCATCGAGAACGGCAGCCGGTTCTACCACGTGGTCAATGTGATGGCCTCAGATCAGGTCGACACGGAGCTAGCGGGCTGGCTGCTGGAAGCGTGGCAACTCGACGAATAGGCGCCACGCTGGGGTCTCGCCCGTAATTGGTAGGCGGACAGCGCCATGAGAAACTAGCGTCGTTTCGATGGACGGACAGCAGCATTGGCGCGCCCTCTTTGGCTTGCTCGGTCCGCATCGGGGCCGGGTCACGGCAATGGCCGCGGTGCTGACCGTCGCCGGGCTACTCCCATTGTTGGGGCCGCTGCTGATCGCGGCATTCATCGACGACGCCGCAGCAGGTCGATCTCAAAGCCGTCTGTTAGTTCTGGCCGGGTTGTATGTGGGTGTTGGAATCGTTCGACAGTTCATGGCTGTAGCGGTCGCCTGGACCGCCACCGATCTCGCCTGGCGGGTCACCAACGAACTGAGGTCGACCTTGGCGCGCCACGTGCTCGGCTTGGATCTCGCCTTCCACCGCTCGACCAGTCCTGGCGAGCTGGTGAGCCGCGTCGATGGTGACGTAACAGCGCTCAGCGAGTTCATGTCCGATTTTGCTGCTCGAGCGGCAGCCGCGCTCGTAACGTTGGCCGGACTCTTAGCCGTCGTGCTGTGGAGGAGTTGGCCGGTGGGTATCGGGCTTGGAATCTACCTTTCGCTGGCGATCGGCACGATGTACCGGCTGCGCAACTGGGCGGTTGCTGAGGCCGCGTCAGAACAGGCAGCCACCTGTCGAAAGCTCGGCGAAGTCGAAGAACGCCATACTGGCGCTGA
>CBERPN010000374.1:0-3786 GCA_965524675.1 uncultured bacterium
GGTCATCACGTAGTTCTATTTGAGGCTGCCTCCCAACTCGGTGGCCAAATTGTACTTGGCGCCAGGTCGGGCTGGCGTCGTGATCTCATCGCAATCGTGGATTGGCGTCGCTCAGAGCTGAAACACCTTGGAGTGCAAGTCCATCTCGACACATACGTAGAGGCAGCCGAAGTACTCGCCGAAAACCCTGACGCAGTAATAGTTGCTACGGGTGGTTTGCCAGTCGAACTCGACTTCCCCGGGGCAGAACTGTGCGTTTCAACCTGGGACATTCTGTCAGCCAACATCAGGCCAGCAGCTCGAATTCTTGTCTGCGACGGAACCGGCCGGCACCAGGCCAACATCTGCACCGATCACTTGGCGCGAGGTGGTGCGCTGGTCCAACTAGCAACCATCGACGACCGCGCCGCCACCGAAATGGGTTACGCCGAGCGAGTGATTTACAGAAAGAAGTTCGCTGAGCTAGGTGTTGAAACTCTCACCGACCAGCGACTCGTCTCGGTTCGCCGGGGAGATGAAGGCCTCGTCGCAACACTGCGCCACGAACTAACTGGCGCAACCGAAGAAATTGCGACTGACCAGGTCGTGGTCGAGGAAGGAACCACACCGCTTAGCGAGCTCTACTGCTCTTTGCGGTCTCACTCTTCGAACGACGGTGTCACAGACCTCGACGCGTTGATAAAGGGGCTGCCTCAACCAGTGGCGACGCCAGGTGGATTCAGCCTATTTCAAATCGGCGATGCCGTAACCAGCCGATCTATCCAGGCGGCGATTGTCGACGCATTCCGATTGGCACTTGGAATCTGATATTTCCGGCTCGAGCCACAGCTGGTCAGTCGACGAACTCGGCAGGCAGGATGCTGGCCGATCAGAGAAGCTTCCTGCCTCGCATCTTGTACCGTTCCTCGTGTCGATGTCCTCGTGTCGATGGCGTTCCTGGCTGTCCGTTCTGGGCGGTCTAAGGGCCTCGAGATCATCGTGTTGCGCCACCAGAGGGGCGTGCAAAGTCGACAGGTAGACCGCCCACAACTCGCCAGCCTAATTCGATACCGCCGTTAGACTGTTCGTTAGCCAGCGACCAAGGCGTCCCGCATGCCCGGTGTCATCCCAGGCAGATAGGCGGCCTTAAGGCTAGCCAGGATCTGCTGCAGGTGGTCTTGATCGTGGAAGGGCCATTCATAAACAAAGTCGCTCGCTGCGAATCGACGCCCGTCTTCAGAGAGTGCGGTCTTGGCGAGGTCACCGGCGCTGAGCGACATGATCAAGTCACCGGACGCCGAGCGCTCGCGCTCTAGCTCTGCGAGCAGCGAATCAAGAGACTCAGCCGCGAAGTCTCTCCTATTGATTGCCTCCCACGCATCGAAGCCGGCAATACGAGCATTGCCATCGACAATGCCGGCGATCCGGTTACGAAAGGCATCGGAGTCGCACGCAATTAGATGACCAACGACTTCGAGAGGACACCACTCGTTTTCCTCGGGGCGAGTCCGCAGCGTCGTTGGATCGATCGGACTAAGTAGTGCCTCGAGCACGGTCGGGACCGATCGAAGTGTGTCGGCAATCTCCGCAATGTCCATAGTGGAGAATACTGGCACGGTCGCGACGAATCGACCAGACTGCGCTCATGCAACAGCAACTGACCCGCGACATCACCGCTGCTGAGAAGCAGGCGTTCTGGCGAGATGGAGTCGTGTGTCTGCGCAAAATGTTTGACGCTGACTGGGTCGAGCGAATGCGGACCGCGGTCGACGACGCTATCGCCAATCCGGGGCCGATGCAGCTCGATTTGGCTCAGGGACTTTCGGGCAAGTTCCATGGCGACAGCTTCATGTGGACCTGGCAAGACGATTTTCGTGCGTTCGTCTTTGACAGTCCAGCGGGCAAGATCGCGCAGCAGGTGCTCGGAGCTCAAGAGCGGGTGACATTATTCTTTGACACATTGTTGGTCAAAGAACCCGGGTCAGATGCAGTGACTCCCTGGCATCACGACCAGCCGTACTGGCCGGTTGACGGTGAACAAGTATGCACCATCTGGACGTCTTTCGATCCAGTTACGCGAGAGTCTGGAGCGGTTGAGTATCTCATTGGTTCTCACCGTTGGGGCAAGCGATTCCAACCGCAGAGCTTTACCGGCGACAACCGCTATGAGAATACCCTCGAGCCGCTACCGGACATCGAAGCGATGCGAGACCAGCAAGAGTTCGTGATCTATGAGACCGAACCAGGGGACTGCATTGTTCACCATGGGTTGACGATCCACAGTGCGCCGGGCAATTCGAATGTGAGCGTTCGGCGCCGCGCTCTCGCGACCCGGTTCTGTGGCGATGACGTCACCTATCGACCCGAAGGCAGTTTCCAGCCGCTGATTCGCGAGCCCGTGATCAAGTCCGGAGCCCCCCTGGAATGTGATCTGTTCCCGCGCGTCTGGTCACCAGCCACCACGAACTAACGCCCTCAAAAGCTGGCAAGCTCTTCTCGATGACCTGCCAGTACTTCCACGACAAAATTCGCGCCAGGAATCTCCGAACGTGTCTACAAGACGCATCGCCAACACCTCGGTGAGTGCATTTGAATGATGGGCGATGCTTACCCCGCCATTGCGGCTGTTGCAGTAGTTGACCGACCGAACTCAACGATCGACCAGCGGTACCGACAGGATTAACTGGGCGCCCACCAGTGATTGAGTCGCCCAGGATTCTGGTTCGCGGGAAAGCAGAGGCAACCGATGCAGAACTCAGGAATTGGGAAGCCGCCAGTAGTCGAGCGTGATCTTCCTGACCATATTCGCCAACGTGCTGCGCTGTTCCTCGATACGTTCCTCGCCAACCAGGAACGACGTCGCGCCGAGCTCGTCTCCACCTATGAGCAGTTGGGGTCGCCACCGATCGTCATCACGATGGTCTGCGATCGCTCGTTCATGCCATTCGTTCGCAACTGGCTGAGCTCTTGCGAGCGGTCTGGTATTCTCGTTGCCGATAGAGTGATCGCCTTCGCGCTCGATCACGACGCCGCCCACGGCTTTGCCGACCTCGGCCTGCCGTGCGTCTTGCTCGACCCGGCCGACTACCCGCCAGCGGGTGGATCCGAAGTCTTCGGCGACCAAGCGTTTGCCTCCGCCGTGTTCTACAAGTCGGCGTTGCTCACCGATTTGCTCGCGTTGGGCACAAGGGTTCTCTTTCAGGATGCCGATCTCATCTGGTTCGACGATCCAGTCCCGACCCTCGAGGAGAACGCGCACCTTCACGACATCCAACTCATGTACGACGGCCCGAACCCGCTGTACGAACCACTTCATGCGAACACAGGCTTCTTCTACGTGACACCCACGCCGGTCAGCAAGGCGCTCTTCACCGCAGCGATGCTCGACGCCAGCAGCCTTTTCTGGTTGCGGAACGACCAAGAGCTGCTGAACAAGCTCTTCGGGTGGTTCGTCGAGGAGGACGGACTTCGCCTGGCGATCCTTCCCGAGAAGCAGTTCCTCAATGGCCACCTCTTCCCCATCGTGGGCGACGTTAACCCTGCCGCCGGCGATTGGAAAACCGATGGCTTGGTGTTTCACTACTCGTGGACAGCGAACACCGCCGAGAAGTACGAGAAGCTCAGTCGGTACGGTTTCAATTACCTCTGAAGAGCACGATCGACTCAGACTTCCAATTCTCCAAGCCTAACTCGACTAGCGGCGCCCCACCTGATGACAAATTGATGACAAGGGATCGATCCAAAGCAGAATTCCCAGGCCTGTGACCTGGGTTATGGGACGGTCTCAGAGGTATTGGTTGATCAGCG
>CBERPN010000375.1:0-3780 GCA_965524675.1 uncultured bacterium
GTTAACACTTTGGTGGTCGACCGTGCCGATCTGCTCGGCTTGGGCCAGCTTCATCAGCTTCGCGGCCGGGTCGGAAGGTCGGGCCAAAGAGCGTATGCGTACCTCTTCACCCCCCAGGACAAAGTACTGACCGAGGAGGCCTACGAGCGTCTCAAGACAATCGGCGAGGCGACCGACCTCGGTTCCGGATTCAAGATCGCAATGCGCGATCTCGAAATTCGGGGTGCCGGGAATATGCTGGGGGCAAGCCAATCCGGTCATATCGCTGCTGTCGGCTACGACCTTTATTGCGAGATGGTAACCGAAGCGGTCGCCGACCTGAAGGGCGAAAGGCCCGAAGAGATAGTCGAGATCACCATCGACCTGCCAGTGCCTGCGTTCTTACCCGACGACTACGTGAGTCGCGAAGAGCACCGCCTCGAGGCCTACCGTCGCTTGGCCGCGGTTACCAGCGACGAGCAGGTCGACGACATCATTACCGAATGGCAAGATCGCTACGGACCTTTGCCCAGCCCGGCCCAAGCCTTGCTCGATGCCGCTCGGCTGCGGGCTGCCTGTCACCGCTACGACATCCGCGATATTACGGTCACCAAGGGCCCAGGTTTCGGCGGTCCGGCGTTCGTAGCGCGTGTGTCGCCGGTCGAGCTTTTGACCAGCAAGCAGATCCGGGTCGACCGGTTGTACGGCGAGTCGGTCTACAAGCCCGACGCACAGCTTCTTTCGCTCGCATTCAAAAAGAAGGCCGGCCTTGCCGAGCAACTATTAGCCGCGCTTGAAGACCTACTGACGCCCGCGCAGCACTAACCTCAACGTTGTGACTCGTAAGTTCTTTCCACTCATCATTGTTGCGACCGGGGCTCTGGTGGCCTCCGCCTGCGGCACGTCGGTCGGGACCGGTTCTGGCGCTGTTACGGTGGCCGACAGCGCCTTGTCTCGCTCGGAAATTCTCGAGTATCTCGATGGCTGGGCGGTCGTAAACGGTGGTGTGGAAGGTGGCCTACTGGAACGCGAACTCGCGACGGGAGGTATCGAATTCTGGGTACAAACAACCGCTTTGAAGCATGAACTAGCTGAGGAGATCACCGCCGCCGATCGAACCAGTGGCAAAACTTGGGCCGCTGATACCTTCCCTGATGTCGCGAACGGCAGCGCCGCGTACGAAGCTCTGGTCACATGGTGGAGCACTCGACTCGCCATCGGTCGCGAGAACAGCGCCGCTGTCGACCTCGAACCCACCGAAGCAGAGCTAAGGGCTCGCCTCGACGAGATCAACCAGAACCAACCCGAAACGGTTTGCGCTTCACACATTCTCGTCGATACCGAAGACCAGGCGGTTGCTGTACTCGAGCGGATCGCCTCTGGGGAGGCCTTTACCGCACTCGCTCCGGAACTGTCGATCGACCCGGGCAGCGGCGCCAACGGCGGAAGCCTAGGCTGCGTAGCCCGAGGCCAGTACGTTGAGGGCTTCGAGGAAGCGGTTTGGGACGGCTCCGACGGAGACCTGATCGGCCCGCTCGAAACCGAGTTTGGGTTTCATATCATTCTGCACGAGGGCTTCATGATGGGCTTCGAATTTGAAGAGGTGGAGGCCGAGCTTCGCGAACAGGTGAGGAACGAACGCGATGAGCAAGTCAACGAGGAACATGCTGTCCGTATGGCTCTCGCCGCAGCCGATGCAGACGTCCGAGTCGATTCTCGCTACGGCGATTGGGACGCCGAAACCGGGCTCTTGTCCTCACCTGAAGGGGCCGGCGTTGAAGGTCCCGACCTGGCAGTGCTCGACGGTTGAGTCTCGCTGCTCCTTCTTCAATGAGCCTTGGCCGGGCGGGCGACTCGGCTGAAGATCTGGTGCCAGACCAGCACGAAATTGAGTTGCTCGTCTTTGGATTCGATACTGCTCAGATTGAGCCATTCTGTCGGGCCGATGATTTCGGGTTGATCGATGCCGGGGGAGTGCACGCTCGTATCGCAGCCACCAACCAGGTCGATCTATCCGGCGATTGGCTTGGCGGCCTGCGGGTTCCCTTCGTCGAGTCACACATCTGGGAAATGATGACTCGGATGGTCGGGGGGCAGCGCGCAAAGTCGACGCGATGGGTTGTATCAGACTCACACATGGCGCTTTTCCTTCCGCTGTGGAAACACGTCATCCCGTCAGCCCGAGCAATTGGCCCAACGCCTGTGGCCGGTAGCGAACAAGCCCAAGCCCTCGGGCATTTCGCCGAGCGCTATCCCAACGACTTGGCGTTCGTCGATCTAACTGACGCTGGCGGAGTGATCGCTGCGGCGCAACGGAGTTGGGGATGAGCGACGAAACCAACGAGGCATTGCGCCTAGAGGTGCTGGTGCTTCGAGCCAAACTTTCAGAAAGTGAAATAACCAGCGCCCAGCTGGCAAAACGTAAACAGCGTCGTATCGAGGTTCTTACCGCCGAGCTTGAAGCGCTCCGCTCGACCGACCGCCCCTCGTGACTACGATTGGCCTGTTCGGTGGGCGGGTCGATGCGGAATCCGACGTGCTACAGATTCTCGCCACTGAAACGTTTCCCGCCGATCTGGCGATCTCGATGGCCCGCTGCGATTCACTGGTCATTGCCGATGGCTATGGCTTTGCTTTCGATTCGCTGCCTGCGGCTCGCGACATACCGCTGGCCGTCTGTTTCGATGGCCGTGACACGCCGAGCGAGATGTGGGCTCAGTACCGCGAAGTGTTACCAACTGTGCTGACCAGCGGAGATCTTGTCGTCGTGCCCGAGGCATTGGCGGCTCACCTGATAGCACAGCGCGAGCTAAGCGGTGTGCCCATCATCGTTAGAGATGGTCTCGACGCCAAGGCGATGTCGCCGGGCGCTCTGGTCGCTCGTCTCGATCAAGGTCGCGCAGCCGCCGAGGTATTGCTGAACGAATCATTCGCACCGGTGCTCGCCGCCGCGGTTGGCGAGGTGCCAGCCGGAATGCTCCCAACCCTGTGGTGCACCGGCGAGTCGCCAATCCGCATCGGGTTGCCAATACCACTCACGGTGATCGCTGGTGCTCAACAGCTTGTCGAATCGATCGACATCGCAGTCGTTCAGTTCGCGCTAACCGACTCGAGTAGCGAGGAGCGATTGCGAGTTCTTCGCTCGGTATGGCCAGCGCTGCGGTGTGGCGGTTCACTCGTGGTTGTTGACGAAGCCGGAACCAAATTCGGTGAGATTGTCGATTCGATCGCCATCGCTTCCAACCGTCACGCTGTAATGGCCGACATGGCCAGCTGCGAAGTTGGGGCCGGTCGGCTCCTAGCAGTGCTACGAGTGCGCAAACTTGGGGCTCCCCGGCCATGACCGGTCGCCGGGTGTTCGTAATCTCCAACGACGTGGTGCCCGGTAGCGCCATGCCAATCGCGGCCCCCGGACTTCGTGCCCACGGACTCGCCTCGGGCCTGGCTAGTAATGGCGCCGCCGCCACCCTCGTCGTGCCGACCGGCCAAGGGCGATCACCCTGGCGAAGCCCTCTGCCGCGCCCCTCCCAACCGAGTACCGCGGTCGTCCGCCCAATCGATCTTCGCGAATTCCTTATCACTCGCTCGCCCGCGACCGCACTGATCACCAACTCCAATCAGATCGACCGGGTCGAGGGCATCGACGGCGTCGATCTGGTGTTCGACATGTTCGCCCCGAAGATGCTCGAGCTGTCGTGTGCTGTGCCTGCACCAACCCAACAGGCGCTCCATAAGCTGGCGGAGCGTAAGCGTCGAGCACTTCGAGCCTCGGCGGGCTACATCGTCAACGGGTCAAAGAAG
>CBERPN010000376.1:0-3752 GCA_965524675.1 uncultured bacterium
AGGGCGAGTTCACAAGGCCGAGGGTGATAGCGGAGCGCCGGAGCCGGAGGCGGAGGAGGGTGATGTAGTAGTCCCGTCGCGTTAGCGAGGGCGAGTTCACAAGGCCGAGGGTGATAGCGGAGCGCCGGAGCCGGAGGCGGAGAAAAGAAGCATTGACCCGGACTGCTGTTCCGAATATCGTTTGGATCCAAACGATCTACGAGATGGAGTCTTTGTGATGGGAGAAATCGTTGGTGCGGCCATCGTGTCGCACGTGCCGCCGATCGTGTTGTCCAAGGCCGATCGCCTCGATCTAAACGACGGCAAGGAGATCAGTTTGGTTCCTGGTCTGCGACGGCTGCGAACCGAGGTGTTCGATCGGCTTCAACCCGATACGGTCATCGTCTTCGACACCCACTGGTTCACCCTGATCTATCACGCGATGGACTCGCGGGCTCACCGGCGCGGACACTTCACCTCTTCAGAGATCCCTACCAATCCGAATATGTCTAGTCATCCCTACGACATGGCTGGCGACCCAGAACTCTGTGAACTGGTCGCTCAACTCGCCGACGACGAAGACGAAATGTGGGTCGAAGCCTGCGACAACGAGCACCTACCCGTGCACTACGGAACGGTAAACCTGCTCAGCTTCTTGCAGGACGATGAAGCGTGGGTCCCGGTGTCGATCTGCGCGAGCGCCGAGCCCGATGACTTCCTGGCTTTTGGAAACCTGTTGGGCAGGGCCATCGCGCAGCTCGACCGACGAGTTCTACTGATTGGCGCTGGAAGCCTGAGTCATAAGTTTTGGCCGTTAAGGCAGCTTCGTCAACACGAAGCATCCGACCCGTCGCACATCTCGTCGCCTGAGGCTAGGGCGGCCGACGAGTGGTTAATCGAGCGCTGGGAGCAGGGCGATCACCGCGCTGCAATCGAGGCGGTTCCCGAATTGCTGACCCACGCCCCCGAAGGCAAGCTCGGCCACTATCTGATGATGATGGGGGCGCTAGGCGGTGTCGACTGCACCGCGAAAGGCGAGGCCTACTCCGATTACGAATCGTCAGCGGGGACGGGTCAGATCCACATGTGGTTCGAACGTCCCGAGTCTGGCTGGTGAGTTTACGGTGTTCAATGTGTATTGGTAGACACTCAGAACCCCCTTCAATGCGTCAGAAAAGCGACAGGTTTAGCTGTTGATTGTCAAAACTTGGCCGAGGCTCAGCTTTTTTGAAGAAATTCATAGCACGATCATGCGCGGAACAGCTGGGTGTGCTATGTTTGGCTCTTCGCATCGCCGCTCCGGGAGTTCCCAGGGGCGGCTTTCCTTGTTTTGAGCCCGGAGCCAGCTTGGAAACGTCGCAATAGTTCGCCCTAGCCACCTTGCTCACGTGGGCGACGGTAGATTACTAACTGGCTCAGCCTGGCGTAGCTTTGAGGCTAATGAAGGTTGCAGTGTTGGATTGTGTCCGAGCGGTATTGGTTGGTCGAAGAACTTTTCACAGGGAAGGACTCTGGTGAAGTGACTCCGAGTTGGAGTGCTATCGGTGTGCCAAGTACCAGAAGCATGTTCGTCGCGTTGGCGGTATTCGCCTCTGTCTTGGTCCTTGTTTCCTTCTTCGCTCGAGTTGAGACCGAGAGTCGAAGTTACAGCACTGTTTTGGTAGACGTCACTGACGAGGTAGCGACCCATGGCAACGGCTCAAGGCCAGCAGGTGTAATAGTAACCGTCAAATTCGATGGCGGGACTGTGCAGACTTCACGAACTGCCCACGAGATCGAAGTCCTGCTGCCAGGATGCCCCACAGGTCCGTTCTTGGTCGAAGTGAGCATTCCAACGATTGGGGGTGGAGGCTTAATAACAGAACTGGAACTAACCGCAGCCTTCGATGAGACATGCCCGACCGTGAGCGCGGCGTTGGATCGGCACGGCGTTTTGCACCAGTCGAAATAGCAAACGCTGTGTTCCTACCGGCAGTAGGGTTCAGCATCATGGAATGGCTCGTGCCATCTGCGGCTAGGTGAGGAACCGGCGGCGGAGTCCGGCGAGGTTTCTGGTCCAGATTGCTTTCAGGACTGGCTTGCTGGCCGCGGCCGCGAACCCGCCGCCGAGCCAGAGCGGGAACGTTAGTTCTTCGTCCCAGGTAAACCTGGTCCCCAAGCCCTCGGCTTCCAGAGTGAACTCGCCGACGCCGGTGACGACACCGCTGTGGCGCACGCCCAGCGAGCGGCCGGGTTCCCAGCTCGTGATCGTCATCTCATCGGTGGTCGACAACGGACCGACCTTGGTATCGCACTCAAACGTGGTGCCGAGCCCAGTGTGCACAGCGGAGGTGAAGCGAATCTCGGTGGCATCGTGCATCCACTCAACATGGCTAGCCAGGTTCGAGATGTCGGCCCAGACCTGTTCGGGAGTGGCATCTAGCAGGGTCGAGACAACGATTCTCACTACTTGCGGTATACCGATACGTGGGTCTCGCTGGTGGGCTCAAACCGGTCGCCCGACCACGATGAATGTCGCGTCTCAAGGCTCAACCCGGCCGCCTCGGCCATCGCGTCAATTTCGTCTGGCGCCGCAAAGCGCAGCATCCAGGGTCGCAAACGAATCCCTGTGTCAGAGATCTCTATGTGTTGCCCTGAGATGGTCTGAGCCTCGGCATTGGTTTCGGTAGCGGTCAGCACAACTCGATCTAGGTCGACGGTCTTGGTCGAAAGTCCGGTCCGCTCCAGTTGGTCGATCGGTGGCGGCACGAACGCTTCGAGAGCGAACCGGCCGCCGGGCTTGAGAACCTCGACCACATTGGCCAAACATGATCGTTGAGCCTCCGCTGTGATGAGGTTGAAAAATGTGTTGAACGCAATGAAAACCAGACTGGCTTCGCCCGGGGATCCAAGCGGCTCGCAAGCCATGTCGCCAATAATGACATCGATCTCGGCACCGCCAGGTTTTTCACGCAGACGCTCGACCATCGCCACTGAGGAATCGATTCCTCTTACAGAGCGACCCGCCGTCGCCAACCGCAGCGCTAGACGCCCTGTGCCAATTCCCAACTCTATGATCAGCCCGTGGGTCTCTAGGTCGAGCAGTTGAGCGACCGTCGCATCAGTATCAGAAATGTCGGGATACCAGCGATCGTAGACGTCGGCGAAGCTATCTCCGTAGGTACTGGCCTGCACGCTCGACGACCACGATGACATCGAACTAACGATAGTGCTTCACCAACGAGATCTGGAGAAATTGCGGCGCCGAGGCTCACGTGGTGTGCAAGATCGCCGCAATTTCGGGTTTGGGGTGGCGAGGTGTCACCCGCACGAGGTGCAATATCGGCGATGATGGGAGGGTGGATCAGCCAACCGCTCGGCCTTGGTCGGCCCCCGAGACCGTGCCTTTTCGGCCACAGCTGTCACCGGCTGGCGCTACCAAGCCAGGCATTGGTGGGCTCGGCGTTGCCGAAGAACCGCTGGCACCCGAACTACCCCTGCTGCTCGAGCCTCACACGATTCCCGAGATTATCGACGGGGCCTTCAATATTGTTCGATTGCAGCCAGCGAAAGTCGTGACGGTCATCGCTGCCATCGTGGTTCCGGTAGACCTGTTCGTCGCGTACCTTCAGCGCAGCGCGCTGGCGAACGGTGGCGTCATCGGCGTATTCGAACAAGCGCTCGACGGCGATCAGGTCGAGGCATTCGGACCCTCCGGCACCGGCCTGATACTGGGTTACCTGCTGCCCAGCTTCGCCCTGGTGCTCGTCTCGGCAGCTCTATCGCGGCTGGTG
>CBERPN010000377.1:0-3743 GCA_965524675.1 uncultured bacterium
ACGCGCCAACAAAGAGGCTGGAGAAAGCAGCCCACAGATAAATCGCAATATCCGCGAAGCCGCCATCGCCAAGGATCGGTTCATTCGAGCCAACCTTCGCCTTGTGGTGAGTGTCGCCCGTCGCTACCCGCTGCCTCCGGGCATGGAGCTACTCGACCTCATCCAAGAGGGAAACCTTGGCCTGGAGCACGCCGTCGATAAGTTCGACTGGCGCAAAGGGTTCAAGTTTTCAACTTATGCAACCTTCTGGATTCGCCAGGCGATTGGTCGAGCCCTCGACCAAAAGGCCAGCCTTGTTCGCCTTCCTGGCGACCGGTCGGCAAGTCTTCGGGCCGCGCTTCGTCAGGTTTCTGGCGATGGCGACGAACTCGACGACGAGCACGCACGGCTACATCGACTAACTACGCCCACCTCGCTCGACCGCACCATCGGCGACGACGACAGCAACGAACTAGTCGACCTATTGCCCGATTCCAAGCCCGGCCCTGAGGCCGAGGTGATGGCGCGAGCCGAAGAACAGATGGTTACAGGGCTGCTCGACGTGCTCGACGATCGTGCCCGCTACGCAGTTCAGCAACGGTTTGGTCTTGGCGATGGCCGCAAGCGCAGCTATCGCGAAGTCGGCGAAGAGCTTGGTGTTACCGCCGAGGCTGCCCGCCGTCTGGTGAAGCGAGCCGTCAACACGGTTCGCGATCAAGCCAGCCAGCACAGCGACGCCGCATAGAACAGCACTAGCTCCGTTAACCCGTACTGCTTGAAGATTTCCCTCTCATAGGGGGCAGGATTTCAAGCAGTACGGGTTTATTCGCTTGCGGGTGGGGGGCTGCACAGCCGTAGGCTGGCACCCATGACATGGACCCCCGACAGCTGGCGAACCTTCGACGCTCTTCAGCAGCCGACCTATGCCGATCAGGGCGAAGTCGACGCCGTCGTAAAGAAGCTCTCCGACCGTCCGCCACTAGTGTTCGCTGGCGAAGCCCGCACGCTACTCAACGACCTGGCCAAGGTGTCACGCGGCGAAGCGTTTCTGCTCCAGGCTGGCGATTGCGCTGAATCGTTCGAGAGTTCGGCCGACTCAATCCGCGACCGCCTAAAGGTCATACTGCAGATGGCCATAGTGCTCACCTACAGCGCTGGTGTGCCGGTGGTCAAGGTTGGCCGCATAGCTGGGCAATTCGCCAAGCCGCGATCGAGCGATATCGAAACCCAAGACGGCACAGAATTACCGTCGTTTCGAGGCCACATCGTTAACGACATCGGGTTCTCCGAATCGGAACGCACGGCCGACCCCAAACGTCTAATGGAGGCCTACCATTCGTCGGCAGCCACCCTCAACCTGTTGCGGGCATTCACCAAGGGCGGTTACGCCGACGTCAACCAGGTTCAACAATGGAACCATCAGCACATTGCTTCGAGTCCGGCCGGGCGACGCTATGAAGATCTCGCCGCCGAGATTCAGCGAGCGCTGCGATTCATGCAGGCCTGTGGAGTGTCGACCACCGACGAGCCGTCGCTACATCAAGTCGATTTCTACACCAGCCACGAGGCATTAGTGCTGCCCTACGAGCAGGCGCTGACTCGCGAAGACTCAATCTCGGGCGACTGGTATGACTGCTCGGCGCACATGTTGTGGTGCGGCGAACGGACCCGCCAACTCGATGGCGCCCACATCGAGTTTCTACGTGGTATTGCGAACCCGCTCGGCTGCAAGATCGGGCCCGACGCGACCGCCGACGATGTTCTTGCAATCTGCGAGGCGCTAAACCCTCAACGAATCCCAGGCCGACTAACCCTTATCAGTCGCGTCGGAGCCGACGCTGTTGCCGACAAACTGCCGCCATTGCTTGAAGCCACCCGCGACTCTGAGCATCCCGTGGTTTGGGTAACCGACCCAATGCACGGCAACACCTACACCGCAGGCGGTCACAAGACTCGCCACTTCGACGCCATCTTGGCCGAAATCGACGGCTTTTTCGCAGCGCATCGCGACGTCGGAACCACCCCGGGCGGAATCCATCTCGAACTCACCGGCGAAGATGTCACCGAGTGCCTGGGCGGCAACGTAGCCAGCGACGACGAACTAAAGCAACGCTACGAAACCATGTGCGACCCGCGCCTGAACGCCAGCCAATCACTAGACCTAGCCTTCGAAGTAAGCGAACTAATCCGTTGAACAGTCAAATGGTAATCTCGTTTCTTCTGGGCGCTTGGAGGCGCAGGCTGGTTGGTGTTTTCACATTGGACAGCAATGTGGCTCGGTGCAGTTCTAGCCGGACGAGAATTCGCCGGAACATCCCAACTAGCAGCGGATGCGTCGATTGGCGTTGTGTTCCGGCGTATGGCGATCGAGCAAGCCTGGGGCCAAGAATTGGCGCCGGTTTGGTTTCCTTGGCCGTTGTTCATCGGCCTCGCCGTATTCACCTGGGTCGTGTTTTACATCTGCTTTCAGATCATGTTTGCCAAGAGGTGGGGCATCAAGGACCGCAGTGTGCTCGGCGTCGACGCTGAAGCGGGTTTCGAGTCGAAGAACGACATCGTTGGCCTCGAAGCGGATTGGCCATTGGAAGGCCGGTTCCTGCTGGGTGAGTTCCATGGACGCACTCTGGCGACTGAGACCGGCTCCGAGGCTGAGAAGTCGCTTCGGTCCTTTCTCCATTCGCCGCGGACCTATGGGCGGGGGTGTTGGCGATTATTGGTCCGTCACAGTGCGGAAAGACTTCGGCGTTGTTGCAATTTCGATCTCAGTGAAAGACGACTTGTTTGTGGCTATCTCGGAGCGTCGTCGGCGGGGCCCGTCGGTGATCTTTGATCCGACGGGACGAGTGGCGGTTGCTAATTAGGGCCGGCGAGAACGTGCAAGCCAAGACGATGAGGATCTGACCAGGTGGGCACTGATGAGTATCGCGAAGCGTCTGGCCGTATTCGCGAGTCGGAACAAGAAGCGTTCGTTTCTGCGGGAGGGAGGATATGGCTCGCGGATGTTGTGTGGCTGGTCGCCGCTGCGGGAAGCGACGACTTTTGAGGGCGCACAGAAAGCGGCGGGGCAGCGGGTGGATGCCCGCTCTGACGCTGGAAACGAGAAACGAGATTCTTATTGGGCGTAGATGGCGGGCATTTTGGTGACCGGGTTCTTCTTTGTGGCAGCGAGCACCGACGGCGAAGATATGGCCAGCGTTGTTGCTGGGTGAAGCAACAGAATGGCCCGAGCGAGCAAGGCAGCGGCGAAGTCGACGGCTTGTTGACTGCGCTGGCGGTGGAGGAGGTTTCTGCGACGCCATCATTTGTGGTGCTTCTGATCTACGGGAGTTTTGGTTTGGGGGGTGGTGTTTGTTTGCGGATGTGCCAGCCGGTGTTGTTGGTGATGAGTTCGATGTTGAGTTTGCGGCGTTTGATGGCTTGGTTGACGGCGGTTCGGCCGCTGGGGTGTTGTTCGGGTTTGTTGCTCATCCGGTTGGGGTGGATCCGGTAGTCGTACAGCATTTGGGGTATGCATTTTGGTTGGGTGTGTTCGGTCATGCGTAGGTTCATGTCCCAGTCGATGGCTGATTCGAGGTTGCCGACTCCGCCACTGACAGCGAATAGTTCGGTTGTGAAGAGGCGTAGGTGAAAGATCATGTTGTCTACGAGTATCTGTAGTGGTTTGTAGCCGATCTTGTTTTTGGGGTCGGGGCGAAGGAACTCCCCAGTTGGGCCTATTAGTCGTCGGTAGGTGTAGATGAGTTGGTGTGTGTCGTCGAGTTTGG
>CBERPN010000378.1:0-3714 GCA_965524675.1 uncultured bacterium
CTCTGAGTGTGCGGTAGTTTCAGACCCATGACGGTTCTTCATCTCCCGAATACTACTGTCCCTGACGAGATTGTCGAGGTAATACGACGCGACGGCTGTGTGGTGGTAGACGAACTGGTGTCGCCTGAGATGATCGACGATCTTCTCGATGAAATGGGCCCGTACGTTGAAGCTAACGAGGTAGGTCCCGATGACTTTACCGGTCGCAATACCAAACGAACTGGTGGATTGGTGGCCCGATCGGCGACCGCCCGAGAGCTAGTGACAAAACCATTGGTGCTCGGGACTGTCAAGGCGTTCCTGGCACAGGCGACAAACTTTCAGTTGCACCTCACCCAACTAATCTCTATCGGTCCCGACTCACCGGCCCAAGCGATTCACCGCGACCAGTGGGCGTTTGACTTCTTCCCCTTCCCCAAGGGCTACGAGGTGCAGTGCAATACGTTATGGGCGGCCACCGACTTCACCGAGCAGAACGGCGCCACTCGGGTCATTGTCGGCAGCAACCATGACGACGACGGTCTCCAATTCACCCCGGCCGACAGCGAGCCCGCCGAGATGGCCAAGGGGTCGGTTCTATTCTACAGCGGCTCGATCTATCACGGCGGCGGCGCCAACCGGTCCGACCGGACGAGGGTCGGAATCAACATCACCTACAACGTGGCTTGGCTTCGCCAAGAAGAGAACCAGTACCTTTCGGTCCCTCCAGAGATAGCGGGTGGGCTCGACGACGACCTCCTGCGGCTCCTCGGCTACGACAAGGGCGCCTACGCACTGGGCTATGTCGATGACATGCGTGATCCGTTGGCGGTGTTGCGCTCTGATCCGGCGGCGACCGGCATGGGGGACCTAGCTAAAACAAGAGCCCAAGCCGAGCGTCTCCGACAAGAGTCGTCGTAGCCGGAATTGTGAACTAGCTCTAGAGAGAGTCGTAGACAGCTTGCTCGAACTGGTAGTAGACGTCCATCGATTGGGCGTCGGCGAACGGGAGAATCTGGGTGAGGTAGGCGCCGCCTATTTCATTCTGGCGGTCGATCCAGAAGAAACTGTTGGCTAAGTCTTGCAGCTAGGCGGCGGGCTCGCCGATCGCCACGACCCTCGCCGAATCATGAGGATTGGGGTCACCGTCGGATCCCTCGCAGTCTCGAGGACTAAGTCTATCGATGGAGCAATTAGCGTCTCATACTCATTGTGACCCGGTTACTGGCTCGAACATCCAGGCACGGTCGGCAAAGCTATTCTTGGCATTCTGCACGTCCGCGACGACGACGGAAATGAGCTTCCCGCTGGCGAGTCAGGACTCATCTATTTCGAGAACGAGAGCACAAGCTTCGCGTCTGTCGACGGGAAAGCTCTATAAACGGCCGCTGCGAGATGAGTATCTTCAGTCCGAGCAAGCAGGGGACGCTACCGTTTAACTATGAGCGAACTCCCGGCATCGCCAGAACTCGACTCACTCGCCGAGATCGAGCGGCGAGTTCTTTGGCTCGCAGTTCGAATGGTGCACGAGGCCAACAAGTCTGACGCGGGAGGTATCAAAGTCGGCGGGCACCAGGCATCGTCGGCTTCAATGGTGTCGATTATGACAGCGCTGTGGTTCGCTCACATCGGCGGCGAGGACAAGGTGGCGGTCAAGCCGCACGCGGCGCCGGTGTACCACGCCATCAAATACCTCACCGGCGAACTCGACAAGTCCTACCTGACCCGGCTCCGGAAGCTCGGCGGGCTACAGGCGTATCCTTCACGAACTAAGGATCCCGACGTTGCGGACTTCTCGACCGGTTCGGTTGGCCTCGGCGCGGTAGCGCCACTGTTCTCGGCGGCGACCCGTAGATACTTGGCCGCCCATTTCGGCGAACGCCCCAACGCTCGCTTCATCGCCACCGTCGGCGATGCCGAACTCGACGAAGGCAACGTATGGGAGGCCATCGCCGACCCTGCTATGGCCGACCTTGGCAACGTCACCTTGGTGGTCGATCTCAATCGCCAGAGCCTCGACAGAGTTATTCCTGAGATTCAGGCGATTCGCCTTAAGAGCTTTTTCGCCGATGCTGGTTGGCATGTTGTCGAGTCGAAGTACGGTCAGCGACTGCAACGTGCATTTCGTCAGCCTGGCGGTGATGCGTTGCGGGCACACATCGATGCCATGGCGAACGAGGCATATCAAGAGTTGTTCTCGCTAAGCGGTGATGCTTTGGCAAAGCAGTTTTGTGTCGACGCCGATCCAGCCGTGGTGCGGCTAATCGAGGGTGTGCCGTTAGCAGACTTGGCACCGCTCATCTTTAACCTTGGTGGGCACGACCTTGGGTCGCTTATCGATAGCTATCGTCAAGCGGACGCCGAGACCGATCGCCCGAGCGTGGTGTTCGCATACACGGTGAAGGGTTGGGGGTTGCCAATGGCTGGCGACCCTCTCAATCATGCAGCTTTGCTGAGCGAGGACCAGATCGACTCATTTCGATCAAAACTCGGCCTTAGCGTCGACACCGAATGGGATCGTTTCGATCCCGGTAGCGAGGCGGGGCGAATCTGTTCACAGACTGGCGGCGAGATCAATAACCTGCCAGCGGCTCGGCGACCGGTCTTGCCGGTACCAGATGACACCGGTAGCGGCCGCAGCTCGAAGCCGATCTCATCTCAGGAGGTGTTCGGCAGAGTCCTCACCGCCCTTGGAAATATCGAGGGAGTGTCCGAGCGGTTGGTGACTACTTCGCCCGACGTCTCGTTGTCGACCAATCTGGGCGGCTGGATCAACAAGATGGGAGTGTTCGCACCAGAAACTCTCGACGATCATGGCGGCGCCGAGCGGCTTCTTCGCTGGGCTCCGAGCCCGAGCGGCCAGCACATCGAACTCGGAATCTCAGAAATGAATCTGTTCCTGCTGCTCGGTCAACTCGGTCTGGCACACGAGCACCACGGCGAGATGCTGCTGCCGGTCGGAACCGTGTACGACCCCTTCGTTTTGCGAGGACTCGATGCCTTTGTGTACTCGCTGTACAACGGTTCGAAGTTCATTGTGGCCGGGACTCCAGCAGGGGTAACTCTGGCTCCCGAAGGAGGTGCCCACCAAAGCACGATCACAGCATCGGTTGGGGTCGAGCTGCCCGGAGTTGTATTCGCTGAACCCTGTTACGGCACTGAGGTCGATTGGCTTTTGTGTGACGGATTGCGCGAGTTGTCGAACCCGGATGGCGAGAGCATGTACTTAAGACTCTCCACCAAGCCGGTCGATCAAGCTCCCTTCGAGAGTGCTTCCGAGAGGTTGGGACCTGATCAGCTTCGCGGCGATGTCCTGGCCGGTGCGTACCGGTTACTTGAGGCCGACCGGAGTGGCGGCGGCCCTGGTGTGACCGTGGTCGCGTCGGGTGCGATGGTTCCGGAGGCCTTACTCGCAGCCCACGAGTTGGAGGACGAGGGAATTACTGCAGCGGTTGTCAACATCACCTGTTCCGATCGGCTATATCGTGGCTGGCAGGGTCAATACGACAAGGCTGCGCGAGGTTTTCAGGCTCCCGCGACAGTGGGGCACATCCATCGGGTGATTCCGGCTTACGAGCGGCGCTATCCGATCATCAGTGTGCACGATGCGGCCAGCCATTCGCTGTCGTGGCTCGGTTCGGCGTTAGGAGTGCGTCAGGTTCCGCTCGGAGTCGACGAGTTCGGCCAGTCCGGAACAATCGAGGAGTTATACGAGGCAACCGGAATCTGCGCAGG
>CBERPN010000379.1:0-3706 GCA_965524675.1 uncultured bacterium
TAGGCAGTGATCGCGTCCTCTGGGTTTGTTACCTGAGCTTGGGCCTGCCAACCGTTGCTCCCACTGGGGAAGCTGTACAGAATCTCGATCGTGCCAAACGAGTTCTTCCGGAACCCGCCTCCGGTGGCGAGATCGCCAGTGTCACAGAACGCGGAGGCGGTGATCTGTGCCTTACCATCGGACCGCACGGTGGCCTCTACGGTGTAGTAGCTAGCCGGTCCGCCACTCGCCCCGGTGTTGCCCTTAGGTCCGGCTGTTCCGGTGTCGCCTTTGGAACCCTTGTTGCCCTTGTTGCCGGCTGGTCCGGTGTCGCCCTTGGAACCCTTGTTTCCTTTAGCACCCTTTGATCCGTCAGCACCGTCGGATCCGGTCGTGCCTCGCGCTCCGCGGGCGCCGTCGGCGCCGTCGGCACCCGATTCACCGCGTGAACCCTTCTCGGCTGTTACCACCGCTCGGGTCAGCTTCTTATTGCACGACAGTGTTTCGTCGCCTGCGGTCTTGACCTTGTTCTTCTTGTTAAGGCACAAGTGGCTGACTTGCTTGTCGCTGCCTTGTGCAATTGCGACACCGCCAGCCAACATCCCACCGACTAGCAAAGACGCGACAATTACCGAAAACATTCTAAGCTTCATTAGGTTTCCCCCACTGATAGTTTGGAACCAAACTCCGCCCGGATCATCCGGGCGTGCGGCGAACCTAGTGTTGACTGACTGTAATTTCAATAAGTGTCGAGCCTTTTCTATGTGGTCGCTACCGAGAACCCTTTCGCCGGTTGCAACGGCTGGGGGCCGCGATGGCGGAGTGGTCGGCGCGCTCGCGTTACGCTTGGCGCTTATGCCATGGCCAACCATTCGAGACACCGCCATATTTGACCTGTTAGAGGCGGAGGTAGAACGCCAAAACACCGGGCTTCAACTGATTGCGTCGGAGAACTTCGCGTCTCCTGCGGTTATGGAGGCATCGGGTTCGGCACTTACCAATAAGTACTCCGAGGGCTATCCCTCCAAGCGATACTACGGCGGCAACCAGATCATCGATCAGGTCGAAGAACTGGCCCGCGACCGAGTGAAGGAGCTGTTTGGCGCCGACTGCGCGAACGTGCAGCCGCACTCGGGTGCCAACGCCAACGCAGCGGTGTTCTTTGGGCTGCTCGACCCGGGCGACACCGTGATGGGAATGAGCCTCGACCACGGTGGTCACCTGACCCACGGCTCGCCGGTTAACTTCAGTGGAAAGTTGTACAACTTCGTGTCGTACGGCGTGACCGCAAGCGACGAACGCATCGACATGGATCAAATGCGCGAGGTGGCGCTCGCCAACAAGCCCAAGATGATTATCGCTGGCGCTACCGCCTATCCGCGCATCATCGACCCTGAGCCCATCAAGGCCATCGCCGACGAGGTCGGTGCGATATTCATGTTCGACGCAGCGCACATCGCTGGCCTCATCGCGGGCGGCGTTCACCCCAACCCTGTGCCCCACGCCGATATCGTCACATTCACAACCCATAAGACCCTGCGGGGACCGCGCGGTGGCTGTATCCTGTCCACCGCGGAATTTGGCTCGACTATCGACAAGTCGATCTTTCCGGGGCTACAGGGTGGCCCGCTCGAACACATGATTGCGGCGAAAGCTGTGTCGTTTCTCGAAGCTAAGCAGCCCGAGTTCTCGACCTACGCTGCACAGGTCGTCAAGAATGCCGCGGCGCTGGCCGAGGCGCTAGCATCACACGGCTTTCGCCTCGTGTCAGGAGGCACCGATAACCATCTGTTGCTGGTCGATCTTCGCGGTTTCGACGAGGAACTTACCGGCAAGATTGCCCAAGAGTCACTCGACCTGGCCGGAATAACACTCAACAAGAATACTGTCCCAGACGATCCGCGTTCGCCTTTCGTTACCAGCGGTGTGCGCATCGGAACTCCAGCGGTGACCACCCAGGGAATGGCCGAAGCCGAGATGGCAGAAATTGCCGAGCTCATCGCCCAAACGCTCCGCGCCCCGGGCGACGAATCCAACCTAGCTACCGTGCGTTCCGCCGTCGCTGGTCTGTGCGGCCGGTTCACGCCGTACACTTCATGACCGATGTGGTTAGCGGGTCAATCGATTCGAATAGCGCGTTTATGACACTACTTCTCAAATCCTGGCGGCTTGGTTAGCAATGCCTTCGGTCGCCTCCTATGGCGTGATCTTGGCGGTCGCCGCCATCGTTACTTTGGTGACGACCCCGGTAGCGCAGCACTTCGCCGAGCGTTGGGGGCTAGTAGCTGACCCTGACGAACGGATGGCCCACGCCGAACCAACCGCCCGCCTCGGTGGCGCTGCAATGGTGCTCGGAGTGCTGGTGGCTCTACTAACTGCTTCGCTGATGGATGACTTCAACCTCATCTTTGCTTCGGGTACCGAATTGTTAGGCGTGGCGCTCGCCGCGGTTTGGATCTTTGGCGTGGGCGTGCTCGATGACGTTCGCGAAATATCTGCTCCAGCGAAGATCGCAGGCATGGTGGTCGCCGCCAGTATCTTGTCGCTGGCAGGCGTGAGCCTGCTTTTCTTCAGAGTTCCGTTTCTAGAGTTGGTAACGCTTTCGTCCGACTGGTCGGCTCTGCTGACCGTGCTATGGGTGGTGGGAATGGCCAACGCTATAAACCTCATCGATGGCCTTGACGGCCTAGCGGCCGGGATTGTTGCGATCGCAAGCGGCACCTTCTTCTTATACTCGCTGCGGCTGGGTGACGCCGAGGTGATCCTTCCCGGTAACCCCGGCGCTCTGATCGCCATTATTACGGTCGGGGTGGTGATTGGGTTCCTGCCCCACAACGTGCATCCGGCCAAGATCTTCATGGGCGATGGGGGAGCATTGTTGCTAGGCCTACTCATGGCTGCATCCACGATGTCGGTAGGGGGTCGTACCTCGGCCGAGTTCAGCGGCCAGGCATTCTTCTTCTTCGCCCCGGTGTTTATTCCGTTGGTGATTCTTGCGGTGCCCATCGTCGATGTGGTGTTCGCAATTCTTCGACGCGCGGTCGGAGGGCAAAGTGTTGCCGAGGCCGACCTCGGGCATCTACACCATCGTCTGGTTCGCCTCGGCCATGGCCACCGGCGGAGCGTCATCATCATGTGGCTCTGGACCGCATTGTTGTCGGGCTTTGTGCTCTACCCGACCTACACCGGAAAGGGTGACGCAGCGGTGCCGCTCGGCATCGGCGCACTCGGATTATTGCTATTCACGGTGTTTCATCCCAGCGGGCGCACCCGCAAAGCGGTGCAGCGCGAGGTCGAGATGGTTGAAGGCGAAGCCCCAGAAACCGCGTAGTCAACTGCTACCTGAGGCTCTTTAGCCGCTTCGTGAAGTAATCGATGGGGTCGCCTAGGCGGTCGCGGTTTGCCCTTACTCCTCGTGCGGTTGCGAACGGCAACGAAGCGAGGCTCTTTGAGTAGCCAATAGCGTTTCGCTCGACCCGTTCTGGCCGATATCCCGCTTCGATCATTCGCGACCGGGCAACCGACTGGACGAGGGCGATTTCGGTGTCGTCGAGACGGGTTCGCCAACGCTCAGCTCCATCGCGAAGCACTCCTCGGCTGCGCCGAGACCTAAGCGAAATACTTTCTTTGTTGGCGACCTCGGCCATGTCGCGATTGAATGGCAGTCCAAGCCAATCGCACAGGTCTCGGACCCCCCAATCCGGGTCGGCGACGAGTGCTTCATAGC
>CBERPN010000380.1:0-3705 GCA_965524675.1 uncultured bacterium
CCGAATGATCGGTGCACGTTACGAACCGCAACCGCAAGACCGTTTGCCGATCCCGTCGGAGCTGGCCGATCGGCTGGCCGAACGAACTCGGGGGCCTGCTTCAAAGAGGTATCCATTGCGCTCATCTAGCTGATGATCGACCAAACCAGGCTTCGACTTGAGTGCTACTGCGGGCCTTGTCGTGTGACCGCTGACCCCCCTAATCAGGTATCAAAACTGGGCCGAAACACCGATGATGGTCCTAGGAAGGATTGGCTCGATGAAATATTTCCCGACCAGCTCTGTGGGCAGTGCCCGCATCGTCTCATTCACCCGTCAGGGTGCGCTCGCCCGCGCCCGGCGAATACGTCCCGCCCGGCTGCTATCTCCTCTTCGAATGACTGCTTTCTTGTTCTCGGGATCGATCCTCATCGGATTTGGTGTGAGCTTCTTACTTCATGCTCACCTCGGCTTACCGCCGTACGACGTGATGCTTTCAGCAATAAGGGTTCACAGCGGTCTAACTCATGGCCAGTCCGCCTGGGTCGCGGCGGCAGTATTGTTCAGCGTCTCGGCGCTGCTGGGACGACCGCCAAAGCCTGCCGGGCTGGCCTTGTCGTTCCTAAATGGTTTCTCTGTCGATGTTGCCGGTGCGCTACTAGTCGACCCGGATCAGTTGATGGTACGGATCCTCTTCGCTGGGTTAGGTACCGTTGCCATCGCCGCTGGAATCTCATTGGTGGTGTACTCCGGCACGACTGGTGGAGCGTTCGATCTCTTGATGTTGGCGGGCGAAGACAGGGGTCTTCGTGCGCAGCGTGTTCGCACTGTTCTTGAGGTTTCGGTAATCGTTGGCGGAGTCGTCGCTGGCGGTACTGCTGGTTTCGCGACCGTGGCCTTTGCAATACTGATCGGGCCTCTGCTCACCGGTATTAGCCAGGCTTTATCAGACCATCAGGCAGGACGCGAGAACCGGATTCGACAGACCGACGGGGTAGATCTCCCTGTTGGCTGATGCGGGATTTTGGGTCGTGGGTTAACCACCCGATTGGTAGTGGCCGTACCGTGGCTGCACGATGGTGTCCGTAGACAATCCTGAACCAGATGTGCGCAGCGAGTACCGACAAACTGCGCGGGCGTGGCTGCAGGACAATGCAGAACTCAAGACCGGGGTCGATGACTGGTCGGTAAACCGTACCCACACCGATTCGGCCGAGTTGCTCGAATACTTCGAAAGATGCAAAGCCTGGCAAAACACGACCTACCGGGGCGGGTACGCCGGCATTACTTGGGAGCGTGAGTTTGGCGGCCAAGGCGGTGAGCCTTGGCAGGCTCGCATCTACGCTGAGGAGGCAGCTGGATTCGATGTCACCAACGGTTTCTTGGCGGCGACCATCGCCATGTTGGGAACGGCGTTGCGGTTTCACGGAACCGACGAGCAGAAGCAGCACTTGTTACCAGCGATGCTCAGCGCCGAGCAGACTTGGTGTCAGCTCTTTAGCGAGCCCGACGCTGGCTCTGATCTCGCTTCTTTGGGGTGTCGAGCGCTGCGCGATGGCGACGTGTTTCGAGTTACTGGGCAGAAGGTCTGGAATTCGATGGCCCACGCCACCGATCGGGGGTTCCTGCTCGTGCGTTCGGACCCCGATGCGCCAAAGCACAAGGGCATCACGTTCATCTTGGTCGACATGGCCTCGGCCGGAATAGAGGTACGACCCTTGGCGCAGCCGACAGGGGCTTCGCATTTCAACGAGGTTTTCTTTGATGATGTCGAGATCCCTGTGGCGAACGTCGTTGGCGAGATCGATGCCGGTTGGGCCGTAACCAAGACGGTGATGATGGCCGAAAGCCAGTTCATCGGAGGTGCCGGCGACAGGGTAAGTGCGATGAAGACACTCTCGGCGCTCGCAGCGGCTCGTGGCTGTAACGCTGACCCAATAATTCGACAGCGGTTAGCGCAGGTGTACATCGATGAGGCCGTTCTCGGCTACATGTCCAACACGATGAGTCACGCGTTACGAAGCGGGAAGCCGTCGCCGTTAGACGGTGGGCTATTGAAGCTAAAGCTTGCGTACAACCGGGTACTTTTCGGGAACACCGCTATGGCGATCCTCGGCCCGGAAGGTGTGGCCGATGTTGGTGTCGACAGTCGCTACGCCATGGAGGAACTCATCGCCCGCTTCGGCGTGAGCATCGGCGGCGGCACGAACGAGGTCGGGAAAAACAACATCGGTCACCGGATGGGCCTACCCCGCGAACCTGGAGTCGCGCTCGACACTCCTTGGAATGACATCCCGCGCTAGCAGCCTAAGTACCTAAGGACCCGTGCTCGAAAGCACGGGTCCTTTCTTGTATTGGTTGTGGATGTCGGGCGCTACGCCTCGACCTCGGGCACGGCCTCGATTGCGGCGTCGCTGCCTGTCGTCTTACGATTCAGAACGCCGAGAATGTTGACACCGGTAGCCGTCTCGATCTGTTCGGCGATGGATATGACCGTGGCTGGCATTTGGCTAGCGATACCTGGTATTCCGCCACCGCCACCGTTGTCGATGACTGTCACCTTGTCGATGTCGAGCCCGTTTACCGTGTCGACAATCTGCTCGACCAGGTCGGGCAGCATGTTCAACACGAAGATGTCCTTCGCGTGAGGGCCAGCATCGTTGTACTGCGAGCTCAACCGCTGGAACACCTCGATCTGGGCCTTACCGTCTTCGATGATCTTCGCGGCCTCACCCTTGGCTGCAAGCTCGAGAGCCTCGCGTCGCGCCCGTGCGGGAGCTACCACATCGGCTTCGAGGCGACGTTTCTGAAGCTCGATTCTCGCGGTTTCGAGCTCTTGCTCGGCCGTAACCTTGGCTTGCTCTCCAGCGACAACCGCTCGGTTCTCCGAGGCAACACCGTCTGCATCGAGTTCGGCTTGACGAACCCTCAGCTTGTTGGTCTCCTCGGCAATAGCCAAGTTTGAGTGCACCCGAGCCAATTCGGCTCGCTTGCGTCCTTCGGCCTCGGCCTCCTCGGCGTCGGCGGTTTGCCGGGCCTCGGATTCGCGGGCTTCCTTGATTACCTGCGCCGTGCGACGGCGACCCACGGCCTCCAGGTAGCCAACCTGATCGGTTACGTTCTGAATCTTGAGCACGTCGAGTTCAAGCCCGAGCGTCTTGATGTCGTCGTCGGCCTCGTCGATGAGTGTCTGGGCAAACTTGAGACGGTCTTCGTTGACCTCTTCAGGGGTTAGCGTCGACAGCACACCGCGAAGGTTGGCTTCAAGGTTCTCCTTGGCGATTTGTTGGATGTACTCGGACGGTCGGCCGAGAAATCGCTCGACCGCATTGTCGAGTACGCCTTCGGTGCTCGACACCTTGATGTTGGCGACTCCTTGAACATCGAGAGGAATCGCGCCCTTTGAGTAGGCGTTATTTACCGATACATCGATAGCAATAGTGTTGAGATCCATGTAGTCGACCTTTTCAATCAAGGGCTTCCTAAGTGTTCGGCCACCCTTGATTACGCGGTAGCCAACGTTATTGCCATCAATATCGGTACGTCCAGAACCAGAGATAATGGCCACCCGGTTAGGTGGGACGATGATTATCAGTGATTTCACGGCGGTGGCAACCACGAACAATATCAATGCGGCAACAACTACGATTCCAAACAATAAGGTCACTGCTGGTTCTCCTTTGCTGTTTCGGTGTCTAGTTCGAGTCCGGCCACCATTGCGGTGCC
>CBERPN010000381.1:0-3635 GCA_965524675.1 uncultured bacterium
TGCGACGAGGTAGCCGCGTTGGCCGAAGGCGCTGACATTCTCGTCTATGAGGCGATGAGATTCGAGGTGATCGCCCAGCTACCCGAAGCCCGCCGGTTCATCATGGACTACCACGCCGACACGAAACTGATCGGCGCGCAAGCCCGGGAACTTGGAGTGAAGACTCTCGTTCTCACCCACCTGATCCCCGAACCCAACAACACAGCCGACGAGCAACTCTTCATCGACGACATCCGCAGCGGCGGCTTCGATGGCGAAGTAGTCGTCGCCAAAGACCTCGACACGGTGAGCCTCGGTTAAGTACCGATCTGGCCGCTTAGGGCCACTGGAATACTTCTGGTCGATGTGTCTGCAGTGCTGACGCGAGAATCTCAATATCGTCCATGTCGCTGGTAAGGATCGGTTCCGACTGGCGGACGGCAAGGATGACGAGGTGAGCGTCCACGACATCGGTGGTGTTCGATCGAGCGAGAAGGTTTCCAACTGCAGGTCCATCGTCAAACGGATGGACGACAAGCGATGTTAGAAACTTTGCCAGTCGTGCCTGGCGGGCGCCATTTCGCCAGACCTGCGCGACCACCGGATGGGTGGTCGCAAGTGAGGTCTCGTTTCGGAGTGCAGCGGCGATGAGTTCGCCAGCCGCTCGATCACCCCGATCGACTGAGATGAGTACTCCTGCGTCAAGAATCAAGACGGTAGCGCTCGGTCATCGCATCGATCGCAGCTTCGGATACTGGTCCGTACTCATCCTCCCAGTCCGCTAACAGTTCGGTTAGCGTTGCTCGACGTCGCGTCTCCATCTCTACAAGGCGAAGGCCCTTGCGCAAGACGTTTGAACGCCCACCGTGGATCTCAGCAAGTTCGTTCAGAGTCTGTTCTTCTTCTGAATCGAGTCGAACGGTCGTCGTGGCCATGTTCACAATTGTAGCACGTTTGTGCTACAAAGCGGGTCGCCAGCCTGGGCCTTTGAAGATGTAGCCGAGCTTGTTCTTCATTCCGGTTGCCGAACGCACATCCTTGGCGATGTCGATGAACTCGTGATAGCCGATCAGCACCGGGTTGAAGGTATCGATGTTCTTAGTGAGCCCATACTTAACGCGACGAACCTCGGGCTCGAACGTGCCGAATAGCTTGTCCCAAATGATCAGAATACCAGCGTAGTTCTTGTCGAGATACTGAGGGTTCACACCGTGATGAACTCGGTGATGCGACGCGGTGTTGAGTATCTTCTCGCTGGTCGGCGAAAGCCGATCGATGGCCTCGGTGTGAATCCAGTACTGGTATAACAGGTTCGCTTCCCCGGCCCGACGGGTCAGAGCGGGCGAGAACCCGAGCAACGGCATTGGCAGGAACACCCAATGCATCATGTACGCCGACCAGGGCTGACGTAGCGCGGTCGACAGGTTGTAACGCTCGCTGGAATGATGCGTTACGTGGTTAGCCCAAAACAGCCGCACCTCGTGCATCCAACGGTGTTCCCAGTAGTAGAGAAAATCCCACATCACCAGCGCCGCGAGAATGCCGCGCTTCTTCGACCCGAAGTTCGCCACCCGGTTTCGGTAGAACCAAGAATCGACCCGACCAATCGGCCCCATCGTGGCCAGCCCCATCGAAACATTACCCACCAGCATCGCCAAACTGGCAGCGGTGTCGCGCCGCTCGTACCCGACCGGGATGAGCTCGTCAGCGGGAAGTTCTTCGCTAGCCAGCTCTTCTCGGGTCGCGTCGTCAAGATCGCCAAATGTTCGTTTTGGTCGATTTCGAAGCACCAAGTATTCGGCGATCATCGTGACGACAAAGGTAGAGAAAACCAGCTTCTCAAGAAGTTCATCGAACGATGATTGGTTACGTCGTGCCATTGTCAGTCGTGGGTGTCGAGATGAGTGTTTGATCACAGTTTACGCGGCGACGTGCGAACTCGATAGTCAGTGCTGGAAAGTATCTCTCAAATACCGCTGCCGAGGACGGCAAACGAGAGCGACGGCCGCTTCAGCAGAAGCGACTGCTGCGGTTCGACGGGTGCCTAACCTCGTTCCCGAAGCCGTGCAATCGGCATCGGACTAACGTAGCGACAGGCGCATGAATTCGGAACTGATATATCCAATCCACGACCAGGTTCTGGCCACGTGGCGCAGCGCTGACCACCAGGCCGGTTCATTCGATCGTTGGATTAACCGATGAGCCGGAACACGCTGCTGGTTCGGCGACTGATCGGCGACATCGAAACGCCGGTCGGTGTAATGCTAAAACTTGGAGCCGATCAACCCGGCACCGTCTTGTTCGAATCGGTTGCCGGCGGCCACCAACTGGATCGATTCTCATTCATTGGCCTCGAGCCACAACTGTGGTTCCGCATCACCGATGGCAAGGCGGAGACAGATACCGATCATCGATTCTTGACGGCGACCACCATCGACAAGACGCCCCTCGAAGCGCTCAGATGGTGGGTCGATCACGCACTGGCCGAATGCACCGATGAGCTTCCTCCCATGGCTTCGGGTGCGTTCGGCTACATCGGCTACGACATGATCCAACATGTTGAGCCCATCCCGATGGACAACCCTAACGATCTTGGCGTACCCGAAGTTCTGATGATGATCCCGCGAGCGGTGATCATCTTTGATCACCTCTATCAGGAGCTGATTTTGGTTGGGCGTGTCATCGACGACGACACGGCTACGGCGGACGAACTGCTAGACACTGTCGAGGCGCGGCTGAGGATCGCGTCGCCTCCAACGACGGCTTGCAAGACCACCGGGCCGGTCAAACACGATCTGAACTCAAACACCTCGGTCAATGAGTTCCTCGCCATGGTTGCGCGCTCACAGGAGTACATCCTTGCTGGCGACATTTTCCAAGTCGTTCCTAGCCAACGACTCTCGACACGCTTTGACCTGAAATCGATAAGTCTTTACCGAGCCCTTCGTCACCTCAACCCGTCTGCCTTCATGTTCCACATGAACCTCGGTGAGGTAACCCTGGTTGGATCAAGCCCGGAAATCCTGGTGCGGGTTCGCGACGACCGCGTGGCCATTCGACCCCTCGCCGGCACACGACCATGCTCGGGAGACAAAGTAGAAGATCAGCGAAGAGCAGAGGATCTCTTGGCCGACGAGAAGGAACTCGCCGAACACTTGATGCTGCTCGACCTAGGCCGTAACGATGTCGGGCGCGTGGCGGAATACGGATCGGTTGAAGTAACCGAGCAGTTCATCGTCGAGCACTATTCGCACGTTATGCACATCGTCAGCCACGTTGAGGGCCAGCTTCGCCCGGGGCTAGACGCCGTCGACGCACTTTTCGCGGGTTTCCCGGCAGGTACTGTTTCTGGTGCGCCCAAGATTCGTGCCATGCAGATAATCGATGAGCTCGAGATTTCTCGACGTGGGGTCTACGGAGGCGCGATCGGATATTTCGGTTGGAACGGCGACCTTGACACCTGCATTGCGCTGCGTACCGCAATCATCAAGGACGGATGGCTGCACATTCAGGCGGGCGGTGGTGTAGTACTCGACTCCGATCCGGAGTACGAGTTCGACGAGACCATGCATAAGGCGCAGGCATTGATCGACGCCGCCGATCTCTCAGCCAGGTATGAGGTCGGACAGTGAGCGCGAAACAAGTCCTTGTCATTG
>CBERPN010000382.1:0-3625 GCA_965524675.1 uncultured bacterium
CGCTTGCGGAATCGTGCCAGCCGACTACAACCTGATCGAATCCGACGCCCTGGTAATCTTGGGCACACCGGGCGTCGACTTCATCTGCGCAGGCCCGTCAGCCAACACCATCCGAAGCGGAGCCGGAGACGACATCATTCACGCTATGGCTGGCGATGACAAAGTCTTCTCGGGCGACGGTGCCGACACGGTGTTCGGAGAGCAGGGTGCCGACCGGATTCGCGGCGGCGAAGGTAACGACACGATCGACGGCGGAAGCGGCGACGACCTGCTCATCGGCCAAGGCGGCAACGACTCGATCCGCGGATTCACCGGCGACGACATCATTAGAGGTCGGCGGGGCAACGACGTTCTGTGGGGTGGCCGTGGAGCCGACAACATTCGCGGTAACCGCGGCCACGATGTAATCAGCGGAGGGGCGGGCGACGATGACTTATCGGGCAATCGTGGAGCCGACCGGGTCTCCGGAGGCCCCGGCGACGACATCGTGCGAGGCGGCGCAGATGACGACACTCTCGACGGCGGCCAAGGCGACGATCACTTGGTTGGAGGTAGCGGTACCGACACCCTTACCGGGGGCCAGGGCCAGGACACCGTGAACGGCGGTTTGGGAAACGACGTCTGTTCGCTCTTCGGTATCCAAAACAATTGTGAATCGATAGATAGCGCCCTAGTACCGATGGCGCCCAACGCGTTCGACGATGCTGCGGGAACCAATGAGGACACTCCCATCGAGGTCGACGTGCTCAGCAACGACAGCGACGCGAACGGCGACACGTTGGTCTTGGTCGATGCCGTCACCTCTGGCAGCGGCACCATTACTTTCGATGCTGTTAGCGGAACGATTAGCTACGACCCGGCCGGAGTTCTCGACCATCTCACACCCGACGACACGATCCTTGAGACAGTCTCCTACACCATTAGCGACGGCGCCCTCACCGACTCTGGCACCCTGACCATTCACGTATCAGGGGTTAACGACCATCCCCGATCGGTCACGACGAAGATCACCTCCAATGGAACAGAGGTGGTCGAGTTGAATGTTCTCAGCGACGACATCGATGTCGATGGAGATTCTTTGGCGATTTTTGGAACCCTGAATCGAGGACCCGGATACCCGGGTGGTGGTTTAGTACTCGAACCGGCAGGAACCGATGCTGGAACCATTAGGTGGGATCCGACCGATTCGGCGAACGGCGGCGCTAACGCATACACACCGCTCGACGGTGACGTGATCGTTGTGATCTACACCTTGGTCGACGGCTACGGCGGATCTGATATCGGCGCCCTAGAGATCCACATCGAGTTTTGAACGCCACTCGACTCGGGGTCGATCATCCCAGAGCCGTTCGAGTTCGTAATACGCTCGGAGTTCTGCGTTAAAGACATGGACCACGAAGTCGCCAAAATCCATTAGTACCCAATCGAAGGTGTCGTGGCCCTCGATGCGGATCGGCTTTGGTCCACCCTGATTGGTGATCTCTTGTTCAACCTCGTCGACGATCGCTCGAACCTGGCGCTTGTTGGCGCCGCTCGTGATCACAAAGAATTCAGTGATCGCCAGCACCTCGCCTACGTCGATGATGAGCGTGTCGGTGCCGAGTTTTTCGTCGGCGGCGCGCGCCGCTGTCAGGTGCCAGTCGTTCACCTAGTTAGCCGAACGTCGCATACAAGAACCGTCACAATGAGATACCACTGCTACGGACGGTAATCGGTACCGATAGTGATGCGCACGTCGACCTCGGGATCATCGGCGGCAAAGAACTGCACATCAATGCCGCCAAGATCAGCTGCCAACTGCGTTACAAGATCGAGATGGGTCTCATTGAAGTAGGCGATCCGGCTCTTCGCGACGCCAAAGACGGGCGGATTACTTATCACCGAAAGCAGTCCCCCCGCATCGACTACGGCACCGATTACCGAATCGTTCACAGCGATATCGCCTGCACCATTGATGAGTTCAACAGACGGGATGGCACCTGGGGCATAAGGAATCGGGAAGGGGATAACCGTATGGACGAGCGTCTCGACTTGCTCGGAGTCGCTGACGTAAATCGGCTGGTCGCCATCGTCGACGCGAAACGGAGCGGTGGGAAGCGGCTGATACGACACCTGCCCTGGGGCGAGACGGGCCACATACTCTTCGAGCTTTGCCGACCCGCCACCAATGGTCGGCTGCGAGCGGGACGTCCTGATCGCCTCAATCCAACGAGTCCAGAGCCGTTCGATACGTTCCGCTCGATTAATACCGGGTTTGTTGTCGAGTGCTGAGGAGATGACGAGCAGTTCGTCTGCTCCCACCCTCGCCACTCCCGAAGAGACTGTTAACAACGACCCGTCGGCGCTGCGAAACGACAGATCGTCGAGCACGCTGTACTCAAAACCAGCGACCGGCGAGATAAGCGACGCCCACACCGATGGTGGGAGCACTTCGTATTCAAGCGGTCTTGTTCCGATCGACCGAGCGATTGCGTCGACCACTCTTTCGACTCCGCCGATGGAGTACGACAGGTGCAACGCTTCGAGTGTTTCAGAATCTGCGGGCGAGCCTAAGAACTCGGCCGGGATGCCCACGATGGTGCCCCCACCGGAGACCTTGTCCTTGAGGGTTAATAGCGAAGCGCCCACCAAGGTGTCGCTATCGTCGACATGAATTGCGAGGAACGTCTCGGTTGGATCGACCAGCGCCACATAGTTTGGCGCAGTCGGATCGCTGATTTCGTAGCTGGTGACACCGGCAGTGCTTTCGAGAACCGCCTTTGCAGCCACCTTCCAGAACACCGGTATCGCGACCGCCGCGGCCAGGGTGACCAGCGGAAACACGAAACGCCACGGCCAAGCGGCAGGATGTGAGCGTCGCCGCCGACGGCGACGGGCGGGACGAGCCGCTGCCTCGGCGTCGGCCACGCGCTGTTCGATACTCGGCGCCTCACCCACGGGTTCGGGCGCACCAATCCATACTCACGACGGGTCAGCCTACAGCGGTTGCTCCAGATAGAGCCGATGCGACTTTATGTAGTCGACAACGGCGCTGGGGGTAAGGAAGTCGATGGGGCGCCCTTGGCTGACCATGCTTCGGATTCGGGTACCCGAAACCTCCAAACCTGGTAGCTTGACCACCTCGCAGTCCCAACCCTGGGGCGGGCGTCCCCCGGCGCCACGACCAGGACGGTCTAGAACAACAGTGGTAGCGAGTTTGCGAATTACCTCGGGCCGCTTCCATGTGTCGAGCCCCGCTGCAGCATCGCTGCCGACAATCAGGAACAGTTCGACATCGTCGCCATCATGTCCAGCATCAGGACCTCCGGCGTGAAGCTGCTCGAGGGTGTCAGCGGTGTAGGTCTCGCCGCCACGATCGAGTTCTACGCGACTTGCTACGAGCTGCTCGGTGGCAACGACCGCTAACTCGACCATCGCAAATCGTTGGCTCGCGGGAGTTATTCGACGAACTCCCGACTTTTGCCACGGGTCGTTTGCCACGATCATCAGCACTTTGTCGAGCCTCAATTCGTGAGCAACGCTGACCGCTGCGAAGAGGTGTCCGATGTGTGGCGGGTCAAAGGTGCCTCCGAACACGCCAATACTTTGATTCATTCGGGCGATACTACTTAACTCCACCAAACCT
>CBERPN010000383.1:0-3607 GCA_965524675.1 uncultured bacterium
GAGGGCGCCAGCCCGTAGCCTGAGACCCACGGCCTGCGTGACCGGGGAACGCCAGCAAGCACTGCACTCCGTGCAGGCCGTTCGGGCCACGGAGACCGCCGCAGCGCACCGTGGGCGACCCGAGCGCTGTAAGGCGGAGGGCGCCAGCCCGTAGCCTGAGACCCACGGCCTGCGTGACCGGGGAACGCCAGGGTATGGTCTGACCCTCACCGCTGAGGAGCACCATGAAGATCGCTAACCTGTTCGACGTTTCGGAAAAGGTCGCCATCGTCACCGGAGGATCGCGCGGTATTGGCGAGATGATCGCCGAAGGCTTGGTATCGAACGGGGTCAAGGTATACATCACGGCTCGCAAGGCCGAGGCGTGCGATGCCACCGCCGCCCGCCTATCCGAAATTGGCGAGTGCATCTCGATCCCCGCCGACCTGTCGACTAGCGAGGGCCTCGACCATCTGATCTCGACCTATGGCGAAAGCGAAGAATCGCTCGACATATTGGTGAACAACGCCGGTGCCGCTTGGGGCGCGCCGCTTGGCGAATTTCCAGATCATGGCTTCGACAAGGTGTTGAACATCAACGTGAAAGCACCGTTCATGCTCACTCAAGCGCTGCTGGCCCAACTGCGAGCAAACGCCACCGCTGAAGATCCGGGACGGGTCGTGATGATCGGCTCGATCGACGGAATCCGGGTCCCCCACGGCGACCAATACTCCTACGCCGCATCGAAGGCCGGGGTTCATATGATGGCCCGTCACCTAGCGCACACCCTCGTGAAGGATCACATCACCATCAACTCGATTGCGCCTGGGCCGTTCGAATCCAAGATGATGGCGTACATGCTCGATACACCCGAGAAGAAGTCGATGGTCGAAGCGATGGTTCCACTAGGACGCATAGGACGACCCGAAGACGTAGCCGGAACGGTGATATTTCTGGCGAGTCGCGCCGGTTCGTTTCTGACCGGGGCGACTATCCCGGTCGACGGCGGCGCGAGTACCCACGGTTGAACTGATGGGAGCTCACACCGCTCGGTCATACGACATCTTGACGCCCGACTTCTACAAGGGTTCTAACGCGCATGAAGCCTATGCGTGGATGCGCCAGCACGACCCCGTGCATTGGGACTCGACCAACGAGCTCTGGGCGATCTCGCGTTACGACGATGTGGTCGCCATCGAGAAGGACAAGGCGACGTTCATTAACTCTGATTCCACTGCCGGATACCGCCCCAAGATTGGCGCCGACAGCTCGATTATCGGGCTCGACGATCCCGAACACACAAAACGCCGGATGCTGGTGTCGCGCTCGTTCACGCCGCGAGCGGTAGGTAAGTGGGAGGACGAAATTCGCGGCCATGTGCTGCAACTACTCGACGCCGCGGCCCAGAAAGGCTCGGTCGAGGTGGTAGCTGATCTGGCCTCGCCGCTGCCAGCGATGATGATCGGCAAGTTGCTCGGCTATCCCCACGACATGTGGCCAAAGCTGAAGGACTGGTCGGAGCGCACAATTCAGCTAGGTGGCGGTCCGATGTATCACAACGATGATGGAATCGACGCGGTCTTTGAGTTTGCCGATGCTTGTGCCCAGCTTTACGAAGGTCACAAGCAGTGCCCGATCGACACTCACGACGATGTAATGAACACCTGGATCAAGGCCGAAGCCGCGGGCATCGACGGCTATGACTTTGGTCTCGATCAGATAATCATGGACTGTCTCTTGTTACTCGATGGCGGTGCCGAAACCACTCGAACTGTTATCGGTCGCACGATTCTGAACCTGATAGAACACCCCGAACAGTGGGCAGCGTTACGGGCTGGGGCAGACATGGATGTGGCGGTCGAGGAGTTCGTTCGCTTCGTGACACCGGTTCACAACATGTGCCGCACCGCTACCCGCGATGCTGAGGTTGGCAACAAGACGATCAAAGCCGGCCAACAGGTGGCACTCATCTATCCGTCGGCCAATCGAGACTCCTCGGTGTTCGATAACTCCGACGTGTTCGATGTAACGCGAGTCGACAACCCTCATATCGCCTTTGGCTTCGGTACCCACTTCTGCTTGGGGGCATCGCTGGCCCGTCTCGAGATCAAGACGTTCTTCGAGGAGTTCGTCGACCGATTCGAAGCGGTGTCGCTAACCCCGGGAACCGAAGTAATCGACATGGCCAACGCGTTCGTGCACGGTCTCCGCTCAGCGAACATCGACCTCTCTACATCGTCGTCGCAGCCTTTCCCCTAACAGCTTCGCCGGGCCGCTGATAGGGCGTGCCTCGTAGCCGCGCAATCGCTGTTTGGGTACGCCACGAGAAGTAGGCCGATGAAAAACGCCCAGTCTCGGCTGGGTCGACGAACGGGTTCTTGAGGTTGCCTAACTTGGCCAGGGCCAGAATCTGCTCGGCGACGCTTACCGGGCAACCGTGTAACCGGATGACCTGCTCTTTGCGTTCCTTGAAGAACTTGGTCTCGACCTTGGCCATCTTTGCGAAGAGGTCTTCGTGCTTGGCGAATGCCGGGTCTTTGTGGCTGCGGTCTTGGTAGACGCTAGCGATCTCTACTCGCTGGCCCGCGATCTCGCCTGCGAAGCTCGCGCAGTCGCCGATGAACACAACCCGCTCGTCCGGGGCAGCGTCTATCTCGCCCTGGTAGTTGCCGAACACAACATGGGTTGTCGGCATCTTGGAATCGACGTCGTCGTATAACCGCAGGATCTCGATCGCCTCTTCTATCGCCCCCGGACATCCGCCCCAGCAATAGTCGTCGTCGCTGTCGTCTGCAACTTGGCCGTTCGTTGGCGGAGGCCCCGCGTGGGCGTTAATGCTGGTGCCCTCGAAGTACTCCTCCACCCGAATGAGCCCGACCCGAAAGCCCTCGGCTTTGGCTTGAGCTTCGGCCAAGGTCACGTCGCCGCTTATCTCGATGTCGGCGAGATCGACCGGGCCAAATCCGTGTTCGTGAGCGAGCCGTAAATGATCGACCGACATCGGGTCGAGCCCAATTATGTGACAGCAAACCGCGTCGAAAGCGAGTTGGCTGTTTCCCATGATTACCAGACCCATGTCGAACGGCAACGGCGTGAGCATTCGGCCTTCGCCGGCGGTGATCGCGTCGATGGCAATGAACTGCGGTTGCAGCACGTACTGGAGATCGAGCACCTTTTCGTTCAGTTTGTGATCGTGATCGATTAGGCGATGCCGGTCGTCTTGGATGCCGATGTAGTTCTTCATCGAGAAGGTAACCGTGGTCCACGGGTGGGCCTTGAACTTGGGGCAGTTTACGAAGAAGTCGGCCTCGGCAACCGGCTGAGGCGTATAGAGCGAATCGCGGAGCCGGCCCTGGTGGCTGAGCGGAATCTCGACCTGGGTCGTCTCCTCGAAGTGGTAGTGATCGACGCCGGTACGTTCGAAGACGTCGTAGTAGCCGGCGTGCTTAAAGGCGTAGCGGGTGGGGACGGTGATACCCGATCGCTCGCCAACCGCCATCTCTCGAACTCCGTCCGAGCGTGACTGGAGCGCGCCGATTATGCCTTCGATGAACTCCGGCCGGGTATAGGCGTGAGGAAACTTAGGACCTGATGTCACTACATTTGGCTTGAGAAGAACCTTGCCGCT
>CBERPN010000384.1:0-3601 GCA_965524675.1 uncultured bacterium
GTGTGGGCCGATGAGCAGATCGCCCAGCTAGGCGCAGCTACCTATACCGAACTGGTCGGAGTTACCGCCATCGCCATGGTGCTAGACAGGTTTGATATTGCGGTGGGGAGCGAGCTTCGAGCGCTGCCGCTGGCCGCTCGGGGCGAGCCTACCGAACTACTACCAGACGATATTGGTGATGTTGGCGCCTGGGTCCCCCAAACCCTGGGGCCGTCGAGGGCCAATGTAAGCCGAGTCTTATCAGGAACGCCGGTAACCAACACCACATGGCGCGACCTGGTCGATAGTCATTATTCTCGTGGCTCAGAATTCACAAACCTGCAATGGGATCGGGCGCTCTCTCGCCCCCAAACCGAATTGCTAGCAGCCCGCGTTACGTCATTGAACGAATGCTTCTATTGAACTTCGTCGCACCTATCGCTGCTCCGTGCGAGCAGCGAGGCAGCAGGACTCGATGTCGATCTAGACGCAGCGCTCGACCCAACGTCGGACTCTGGCGCCGGAATCCCCGGTGGCGCCGAGTTGATCGCGTTCGCGACGATGGCCCAGACCGGCGCGGCCAGTCTCAGCCGTTCCCGCGACGCGTTGCTGACCATCACAGGACCCGACGGGCTAGTCGAAGCCGCCGCAACAATCGCCATCTTTAACGGACTCGTGAGGGTTGCCGACGGAACCGGAATTCAGCTCGACGATGGTGTGCTCGCCGATTCTGCCGACTACCGAGACCGGCTCGGGCTAAGTGGGTACGGCGGCGCCGCAAACTCTGAACGCTCGGTCGAGGCGGGCCGCGCCACGTCGGTCGACCAGCTGTTCAGCTAGCTATAGGACCCCGGTAGCAGGTGGTGCACATCGCCAGCCCGGATCACCAGTTTCTCTGAATCGGTCACGACCAAGAGCTGGCCGCGTTGGTCGATCCCGGTCGCTTGGCCCTCGACCTGAGAGCCGTCGACCATGTCGACCCGGACCTCACGACCAATGGTCAGACACGCCGCCTCATAGGCTTCGAGCAGCAAGGCCGGGCCGCCAGAATTCACGTCGCCGCCCAGTACGTCTAGCCACCGTCCGAAGTTTGCGGCAAGATCTTCCGCCACACCGTCTCGGTCGATCTGGGCGGGGCCAGCCGCAGCACGGCTCAACGTAGCCTGCAACGAGATCCCTCCTGGTGGCGCCGATCGGAGGTTCATTCCAATCCCGGCGACCGCGCCCACGACCACTCCCCCTTCGATCACGGTCTCGACCAGAATCCCTGCAAGTTTGTGGTCGCCAACCAGCAGATCGTTCGGCCATTTCAACCCGCACTCTTTACCGCCCCTTCCTCTGACGGCTCCTAGCGCAGCCAATCCGAGGGCCAACGGCAACAACGCGCTCACATCGTCTCGACTAACGAGCAAAGACATCAGCAACGAACTCGCAGCGGTGTCTTCCCATGTTCGTTCGAGCCGGCCACGACCTGAGGTCTGGTGATCTGTAACCAAGACCGTGGTGGACCAATCACCAGCGTGAGCCGACTTCAACAGATCGGCATTGGTCGAACCGGTCGACTCGACAAACCGCCACTCAGCAAATCTTTCGCTTGCCATAGCGTTCAAGAATCGATCCGTTGTTGGGTATCTGGGTTCGTGCGAATGGTCGGCATTCGAGTAATCCTATGGTCATGTTCTCGAAAGTTCTTGTTGCAAATCGTGGCGAAATAGCAGTCCGGGTCATCCGAGCTTGCCGCGATCTTGGCATCTCCACCGTGGCGGTCTACTCCGACCTCGACCGCAACGCAATGCACGTCCGACTTGCCGACGAGGCCTTTGCGCTAGGTGGCAAGACCGCAGCCGAAAGCTATCTCAACACCGAGGCGATCATCGCGATCATCGAAAAGAGCGGTGCCGACGCTGTTCATCCCGGATATGGGTTCTTCTCCGAGAACGCCGACTTCGCCAGAGAGATAGCCGCCAAGGGCGTCGCCTTCATTGGCCCTGCGCCTGAGGCCATCGAGGTTATGGGCGACAAAATCAGCGCTCGTAAGGCCGCGGCAGATGTCGGAGTGATGGGCGCGCCGGGCAACACCGATCTGGTTAACTCGGCCGATCAGGTAGCAGCGTTCGGCGATGAGTTCGGGTGGCCGGTAGCAGTCAAGGCCGCATACGGAGGCGGAGGTCGAGGTATGAAAGTTGTGAACTCGTCCGACGAGGCCGCCGCCGCCATCGAATCGGCAAAGCGCGAAGCCACCGCATACTTCGGACGCGACGAATGTTATCTCGAGCGCTACCTCACCAACCCTCGCCACATCGAGGTTCAGATTCTTGCCGACGCCCACGGCAACTGCATTTACCTCGGCGATCGCGACTGCTCGACCCAAAGGCGTCATCAAAAACTGATCGAAGAAGCACCTGCCCCAGGCCTTTCGGACGACATCCGCAGAGCGATGGGCGAGGCGGCGGTCAAGGTTGCGAAGGGCTGCGACTACGTCAACGCTGGCACGATCGAGTTCCTGTACGAGGACGGCGAGTTTTATTACCTCGAAATGAACACTCGGCTACAGGTTGAGCACCCCGTGACCGAACTTGTCACCGGTGTAGACCTTGTCGAGCAACAGTTACGAATAGCTGCTGGTGAGAAACTCAGCATCAGCCAGAACGATGTCAGAATTGAGGGTCATGCGATCGAGGTCCGCCTCAACGCAGAGGACCCAGCAGGGGGTGCATTTCTTCCATGTCCGGGGACCATCGAATCGTTGACTGTTCCGTCCGGCTTCGGTATCCGCTTCGACGGCGGTTATGACGCTGGTGACGAAATCAGCCAGTACTACGACAACCTCATCGCCAAGCTTTGTGTTTGGGGGGCCGATCGACCGACCGCGATTCGAAGAATGCTGGGGGCACTCTCCGAGCTCGAGGTGACGGGCGTCGCGACCACGATCCCGGCCGATATAGCAATTCTCTCGCACCCTGACTTCGCTGCGATGGAGCATTCCACTAGCTGGGTCGAGAACGTGCTCGCCTTAGACGACCTCGAGTCCACCACCTCACCAGCAGCGAATTCTAGCGAAGACGACGAAGCTACGACCCGCAAGGACATCGAAGTCGAAGTTGACGGAAAGCGCTTCTCGGTGAGCATGTGGGTTCCCGATCAGGCTGCAACCAATGATGGGAAAACGCCCCGACGACGAGCCCACAATAGGGCCGTGGCCGCTGGCGGATCGGGTCAGATCGGGGCACCCATGCAAGGGACGATCGTGAAGGTTCTGGTGGCGATAGGTGACGAAGTAGCAGTGGGCGACACCATCTGTGTGCTCGAGGCAATGAAGATGGAAAACAACATCCAAGCCGAAACACAGGGCATCGTAGTCAAGCTCGATGTTGAGGCTGGAAACGCGGTCGGAGCGGGCGACATCATCGCGGTCATCGAATAGCAGGCCTACTCGGCGGCTGTATTGCTTTTCTCCGCCTACGGCTCCGGCGCTCCGCTATGACCCGCCACCCTAAGAACTCGCCCTCGCTGGCGCGACGGGACTACTAAAACCTACTCAGCGGCAGCACTGCTTTTCTCCGCCTACGGCTCCGGCGCTCCGCTATGACCCGCCACCCTATGAACTCGCCCTCGCTGGCGC
>CBERPN010000385.1:0-3590 GCA_965524675.1 uncultured bacterium
AACTTCAAAGTCGCCCTTCGGCGGCCGCCCAAGCAACTCGGCAACCCACTCTTGATCCGACCTCTTCGTCATGGGCCCATCGCCAAGTCCCGATTCGACCATGGATGGCTTAACCGGACCTGCCGAAGAGCCGCCGCAGCAGGAGCAACAAGATAACAACACCGGCAACCGGAGCGATTCGCTTCAGCAGCGGCGCACCAGCGGTGTCGAGCAAATCGACAGCCTCGGGCTCGGGCATGTTGATCTTGCGAATGCCCGACGGTTCGTCTGGGCTGGTTTTAGATGCATTCGACTCGTCCGTCGATGAGACCGCAGCGTCGTGTGCGCTCGATTCACCCTCGCCGTCAGAGGCCAGTAGCTCTTCGAGGTTCTCGGCAAACTGGCCCATTAGCTTTCCGCTGATATCGGCCATCACGCCGCGGCCGAACTGTGCCACCTTGCCGGTTACTTTGAGATCGGTGTTGACATCGACCCTAGTGACCTCGTCGCTGACCGCTACGAGTGTTGCGGTAATTAGGGCCGAGGCGTTGCCGGCGCCACGAGTGTCGCGCCCATCGCCCTTTAGAACAACTCGATAGTTCTCCTTATCCTGTTCGACGAAGGTGGCCGCGCCCTTGTACTGAGCGGTGATTGGGCCAACCTTGACCTTGACCGCTCCACGGTACTCGTCGCCCTCGATCTCTTGCAGTTGCGCGCCGGGCAGACAAGGGGCAATCCGCTCGACATCGTTGATAATTATCCACGCCTCATCAATCGGTGCCTTTACTTCAAACGAGTTACTTAGCTCCATCGCTCTAGATCCTCCTGGGTGTCGATATCGAATGGCTTTCCTTCGCAAGCTACCTCGTGCACTAGGTCTGGTCTGCTTCGGAAGAGCCCTCTCGCGCCCTGGTCGCCATCGAGAGGAAGTAACGGCCAAGTGATCTGGTCGAGCTTCACAGGCGGTCGTCGTTGACCATCGAATACGGCCGTTACGATGTCGCCTTCGGTAGCGCTAACAGCTTGCCATGCCTCGGTGGTAACAAAGGGCTGGTCGGCTAGGCCGATGATCATCGTCTCGTGACCCATCCGCTCTAGGTAGTGGACCGCTGCCTGGAGTGAGGACGCTTGACCCCTCTCCCAGTCGTGGTTCTCGATGATCGTGACCACTTCGGGCACATGATCGACTAGGTCGATCGCCCCCGACACGACGATCACTTCATCGAACCCCGCGGCCAACAGTGGTTCGAGCGATACCTCGATTAATGGCCGGCCCTTGAAGTCGGCGAGCAGTTTGTGGGTGGGCCCGAGGAACCTCGACCCAGCCCCGGCGGCGAGAAGAACTCCAGCGACAGACACCGGGCGACTATATCGGCACTACCGTGCGGCTATGACTTCCTCTTCCGCATTTCGATCGACGACGCCATGAGCGAGGTGCCGGACAACCTGCCCTCGGTCGACGCGATGATCCTGTTGGCCGACTCAGCGCAGGTTGCTGAAGGCAAGCTCTACATCCTGGGCGGCGGGCTGACCGTGATTGGCCCTCGGCCACAACCGGTCGGCATAGCGATCCGGATCCAGGTTCCGTGGGACCGGGCGAACATTGCCCACCTCTGGAAGCTTGAGTTGCTCGACGAGGACGGTCAACCGGTCACTGCGAACGAAAAGCCGGTGATGGTAGGTGGCAGATTCGAAGCTGGGCGACCCGCCGGACTGCGTGCTGGCACGCCGTTAAGCGTTCCGCTCGCCATCAACTTCGCCACCCTGCCACTACAGCCGGGCCGGGCCTACACGTGGCGGCTCAGCATCGACGACGACACTAGAACAAACTGGCGAGCTGGCTTCTCCGTGCGACCCAAACCCCAGCCAGCCCAGTAATCCCACCGAAATTACTGACGAAATGTCCGCTCAGCGGTACTTTCAACAGTAATTTCGGAGGTTGAGACGAAAACCACAATCCAGCTAGCAACCCAGCAACTCGCCGAGGAGGCCATGAGCGTGAGCGATTTCGAAAACGAAGAGGTGCAATGCTTAATCATCGGCGGCGGCGCCATGGGTATCGGGTTGCTGTACCACCTCGCTCACGAGGGTTGGACCGACACCTTGCTGGTCGAAAAGGGCGAGCTTACGTCGGGCTCAACCTGGCATGCCGCCGGACTAATCCCCCACTTCATCGGAAGCCTCAACATGGCCAAGGTTCACCGCTTGGCCCCTGAGCTGTATGCCGAAATCGAAAAAGAGACCGGCTTGAGCGCTGGTTGGCATGGCTGTGGGGCGGTACGGCTGGCGATCACCGACGATGAGGTCGACTGGTTCAAATACGTCAGCGGCGTGCTCGACTTGGTCGGGCTAGAAAACCATCTAATCAGCCCTGCCGAGATTTCGAAGCTGCACCCCATGCTCGAGCTATCCGATGTGCAGGTTGGCATCTACACACCGAACGATGGCTGGGCCGACCCCACGGGGTCGAGCAACGCTATGGCCAAAGGCGCACGCCAGCTCGGAGCCCAAATCTCGCGCCACAATCGGGTAGTCGAAATGAATCAGCTCGCCGACCATCGTTGGGAAGTCTTTACCGAAAAGGGCCGGGTAGTCGCCGAGCACGTGGTGAACGCAGCCGGTTGCTACTCGCCCCAGGTCGGGGCAATGGTAGGGCTACAGGTGCCGGTCGTTTCGCTGATCCATCAGTATCTGGTAACCGAATCGATGCCCCAAATGGCGGCCCTCGATTACGAGCCTCCGGTGATTCGCGATCCGCGGGCGTCGTGTTACTACCGCCGCGAGTTGGACGGGCTAATCGTCGGGCCCTACGAGCGCGCCGACGGAGAGTTTTATGGTCTCGACGGAATCGATTGGGACCTCCACTTTCATCTCACGCCCCCGAACCTCGATCCGCTGATGCCGTGGCTGGAGCTGGCGGGTCAACGAATCCCTGGGTTTGAGGACACTGGAATCAAGAAGGTCGTCAGCGGACCGATCACCCACACCCCCGACGGCGGATACCTGATGGGTCCCGCACCCGGGCTGCGCAACTACTGGATGTGTGCTGGTGCCTCTATTGGAATAACCCAAGGCCCGGGGGCGGGGAAGTACCTAGCCCAGTGGATGGTGCACGGCCAGACCGAGATCAACGTGGCCGAGATGGACCCCCGCCGTTTCGGACCTCATTGTCTACCCACAGGCAGGTACACGCGCGACAAGGCGATCGATGAGTTCTATGAGATGTACCAGGTTAGAAGGCCGGGTGAAGAACGCTTTGCGGGGCGACCACAGAAGACCACGCCCATTCATGACCGCCTCGATGCCCTAGGAGCCCAATGGCAAGAGGTGTACGGCTGGGAGCGCCCGCAGTACTTCGCCCCGGATGGTGAGAGCGAGTCGCATTCGTTCAGGCGTTCCGATGCTTTCGAAGTGGTGGCTCAAGAGTGCAAGGGCGTTCGCGAACGGGTCGGTATCGCCGACCTAACAGCTTTCGCCAAGTTCGAAGTGACCGGTGGTGATGCCGAGAGCTTCCTAGAACGACTCTCAGCCAACAAGATGCCTACCGGTGATGGCGGAATCCGCCTCACCCACATGCTCACCGAGCAGGGCGGCATCGAATGCGAGATGAC
>CBERPN010000386.1:0-3509 GCA_965524675.1 uncultured bacterium
GTAGAGGAACCCGGCGGCGATCGCTCCGGCTCCGCGCGCCACAGTTCCTAGTGCATTGTTGGTGGCGAGAGTGCGGCCGCGGGCGGCCGGCATTGCCTCACTGACGAGCGAGAACGAAGTCACGATCCCGTACTCGAAGCCAAGAAAGAACAGCACCAAACCCAGCCCACCGATCAGCAACGAAGCATCCGCAACCGACATGATCGCCAATCCGATCAGCACGAAACTTAACGCAGCCTGGGTACTGCGGCGCTTGCCGATCCGATCTGCAAACGCAGCCGAGGTGGACGATGCGGTGAGTTCGGCCGCCCCGAACGCCATCGCCACCAGACCAATCCCACCGGTCGAGACTCCGAGCGCATCGTTGAGCCAAGTTCCAACGATCACGATTGTGGTGAGACCAGCCACAGCAACCGCAACCGAGGCTCCGATCAGAAGCCAGGCGCGAGCGGTAAACCCTGATACCTGGGCGACGTCCTCTGAAACCATCGCTAGTCGAGGGGTATCGACCATACGCGAGAGCATCACCGCGCCGATCGTCGCGGAGATTGCGACCGCGACGAATGGCCCACGCCAACCGAGCCAACCAATAAGTAGTGCCATCACTGGGGCACCGATCAACAGACCAAAGGCCCATGACGTCTCGAATACTCCGATGAACCGGGCGCGCCGATCATAGGGTGCCCTCGCACTAATCCAAGCGTGTCCGCTCACGGTGATGTGTGCGGCGCCAAGCATCAAGAATACGAACGATATGGCGAAGAACACGATCGATCCCTGAAGGGCGACGACTCCCGATATCGCGACTGAGACTAGCGACGCCACCATTACCGTGCGTTCGCCACCTTCGTCGAGTCGCTTGCCGACCAAGAGAGTGCTGAGGCCAGCCATTTCTCCAATGCCGAGGATGGCGGCGAGCGTGGTGGTCGAGCTGTCGAATGCCGATTCGAGCGTGACGAAAAAGAATGGAACCCAACGCATCGAGGCATTCACCACCCCTTTTGCTGCCGTCAGACGAACCATCTGTTCCGGTCCGAGGTTCGCACTCGGATTCTCGACTTCGACCCCCACCTCGGGTCTGCCTCGCTTCTTCATCCCCATCGGTCTGAGCGTACGCCAAGGTGCAGCGGCTCCACCCAAAAGGGAGTTCCGCGACTACGGAAACATTCGTAATCAGCGAAACCGTGAAGCGCTTCGCTAGTTCGGTTCTATGCTCACCAGCTATGGCGAGCACTTCGATACTTGGTAATTCGGTTCTGCGGCGCGAGGACGACGCTCTACTTAGGGGCGAAGGGCTCTATGTGAGCAATCGCAAACTCGATGATCCACTTCACCTTTTCTTCGTTCGCTCGACGGTGGCCCGAGCACGGATCACCGAACTCGACGTCAGCGAAGCAAAATCGATGCCGGGCGTTTTCGACGTCTGGACGTTCGCGGACCTCAACGCCGATCCCCTCGCGCCTAACCCGCCTTTCTTCCCGGCCGAGACCGCTCGACCACTGCTAGCCGATGGTGTGGTGCGTTTTGTGGGCGAGCCGATCGCCATGATTCTCGCTCGATCGATCTATCGAGCAGCAGACGCAGCCGAAACCGTCATCGTCGACTACGACTTCGAGGAGGCTGTTGTCGAGATGGCCGCCGCCGCTGACGGTGACCCGATCTTCGAGGGGATCGATTCGAACGCGGTGTTCGCACTGCCAGCAGATCACGAACCCGACTTCGGCGCCTGCGAGGTAGTCGTTGAACAAGAGATCGTCAATCAACGAGTAGCTCCGGCTCCAATCGAACCGCGCACAGCGAGCGCCGAAGTTATCGAGGGGCGACTGCATTTCTATGCCTCGGCACAGGGCACGCACCCCGCCAAGGACTCGATCATGGCGCTGCTCGACCTTCCGGCCGAGAAGGTTCGCACGATCGTCGCCGATGTCGGTGGAGGGTTCGGGGCCAAGGGCGGTAACTCACCCGAAGAGTTGCTGGTCGCGTTGGTGGCCCACCGGCTCGATCGCCCTGTGGCCTGGGAGGAAACCCGCAGCGAGAACCTCACCAACATGGGACACGGCCGCGCTCAGATCCAAACGGTCAAGATCGGCGGCGACCGGGAAGGCAACATCACGGCTTACCGGCTTGGAGTCTTGCAAGACTCGGGGGCGTACCCGGGAATCGGTGGCGTGCTTCCCATCTTCACTCAGATGATGCTCAGCGCCACCTATTCCTGCCGCAACGTCGGCTTCGATTCAACTTCAGTGGTAACCAACACCACTCCAGTCGGGGCTTACCGAGGTGCTGGACGGCCAGAAGCGACGGCCGCTTTTGAACGAGCGATCGACCTCTTCGCCAACGAACTTGATCTCGATCCGGTTAAAGTACGACGCAAGAATCTGCTGACATCAGAGGCTTTCCCATACGAGACTCCGACGGGGCGAACCTACGACAGCGGCGACTACATCGCCGCTCTCGATATGCTGATAGCCGAAGCCGACTACGAGGGCCTTCGGGCCGAACAAGCACGTCGCCGAAACGCTAATGATCCAAAGCTCATGGGAATCGGCGTCGCCTGCTATGTAGAGATCACGGCTCCGATGGGCGGCAAGGACTACGGTGAAGTGCGCCTCAACGACGACGGCAGCATTCTTGCAGTTACCGGCTCGACCCCTTATGGCCAAGGCCATCTAACCGCTTGGGCACAAGTGATCTCCGAGCGCACCGGAGTGCCGATGGACCGCATCGAGGTTCGCTTCGGCGACACCGACATCGTGCCCGAGGGTGGCATAACTGGCGGGTCACGATCAGCGCAACTGGCGGGTTCGGCGATGAGTAACGCTTCGAACCAACTCGTCGAAGCGGCTCGAAAGTTGGCGGCCGATCAGCTGGAGGCGGCGGTAGACGACGTCATCTTCGATACCGCCACCGGGATGTTTCATGTGGTCGGTACTCCCGCTGTATCGGTCGATTGGCAGTCGGTCGCGGGGGCGGCAGCATCCGCCGAGCTCGAGATGACATTTATCTCTGATCTCGAAAGCCAAGACCCCACGTTTCCGTTCGGCTCGCACCTGGCGGTGGTCGAGGTCGATTCCGAAACCGGCCATGTCACCCTCGAGCGAATAGTTGCCGTCGACGATGCCGGTACATTGCTGAACCCGATGCTGGCCGAGGGTCAGGTTCATGGCGGGCTGGCCCAAGGTGCCTCACAGGCACTGTTCGAGGAGGTGTTGTTCGATGCCGATGGCAACCCTCTAACGACCAACTTCATGGACTATGCGATCCCCAGCGCCACCGAATTGCCGAGCTTCGAGCGCCATATCATGACGACCCCTACCCATTTGAACGAGCTCGGCGCAAAGGGAATCGGCGAGTCGGGAACCATCGGCTCGACCCCAGCAGTACACAATGCTGTCATCGACGCGGTAAGCCACTTAGGGGTCCGCCACATAGACATGCCCTGCACACCCCAAAAGGTCTGGCAAGCAATCCGCGGCTAACGAACTGGTCGGGCAGGTGGTCCCCAGGGG
>CBERPN010000387.1:0-3505 GCA_965524675.1 uncultured bacterium
CCAGCCATTGCGGATCACCAGAGTCTTTGCCTTGGTGGCAAACTGTCGAGCCACCGCTTCCATTCCAAAGGTTCCGCTTCCGGGGACGATCGCCACAGCCTGGGCGTTGTACACCGACGAAAGGGTCGAAGAAATGTCGTTCATCACCGCTTGGAATCCAGCGGACATGTGGTTGCGTGAGCGGTCGGTGTATACAACCGAGTACTCGAGCAGGCCATCGGGATCGATATCGGGTAGAAGTCCAGGCATAACCGCCGACAGTACCGAAATTTTGTGTCTGGGACACCGCCACGGTGTTCCAAACACCCTAGATTTTGGCGGGAGTACATGATGAGTTCGCCTACCGCGCAACTTATTTCAAGGTTTCTCGGGCCTGATTCAACGGAATCATTTGCATCGCCCCCCGAATTAGTGTTGAATTCGTCGTGCGAAGTGAGAGTGACCAGTGATTGGGGGGTGACTTGAAGTCGGAACACTTGATTGACGCTGCAGATAAGGCAATTCTCAGCGAACTCCAAACAGATGGTCGGCTGCCATACTCCAAACTCGCCGCAGTCGTCGGAATGTCAGAGGCTGCCACTCGCCAGCGCGTGCATCGACTGATCGATCGTGGGGTCATGCAAATAGTGGCGGTCACAGACCCGACCAAGATGGGTTTTGGCTACCAGGCGATGGTTGGGGTGAAGGTCGACGGTGACCCGCAGGTCGTTGCCGAACGGATTGCCGAGATCAACAACGCCGACTACGTGGTGATAACCGCTGGCCGCTACGACGTAATCGTCGAAGTCTTCTGTCGCGACGCGGCCCAGATGCTTGAAATTGTGGGTCAACAACTACGCGAAACTAATGGCGTTACTAGCACCGAGATACTTTCCTATCTTCGGCTAGTGAAACAAACATACGACTGGGGAACGGTTTGAACACCGAGAACGATGCTGGTGAGCCGGCGGTACGGCTGGTTGGAATCCATAAGAGCTTCGGAGACTTCACAGCGGTCGATGGAATCGATCTCGACATAGCCGAGGGCGAGTTCTTCTCACTGCTAGGCCCATCGGGTTGTGGCAAAACCACTACCCTGCGAATGATCGCGGGCTTCGAGTTCCCGACGTCGGGAACGCTATCGATTGCTGGCAAAGAGGTTGGGCTTGACCCTCCCGACAAACGGCCGGTCAACACCGTCTTTCAGAACTACGCCCTATTCCCCCACATGAACGTGCTCGACAACGTGATGTTCGGGTTGCTCATGAAGAAGCAATCCAAATCTGAAGCTACTGCCGCCGCACAACGCGCGATCGAACTGGTGCGCCTAGAGGAGCTTGCTAAGAGAAAGCCAAACCAATTGTCGGGCGGTCAACAGCAACGGGTCGCCCTTGCCAGGGCTTTGGTGAACGAGCCGAAGGTGTTGTTGCTGGACGAGCCGCTCGGGGCGCTCGACCTCAAGCTTCGCCAAGAGATGCAGAACGAGCTCAAGGCTTTGCATTCCGAGGTGGGGATCACCTTTGTGTATGTAACTCACGACCAGGAAGAAGCCCTGACGATGTCTGATCGCATCGGCGTGATGAACGAGGGCAAGCTACTGCAAGTCGATACTCCCAATCAGATCTACGAGCACCCGTCGAAGCGGTTTGTCGCAGACTTCATTGGTGAGATCAACTTGCTCGATGCTCGAGTGGGGTCAAGCGGCGAGGTCAAACTAGGCGACAGCACCATTCGGTTTGGCCAGGAGGCAAGCGTTGTCGGATCGTCGGTGACGGTCGCCATTCGTCCTGAGAGCATCGATCTTTCCGGGGTTGGTGACGAAGTACCTAGTTCGATGAACCAGATACCCGGCGTTGTCGCCAGGCGGGTTTACTTTGGCGATTCGCATTCCTACGACATCGAGACCAGCGGCGGAATGATCTCGATCCGGCGCGACAATCGACCCCGCAACACTCTGTTCGACGCTGGTGATGCTGTCACCGTTTCGTGGCATCTCAATGCCGCCAACGTGCTCGAGGACTAACGGTGGTAACCCTTGACGAGACCGCTCGCCGTTCAGAGGCCCGGCGCGGGCGACTTACCGCCTTGCCCGCGACGCTTTATCTCTTCGTTTTCTTTGTGTTGCCTCTGGGCATCATCGTGGCCTACTCGTTTGCCACTCGCACGGCCACCGGTCGAACAGAACTTTCGGGATGGAACCTCGGTTCGTACGACAAACTGTTCGACGACTTGGTGGTTCGAATCGTCTGGCGGTCGTTCTGGATGGCCTCGGTCACCACCATCATGTGCCTGATTGTCGCCTATCCGTTTGCCTACTACCTGGCCACCCGCACACCCAAGATTCGAAATATCTTGTTGGTGTTGGTGATGATTCCCTTTTGGACGAACGGCCTCATTCGAATCTTCGCAATCCGATTCCTCCTGAGTTCTGATGGACCGATTTCGCAGGCGAGCGAATCGATTGGACTCGGTAGCTTCAGAATCCTCTTCACCCCGACGGCGGTAGTTCTGGGCATGCTGTACAGCTTCCTTACGTTCATGATCTTGCCGCTCTATGTGGCCATCGAGCGAATGGATTGGAAGCTTGTGGAAGCGGCTCGCGATTTGTACGCCGATGGTGGGACCGCTTTTCGCAAGGTGACCCTGCCACTTACCCGTTCGGGGGTTATCGCCGGATCGATTCTGGTTTTCGTGCCGAGCTTCGGGTCGTTTGTGGTGCCTGAGATTCTGGGGGGAGCCAAGACCTTGCTCTTGGGCTCGTACATCGCTCGTCAGTTTGGCCAGGCTCGGAACCTACCGTTTGGCGCGGCACTCTCGGTGGTTCTGATCATGGCGATGCTCATCGCGGTGGTCATCAATCAGCGGACCGAGGCGAGTGAACTATGAGTGTCACGATGCGCCCGACGAAGCGGGTCAACCGGTTGCTGGCCGCCAACGCCTGGCTCGTCTTTGCGTTCTTCTATATACCCATAATCGTGCTCGTGGTGTTCTCGTTCAACGGCTCGGCTCGGCTCAACGTGTGGGGCGGATTGTCGACCCGTTGGTATCCAGAAGCCATGCGTAACGAGGCAATTCTGTCGGCGTTCAAAAACTCGCTCATCGTCGCGGCTATCTCGACGACGGTGTCCACCGTGTTCGGAACGAGCTTGGCGTTGGCACTCGACCGCTACCGGTTCTGGGGTCGCAAAACCCTCGACGGTGTCGTGTACTTGCCGGTGATTATTCCCGATGTGACGATGGCTGCCATGATGCTGGCCTTCTTCGCTCAAACCTTTCGGCTCATCAACATCGTCGGACCCCGCTTTCAACTAGGCCTCTACACCGTCGCCATCAGCCATATCGCGTTCAGTATCTCTTTCGTGGCGGTGGTGGTGCGGGCTCGACTCGGACAGCTCGACCCATCACTCGAGGAAGCGGCCCGCGACCTATACGCCAGCGGCTGGCAGGCCTTTCGCAAGGTGACCCTTCCCCTGATAATGCCTGGCGTCCTAGCCGGAGCAATGCTGGCGCTCGCGCTCTCGCTAGA
>CBERPN010000388.1:0-3443 GCA_965524675.1 uncultured bacterium
CACTATTGGCCAGGGCCTCGATGTCGTCATCGGACAAGTACGTGCAATGGTCGACCGACGCGCACCCGCACTCGACGGCGAGCTGTACGCCGGGCCCATGTCCTAGCTGGTTTCCATGCAAGCGCAGGCCTAGCCCTGCAGCTTCACCCGCCATGAGTACCTCTCGGCATTGATCGGCATCGAATGCGCCCACTTCGCAGAACGCGTCGATCCACTTTGCGTGGCGGGCGGCGCCCGACAGCATCTCGCCACACACGAGGTCGATGTAGTCGTCGGCCCGTCCCTCGTACTCGTTCGGAAGCAGATGGGCCCCTAGGAAGGTTGTCTCAGCCGTATGGGCCTGTGCTACCCCGAGTGTCCGCACCTCGTCTGCAACGTTCAAGCCGTAGCCCGATTTGATTTCGATGGTGGTGGTTCCGGCCCGGTGCGCTTCGGCCAGCCGCTTCTGAACAAGCGAATTGAGCCGATCGGTGGAAGCTGCGCGGGTGGCGTCGGTGGTGACCCGAATTCCGCCGCCGTCGTATGGTTCGCCAGCCATCCGCGCGGTGAACTCCTCGGCCCTGTCCCCCGCAAACACAAGATGGGTGTGCGAGTCGACAAAGCCGGGCAGCACGCAGGCGCCCTCGGCATCGATTCGCTCGTCAGCGACCGCTCCGGCGCGACCGACAGCCTCGACAACGCCGTCGCTAATAACCACCGAAGCGTTTTCGATAATTCCGAGCGGGCCGCGGCCAAGCGCTGGATCATTGGTTACCAACGACCCGATGCTGTCGATGACAAGCGAAGCTGCGGTACTCACGGCTCCATCAGCTCAACAATCGACTTGTGTAACTCAGCGGCGACGTCGACCGTCATGTGGGTGCCGTCGGCTACCACTTGAGACCCGTCGATCACAACGTTGCAGACGTCGGCCGCGCTCGCGGCGAACACAACCGCTTCGACAGCGGTGTCGGCAGTCGTCCCGGCGGTTCGAACCGATTCGAGCGACACGGTCACCAAGTCGGCTCGCTGGCCAACCGCGATCGTCCCTGCGTTGTCCCACCCCAAGAGGTTGTGGCCATTTCGGGTCGCCATGGCAAGTAAATCGCTTGCAGCGTGGATTCCACGCTGTCGCGATGCCAGTCGCTCGTCGAGTTCTATGGCCCGTGCCTCTTCTAAGAGGTCGATGACCGCGTGAGAATCGCTTCCCAAGCCAATCGCCACTCCGGCCGAAGCTAAGAGTGACGATGGCCCGATGCCATCGCCTAGATCACGTTCGGTCGTTGGACAAAAACATACCGATGAGCCAGCGGCAGCGAGCAACTTTTGGTCGGCTTCGCTTAGATGGGTCCCGTGCACTGCAGTAAAGCGGCGACTCAACAGCCCCGATTCGGCGAGAAGAGCAGTAGGGGTAAGGCCGTGATATTCAGCGCATTGTTCGTTCTCAAGCGTTTGCTCTGAGACGTGGGCATGAACCTCCGCACCTCGTTGTTCGGCCCAGGCCGCGACAACCCGCATGGCGGATATATCTACCGCCCGCACCGAGTGAACAGCAGCGCCAAGGCGTTGAGTCGGTGAGCAATGCAGCGCCTCGACCCGTTCCACCCAAGCGTCGGCAGTTCCATCACAGAATCGTTGTTGTAGGTCATTGACGTCGGAGTATCCATCGCCGCCCAAGCCACCGTGCAGATACAGGGTGTCGAGCAAAGTGATTCGGATTCCGGCTTCGGTGGCGGCGGCCAACATGGCTTCGCCCATAGCGTTCGCGTTGTCGTAGCTGCCCCCGTCGCGACGATGGTGCAGATAGTGGAACTCTCCCACCCCGGTGATTCCGGCAGCTGCCATCTCAGCGAAGGTGGCGCGGGCTAGCCGAAAGTAGCTATCGGGATTAAGCCTTTCAGAGGCGCGGTACATGAGCTCGCGCCATGTCCAGAAAGACCCATGCCCCGTCTGGGTACGCGAGCGCAGCGCGCGATGAAATGCGTGGCTATGGGCATTGGCTAGCCCCGGAATGGTGAAGCCGCGAAGCTGCGCCGAACCAGCAGGCGCCGCCGCCCCTGAAGCGATCGATTCAAACCGACCATCGGAAATGGTTAGGGCAACGCTTGCAAGAACTTCGTCGCCAACTAGCGCAAGCTCACACCAATACGTTTCGGTCACGAACCCACACGTTCGACGAAAGCGGTGATGCGTTCAACGAAAGCATCACGATGGTGCGCCTCAAACTCGGCCCAGGTCGTAAGGGTTGCGGGATCGTCGACATGATCGATGAATAGGACTCCGTCGAGATGATCGGTCTCGTGCTGCCAAGTGCCAGCGGTTAGGCCTCGCATAGTTTCGCTGTGTTCCATTCCGAACCGGTCGAGGTAAGAAACGCTTATGTTCACGTGACGTTGCACGTTTCCCCGTAGTGGAACCGAAAGACAGCCCTCGTTGATCTCGACCATCTCCTCGTCGATCGGCTCGATCGTGGGATTGACGACGACTGTCAGTGGCACTGCTGGCTTGTATGGATAGCGGGGGTTGTCGGTGACCTCCATCACGAAGATCCGCAAGCGCTCGCCCACCTGGGTCGCAGCGATGCCTGCTCCACCCGCATCGCGCATCGTGTCGATCAGGTCGTCGATGAGGGCTTGAATGCGATCGGAACCGAGTTCGTCGGCCGCGACTTCTTCGGCTGGTTCGCGCAACTCCGGATGACCGATCTGAAGAATCGGCCGAATCGTCATGAAGTCTCGACGTTCTGCATTGGAATAACCACACCCCGCTCCGCAGCAACCTCGCGGGCCCGTTCGTAACCTGCGTCGACGTGGCGGATGACACCGGTGGCGGGGTCGTTGGTGAGCACCCGTTCGAGTTTCTCGTCGGCGAGTTTGGTTCCGTCGGCAACACTCACCTGCCCTGCATGAATCGACCGGCCGATTCCTACTCCTCCCCCATGGTGAATGCTCACCCAGGTGGCTCCCGAGCAACTGTTGATCAAGCCATTCAGCAAGGGCCAATCGGCGATCGCATCCGAGCCATCCAGCATGTCTTCGGTCTCGCGGTAGGGGGACGCGACCGACCCCGAATCGAGGTGGTCGCGACCAATCACAAGCGGCGCCTTGAGTTCACCCGACCGGACCATTTCGTTAAAACGCAACCCCAGGCGATGCCTCTCGCCATAACCCAGCCAGCAGATCCGCGCCGGCAAACCTTGAAACGCAACCCGTTCTCCAGCTAGTCGAATCCAGCGAGCGAGCGATTCGTTCTCGGGAAACTCTTCGAGCACGGCACGATCGGTTGCCGCAATGTCGGCCGGGTCGCCCGATAGTGCCACCCATCTAAACGGCCCGACACCCTCACAGAAAAGTGGCCGAATGTAGGCGGGGAGAAAGCCCGGGTAGTCGAAGGCACGATCGAACCCACCTAGCTTGGCTTCGGCGCGCAGGCTGTTGCCGTAGTCGAAAACCTCAGCACCAGCT
>CBERPN010000389.1:0-3403 GCA_965524675.1 uncultured bacterium
AGAAGCTGCGACCGAGGCCGAAGCAGATCTTGGCCTTGAGCTAGACCCCAATGGCGCCGTGACTGAAGATCCGGTGCTCGTGGTCGAGGCCGCGGACAACAATGAGGGACCTGTCGGTGCCGACGATCTTGCTGACGACGACTCGGTCGACGGTGCTGATGACGATTTGAACGACGTCGCAGAACAGTTGATCGATGTTTCTGATCAATCCTCAGATCGCGAGGCCGACGCCAGTGTCGACGAGCTATTCGAGCGCCTCCGGGCCGATCGCGAAGCCCGCGTAGCTCAAGCTGCAGAACTGCTCGATACCGACACTGACGCAGCACAGTTGCAGCCGACCGAACGGCCTTCCGGTGGCTCGGGAGGCGTTGACACCCTAGTTCGCTCCGAGGTCGAGACCGAGGCTTCGCAGCGCCTGCAGCAAGCCGAGCTGGCTATGCTCGCTCGCCGCTCGAAGCTGGAGTCGCTCGAAAAGACTGCCGCTCGCAAACTCAAACGAGTGCTCGCCGACGAGCAGAACGAACTGCTCGACTTGGTTCGGCGATCGGAGCCGGACGTGGTAACTATCGACGAGGTGGCATCGGACTTAGGTGCGCACAGCCGTTCATATGTCGATGCGATCGCTGACGAATTATCCGAAGCCGCTACCGCTGGTGCGGAGTCGATAGGTGACGAAACGGTTGCATTCGATCCGGTAGCAACCGCGACCCTGGTTGCTGATCAGCTCGTGTCGGTGCTACGGCTGCGTTGCGACCAAGCGATTTCTGATAGCGACAACAGCGAGGACGCAATCTCTCATCTGCGTTCGATCTACCGTGAGATTCGTAGCCAGCGACTAGGCGATGTGGCTTCGAGCTTGGTGGTGTCCGCGTATGGCGACGGAGCATTTGCGGGGCTTGAGCCTCGCGAACCTGTTCGGTGGGAGTTAGCCCCCGATAGCGCTTGTGGCCAGCACTGTACCGACAACGTTGTAGGTGGTGCGGTCGCGGCTGGTGAACGGTTCGCGAGCGGGCACTCAAGGCCTCCGGCGTCGCCCGACTGTCGCTGCTTCTTGGTTCGCGAGATCTAGCGCATCATCGGCTACTAACGTTCTCCTGATGCAGTTAGTTGCGACCCACGGAGTATCCTGAGCGAGATGCGCCCGGCCTCAGCACTGCCCCCGCAACGAGGAGGCCGATCGGTGTCCAGAGGGCGCTTCTTGTTGTTTGCGGCCGCGGCCGTGGTGTTCTTCCTCGTCCTGTCACTGCGAGGGATAGCCGGGTTCTACACCGACTACCTCTGGTTCGACTCACTCGACCGGGCGACGGTGTGGTGGGGCATATTGCGGGCACAGCTCGCCCTGTTCGCGATATTTACTGGGTCGTTCTTTGCTCTGCTTCTGCTCAACTTCGTCATCGCCGACAAGATCGCGCCACTTTCGCCACCGCTTGGCCCCGAAGAGGAACTACTCGACCGGTACCGTGACTTTATTGGCGGTAGGGAACGGTTGGTGCGTCTCGTGGTGGCTGCTGCCTTCGCGCTGATAGCGGGGTCGGGTGCCTCGGACCAGTGGAATGAGTGGCTGCTGTTTACTAACGGTAACGATTTCGGGGTTACCGATCCACTGTTCCAGACCGACCTCGGGTTTTTCTTGTTCAGGCTTCCCTTCCTCACCTACGTCGTCAATTGGTTGTTCGCCGCGTTCGTGTTCATCTTGTTTCTCACCGTCGTGGCACACTACATCAACGGTGGAATCCGGCTAAACGCCCTCGGGCAGCGGGCCACACCGCAGGTCAAGGCACACTTGTCGGTACTGCTGGCGATTCTGGCGGCTATCAAAGCTGTCGACTACTGGTTGCAGCGTTACGAGCTGACGGTATCGACTCGGGGTGTGGTTCACGGAGCCACCTACACTGATGTCAACGCTCAGCTTCCGGCTATCAAATTGTTGATTCTGATATCGATCTTTGCGGTCGCGCTGCTGCTAGCCAACATTTGGTGGCGAGGTTGGGCGCTTCCCACTCTGGCCGTGGGGCTCTGGGCATTCGTGGCCATAATCATGGGCGGTATCTACCCAGCCGTTGTGCAACGTTTTCAGGTCGACCCCAACGAGTCGACCCGCGAAGCCGAGTTCACAACTCGAAACATCCTGGCTACCCGTGACGCACTTGGTATCGATGCCGTCGACCGGCAATCGTTTGCGTACGACGAAGACTTTCAAGACAGCGTCGACGATCAAGTTCTGGCCGATAACGCTGATGTGCTCGACGATGTTCGCCTTATCGACCCTCGGATTGTTGGCGATACGTTTCAGAACCTCGAAGGCGAACGAGGCATCTATCAGTTTCCCAATACTCTCGACACCGACCGTTACCTGATCGACGGTGATCTAACGCCCGTGGTGGTCGGGGCACGTGAGCTCGACCTAACCGAGCAAGACCAGTGGGAACTCGAACACCTGCGCTTCACCCACGGTTATGGGCTGGCGATCGCCCAAGGCGACACCACCCGAAATGGACGACCCGATTTCTTGGTGGGCTCACTCCCACTCCAGATCGATCAGTCGATCGATATCGAGGTCACCCAACCACAGCTTTACTACTCCGAAGGTTTGGGTGGCTACGCCATCGTCGGCACCACCCGCGACGAGATCGACTTCACCGACGCCGACGACAACGAGGTGCCGTTTCGCTACGACGGCGAGGGTGGGGTGAACATCTCGTCGTTCATTCGCCAGCTGGCGTTCTCGATGCGGTTTGGTCAGATCGATCCATTGATCTCAAACTCGATAACCCCTGAGTCTCGGGTGTTGTTCAACCGCGACGTCAGCGACCGGGCGAAGAACTTGGCACCGTTCTTGTCTTTCGATGCCGACCCTTACCCGGTGGTTATTGACGGCCGACTTGTCTATGTAATCGATGGCTACACCACCAGCGATCGTTACCCCTATGGCCAGCGCGCTAACACGTCCAACGTGAGTCCGGGTAGCGGTCTGCGCGGCGCTAACTACATCCGTAACTCGGTGAAAGCGGTGGTGGATTCATACACCGGAGACGTGCAGTTCTATCGAACACCAAACGTCGACGATCCAATAATCGATGCCTACTCGGGCGCGTTCCCCGGATTGTTTCGCCCCTTTGACGAGATGCCGTCCGAGCTTGCCGATCACCTGCGGTATCCGCTCGATCTGTACACGGTGCAAACCAACATGTGGGGTCGTTACCGGTTAAACAGCGACGATCCGGCAGCATTCATCTCCGCCTCAGCCGCGTGGACTGTCGCTCAAGATCCTGGTCGGAGCCCCGACAGCGGTACCGGCAACGATGCCCTCGGTGCCCCGGCACGTGGCCCGGTTGCCAGGGTCGACCCGTACTATGCCGTGCTGCGTCTTCCGGGCGAGGCCGAAGAATCATTTGTGGCGGTG
>CBERPN010000390.1:0-3351 GCA_965524675.1 uncultured bacterium
TATCCCGGCGGCTGGGTCTGCACCAATCCGGTCACATTCAGCTATCGGTGGTTGCGATGCGATTCGACCTGTTCGCCGCACCATCGGCAAGACCGCCGGATAGATCGGTCCGACAGCCAGTCGGTCGTGACGTCTTCGATCCTGGTCGGAATAGTTGTCATCAGTTCTCCTAGTTGTGGCGGCCGGGGAGGCTAGTCACTGGGTTCGACGATGGCGGTTAATCGCGTTCCGCCGACAAGCCATTGGTCAGATGTTTCGCTACTCACTTCCGCTCACTGTTGTTCGCCTTGTGATCGGGTGCTCGGGTTTCGGTGGTGTGCAACTTGTTGGCACGCCTATTGGCCAGAAATAGTAGGCCAGCAACTATCGCCAGCGGCGCGGCCACCCACAGCAATTCGTCCCAACCGCCCTGGTGGGCGAGGACAAATGCGGATCGCAAGCTAATCGACTGGCTCATCGTGGATTAAACGATAGCCCCCTGGCGTTTCTTCGTGGCTAGCGAGCTGCGATAATGAAAGCACCAGATGAGAGAACAAGTCGAAAAAGTCATCAACATAATTCGGCCAGCAATCCAGGCCGACAAAGGCGACATCGCGCTTCGCGACTTCGATGAGGAGACCGGCGTTGTATCGGTCGAGCTATTCGGAGCATGCGTCACCTGCCCGGCATCTACACAAACCCTCAAGATGGGCGTCGAGCGGATCCTTAAGGATCGAGTGCCCGGCGTAACTTCGGTGATTCAAGTGGGCATTCCCGAATCGGTGCTCGAGGACGATCTGCCGCCAACCCCAGAACCGGTCGCCGAAACCGCCGTTTCGCTCTGAGTTCTCTCGCCGAACGGTTCCATCTGACACTGTTAACCCTGGCTAAACGGGTAACTTCATAGACGTGACCGAAACAACCTCTCACGAGACTTGCTACCTCCATTCCGACCGCCGGGCTGGGGTTAAGTGCCAGCGTTGCGGTAAATCGATCTGCGCGTCGTGCATGACCACGGCATCGGTTGGATTTCACTGCCCAGAATGTCTCAAGGGCAACAAGCAGCAGGTTCTGACCCTCCAGAACGACTTCGGAGCAGGTCGGCCCATTGTCACGATGGCCCTTATGGCAGTGAACTTCGCGGTGTTTCTATTCGACCTCGCCGGGGGAGCTACCATAATGGGAGCAGGCACTTCCGATCTGTGGTTTGACCTTGGATTGAATGCTCACTTCGTCGATGCGACCGGCGAGTGGTACCGGGTTCTCACCAGTGGGTTCATTCACGGTGGCATCATTCATATCGGTTTCAACATGTACCTGTTGTGGGCAATTGGTCAAAGCCTCGAAAAGCGTTTCGGTCGGCTGACCTTCGGGTTGGTTTACCTAGCCGGCTTGATCGGCGGCTCGCTCGGCGCGTTGCTCTTGGAACCCAACGCACTTGTCGGCGGTGCCTCCGGAGCCGTCTTTGCGTTGATGGGGCTGATGCTCATCCTCCAACGCCACGGTGGCGTGAACATCTTTCAATCGGGTATTGGCCGACTCGTGCTACTCAATATCATCTTTAGCTTTCGTGGCGGCGTATCGCTAGGCGGGCACGGCGGCGGGCTACTCGCCGGTGTGCTCATCGGGCTCATCGTCACCGAAGCTGTTCCGAAGCTAACAAACGGAACCGGACGGCCAAAGTGGATCGAGCTGGGTCTAATCGTATCGCTCACCGCGATTCTGGCCTTGGGTGTAGTGCTCGCTGTAGCACGTGCAACCGCCTAGCCCAGGACGGTTTAGACCAGTGGCCACGGGTAGCGGCGACCGCTGGGATCGGTGGGGAACTCGCCGTCGATTAGCAGTCCACGAGCTCTTGCTAAAACCGCGTCGCGTTCGATTGGATTCAGCAGATCGCTCACCGAGTCGGGTAGGCCCACGTCGAGAAATTCTTCGATATCGACCACGATCACCGACGGTAGTCGATCGCCCGCAAACTCCCATATCACGGTGCGGAGCTTGAACTCGGCATGAAACGAAAGGCCGTTGTCGATAGCCCAAATGCGATCATCGTCTCCGAGTAAGCAATGGCCCGACTTTCGGTCGGTGTTGTTGGCAATGATGTCGAAGGCACAGATCTGGCGGAACGAGTCGTGGTGTTGGGTCGTTTCCATCAAGGTGAAATAGTGCTGCGAAAAGTCGGACGGGCAAAACAGCTGAAGCGAACCAACACCGAGTGGCCCATCCTTTAATACCGTCGGCGGAACAACCTCCCAACCAATTTGCTCGGCGATCTCAAATGCGGCGACCTCGCGTTTGTAGAGACCGTCGGGAAAGTCCCAGAGCGATCGCTCACCGCGGTGGGGCTTGTAGATAGCCTGCGCCAACAGGTCCTCGTCGCCGATGTCGACCAGATAGGTCATGTTCGAGCTGTACGGCATGCGGCCAAGTATTTCGACCTCGCCTTCGCTCAACAGCCTCAGGGCGCGATCGGTCGCAATCGGATCGCGTTGGCGAAAAACATCGTCGCGCTCTGGTGGCTTTTGCTCGGCCACGATCAGTTGTAGCAGAGGCAGAATTCGTCTGCCGGCTCCCAAGGCCGCCCACAATAGGGACACGGCGGCCGGCCAGCCATCACAAGATCGCGAGCCTGAGTAATGAACGCGCTCGCCTGACCACGATCGATCGCTAGGCGCAGTGTTGCTGGGCTGTCGAGGATCAGCTCTGGGTCTTCATCAGCCTCGGAGTCAGCGAGCTGCTCGACAACCAACACGAACTTGTCGGACTCACGATTGAAATCGACACCCATTTCGCCGACCGCCCATTGCGAGGCGACCGGCTCGACAACCTGTTCGAGCGCTGGCACAGCGGCGTGATCGATGGGTGGTAGATCGGCGAGCATCGACGCTAGGAAGTCGGCCAAGCTTGCCACCTGCTGCTTTTCGAGCTTGAAACTCACCGAACTCGATCGGTCGCGGACCTGCAAAAAGAACACCCGTTGACCGCGCGGACCAATGGTGCCCGGAACGAACGCCTCGACATCATCGAAGTGAAATGATTCGGCGGTCATGAAAAGCCCAACGATTTGAGATCGTCACCGGTCGAGTTGACGGTGAGCACCGCAGGACCACTCGACCCGTACAACACCGCCGAGATCGAGCAAGGCGAGATGACGATTCTCTGGAACAGGTCTAAATGAGTGCCCATAGCGTCGGCCACCGCTGCCTTGATCGGATCAGCATGAGACACCGCCACGATGGTCTCGCCAGGGTGTCTAGCCACTAGCCGATGAAGGGTGTCGACCATTCGAGCCTGCATTTCAGGGAATGACTCGCCCTTCGGAAATCGAAAACTGCTCGGGTAGTTCTGGACCGCTTTCCACTCTGGTAACTT
>CBERPN010000391.1:0-3317 GCA_965524675.1 uncultured bacterium
CGTTCCCCGGTCACGCAGGCCGTGGGGCTCGGGCTGCGGGCTGGCGCCCTCCGCCCTACAGTTTTGTTTAGCTCCGGCGCTTCGCGTTGCGTTCTCCGGTCACGCAGGCGCTGCGGGACTGCTTTTGCTTTTCTTCGTCTTCGGTCACGCAGGCCACGAACGCTATTGTTTGGCCCGTGAAGAAACCATCTGGTGGTAGTTACGACTATGTGATTGTTGGTGGCGGGTCTGCTGGCTGTGCTCTTGCTAACCGTCTCAGCGCGGACCCTGGTAACAAGGTTCTGGTGCTTGAGGCAGGGCGGATGGATTGGAAATGGGATGTGTTTATTCATATGCCCGCCGCCTTAGCGTTTCCGATCGGTAGCCGCCTCTATGACTGGAAGTACGAGTCCGAACCCGAGCCTCATATGAATGGCCGCAAGATCTACCACGCTCGCGGCAAGGTTGTCGGCGGTTCGAGCAGCATCAACGGAATGATCTTTCAGCGCGGCAACCCAATGGACTACGAACGCTGGAACAACGAACACGATGGCCTTGACGGTTGGGACTATGCGCACAACCTGCCATATTTCAAGCGGATGGAAAGCTGCCTTGCGGGCAGCGACGACTACCGGGGTGCTGACGGCCCGCTGATTCTCGAGCGTGGGCCAGCGTCGAGTCCTTTGTTTGACGCCTTCTTTGAAGCGGTTGAACAGGCTGGCTACCCGCGCACCGACGATGTCAACGGGTTCCAGCAGGAGGGCTTCGCTGCATTTGACGCCAACCGGCTGCGCGGTCGTCGCATGAGCGCTTCCCGCGCCTATCTCCACCCAGTCCTTAGCCGTCCCAACCTGCACATAAAGACCTTGGCGCTAACCACCAAGGTCAAGTTCGACGGTGTTCGAGCGGTGGGGGTCGAGTTCGATCAGCCCTGGCGAAAAGGCCAAAGCGTGCACGCTAACCATGTGGTTGTGTGCGGCGGAGCAATCAATTCTCCGCAACTATTGCAGCTATCGGGAGTTGGCCCTGCCGAACTTCTTAGCGAGCATGGAATCGATGTCGTCAGCGAATTGCCCGGCGTTGGCGAGAACATGCAAGATCACCTTGAGGTGTACGTGCAGTACGCTTGCAAAGAGCCGGTGTCGATGTCGCCTTATCTGGCGATGTGGCGTCGCCCATTTATTGGCCTGCAATGGTTGGCGCGGCGCGGTCCAGCAGCGACCAGCCACTTTGAAGCTGGCGGTTTCCTGCGCAGCAATGATGAGGTCGAATGGCCGAACCTGATGTTTCATTTTCTGCCGATCGCGATTCGTTACGACGGCTCGGTACCTTCTGCCGGGCACGGGTATCAGATACATATCGGCCCCATGTTTTCGAACAGTCGAGGGTCGGTTCGAATTAGATCAGACGATCCAACGGAGAAGCCCGAACTGCGGTTTAACTATTTGTCGACGCCGCAGGACAAACGCGAATGGGTCGAGGCGATCGAGCATGCGCGTAACATCTTGACCCAACCCGCATTCGATAGATACAACGACGGCGAACTCTCGCCAGGTCCGTCGGTGCAGTCCCCCGACGAGATTCTTGAATGGGTTCGCCGGGATGGCGAAACAGCCCTGCACCCGTCTTGCACCGCAAAGATGGGTGTCGACGAGATGGCGGTCGTCGATCCCAGTACCATGGTGGTTCACGGGACGGAAAACCTGAGCGTCGTCGACGCTTCGGTGATGCCGAGCGTGACCAACGGAAATATCTACGCCCCTGTAATGATGATCGCCGAGAAGGCCGCCGACATCATTCTCGGCAATGAGCTACTCGCGCCCCAAGAAGTCGCCTGGCACAAACATGAGGATCTGTCTGTCCTCGCTCAGCGAAGTGATTGAAGCGGTCGTAGCTGGATTGCTGCGGGGTCGAAGTTGGTGGGGTCGAGCCATGCCTTGAATCCCGCATCGAGAATTGGCCACTCATCGTCGGTTATTGCGAACCAAGCGGTGTCGCGGCTACGGCCTTTGTAGTGGGTGGCCTTGTTGAAGATGCCTTCGAACTTGAATCCGAGGCGCTCGGCGGCAGTCTTTGATGCCTCGTTGAGGTCATCGCACTTCCACTCGCAGCGCCGGTACCCGAGGTCAAAGACGTTCTTGATCACTAGGTAAAGCGCTTCGGTGGCAGCGGTGGTGCGCTGAAGCTCAGGAGCAAATGCGATCGAACCAATTTCGATCGAGCCCGAGTGTGCTGCAATGCGGAGGTAGGACAAGAATCCGAACACGTTGCCGTCGACGACGATGGCATAGGGAAGCCAGTCGTCGTCTCGATTGATGGCGTCGATGGTCTGACCCAACTCTGCAGCATCGCCGAACGGTCCGAATGGCATATAGGTCCAGAGTGGCTCGGGGGCGTTCTTGAACACGTGATAAAGAGGAACGGCGTGTTGCGCTCGCTGTAGCGGTTCGAGTGTCACCCAAGACCCTCGGAGCTCGCGCCACGGCGGCGGTTCGGGCGGGGACCATGCGCCGAGATCATCGCCTATTGGTTGACCAAATTCGTTCGTTCGAGTCATCGCCAGAGCCTACGCGCAGAAACCAAGCGCCTAGGTGCAGAAATGTAGCCGATCGAACTGTTGGCGAAAGGCCGTCAGTTCTGGGGCTACCGAGGTCGGGTCGTTTCTTAGACCGCGGTTGATTAGCTCAGCCAGTTTCGCCATATGCTCGGTCGTTAACCCCCATCGCACAATTTCTGGAGTTCCGATACGCAACCCGTCGCCCGACGGCAACCCAATCGCCGAGGTGAGAATGTTTGCTGCGCGAAGTTTCAGGGCGGCCGGGTGGCCGCCACCCCACTCGCCGGCTTCGACGACGAACTGATGAGATGTGGTAAATCCTGCCGGGGTTTCAAATAGTTTGAGGTCAAGGGCTGCGAGTTCACTGGAGAGGGTCGCCGCCGTTGCGATCATCTCGGCGGCGTATGCCTCTCCGAAATCAATCTGGTCGAGAAGGGTGAAAGCGAGCGCCGTGGTGCGTCCAACATCGAAGTTGGCGGTAAGGCCTGGATAGGCGATGCCGTCGATTCTCTCGGCCAGAGCGGCGTCGTTTGTCACCAACAATCCACCCGGAGGCCCGCCAAGGCTCTTGTAGGTGCTCATCGTCATCATATGGGCGCCGAGGTCGATGGGGTTGGCCCATTGCTTGCCAGCGATTATCCCGCAAAGATGGGCGGCGTCGAAGAGCAGTTTCGCGCCAACCTCATCGGCAATAGTCCGCAGTTCCGCAACCGGGTGTTGGGTGAGGTTAAGGCTAGAACCAATGGTGATCAACGCTGGCTGGGTCTTGTCGGCAAGAGCG
>CBERPN010000392.1:0-3314 GCA_965524675.1 uncultured bacterium
AGTAAGCAGAGCGAGTAGTCGTTGCTGGCGAGGCCCACCAATGCTGATCGGTTCAGGCCCGTTTTCGATGCCGCAACCGTCAAAGACACGCAACCAGACTTCAGCCGTATTTGTTGACTCCGCGTGGTCGCCTGCATCGCTCATGGGTTGAACCCTCTCGAAACGACCTTACAACGACCTGACAGTACAAAAGCGCTGGTCGTGGCAACGCAATGGGATTCAGAGTTGCTCAAACAGCGCTTTCGAGTTGGCGGCTGTTAGGTGAAGGTCAGGTCGAGTGAGGACAACTCACTTCATGAGCTACAGGATTGATCCATTGTCGGGCTGTTACAGAATGCATGCGAACTTTATCTATCGTCACCTCAGGCGCCGTTGCGGATCCAGAGCGCTAGCCGAGGACCTCACGTCGCTCACATTTGAGTATGCGGCTCGAGCCCTCGCTGACGACTGCTGTCGTGAATTGGGTATTGCGTGGCTGGTGAGGGTTGCGAATTGCCGATTAATCGACCATTGGCGACGTGAGGCCAGAGATCGCAAGGGTCGGGAAGCGCTTCAGAACGCAGAGCTGGTGAGTCTTGAGCGGGCGGTTGGAGGAATCGATTCTCCACGCGACCCTGCTGTGATCCACACCATGGGGTTGCTGTCTTCGCGCCAGCGACAGGCACTGGACCTACGCTACATACAGGGCTATTCGGTCACCGAGATTTCGGCAGCAACCGGAACGTCTTACCGAGCGACCGAGTCGCTGCTCGCGCGGTCGCGTCGGGCTTTTCGAGAAAACTACAATTCGCAGTCCTAGTGTCCTATCAGGCACGAAGGATCGGCACTTGGTAAGCATCGAGCTGGCGGTCGCTGGTGATGAGCACCATTTCTTCGATCGTGGCTTGAGCGATGAGCATTCGATCGAACGGGTCGCGATGACTCCTACACAGAAACCGCGCTGGCGAACGCAAGGTTGTCAGTGTTGGTTATTCGCCTCGCGGGCCTCGGGCTCGAGTCGTTCACCCTGGAGCCACCAGAGCAGAACACAGCGGTGACCTCATCGCCCGCCGACGAGGTCACCCGGCCCGTGTCACATATCGATCGCTTCGGCTACTTCGACCGATCCGTTGTTGGCCAGGACCGGGCAGCCGCTGGCCAGCTTCACCGCGGCGTCCATGTTGTCGGCTTTGACTAGCGAGTAGCCGGTGAGTGGGTTGGCGCCGCCACCGTCGCTGGTCGAACCGTCGGCCGCGATGGTCACGCACGCGCCAACCGGGTTTCCGCCGTCGATTACCGCCGCGCCGAGCGCTTCGAACCAGGCACCCCAATCGGCCATGACCTTGGCAATCTCGGTTTCGGTTTCGGGCATTCCGTCGCCACCGTGGTATCCGAGTATGTACTTAGGCATTCCATTCCTCTTTCATCTCGAGGCGACCCATTGCCGTCCTCTCACGAATGCGTCGAACAGTACGGGCGAACTTCTACCCCCCAGCCAAGATTTCTGAAATGATTGGGTCTTGGACTCGCAGTTCTTTCCCTACGATTTGGATAATCGCTGGACAGCGCTGTTCGTTGTGCTGGGGGTGGTCAGCGGCGACGGAGTGACGCTAACGGCGGCTGGCGACCTAGTAGCGACCTTTGGACGTGTTCGGATCGAGACGACTATCGACAATGTCGCTCACACACTGGTTACCGGACCGCATCGTTGGTATAGCGCGGTGGGTCTTCGGTTGAGCTTCGCCGACGATGGAATCACCTTCGGCACTAACCATCGCTCTGGACTATGCATCGCCTTCGTCGAGCGGGTGCCCAAGGTGATGGGTTTCAAGGATCACTCGGCACTGTGGGTCAGCGTCGAGGATTCAGCCGGGTTGGGGGAAGCCATCAAGCTTGCGCGGAGGCGAGACTCCGGCGAAGCCTGAATCCAACCACCGACAGATCGTCTTGCGCTCATCCGATAAAGGGGCAGATACTGCTACTCAAAGGAGACGGAATGTCGAGAACACGCGGCCCGCAGTCGATACCGATCGTGGCGGTTGCCATGGCGCTACTCGTCGCAGCATGTGGGGGGTCGAGCGAGGACCACGCAGGGGTCGAAGACACCGCCAAAGAATCTCTCGCTACCACCGCTTCCACGCAAGTCTTGGATGACTCGCCGACTTCTACCAATGAATCGGCAAGTATTGAGATGGGGATGACGGAGGTGAACCTCGACTTCCAGCTCGTCGATCTTCCGGGGGACCGATTGCCTGTGATCTCAACAACTCCGTCGGGCGACTTCCTGGCTGCAGTCTACGACGAGTCCAGCGCTGGTTCGGAACTGCTCATCTCATCCGATGGGCTGACTTGGAGCTCGTTCGGGAAAGTGCCGGCAGTCGTCACCATCCTGCAAACGAGTGGCGACACATGGGTGGCCGCTGGTTCTGATCCTGAATCCCTCACTGCACTCAGTCCGTCCCGAATTGAGCCGTGGCCCCTAAGCAGTAGGCCCTTAGTTTTCGTCAGCGATGATCAGGGCATCATATGGAAGGAAGTATCGCTTGAGTTTGAGGCACCGACGAGGGTCGATGTGAATCCGGTGGCGGTCATTTCTTCGCTGGCGCTTCAAGGAGACACCATCTTGTTGCTCGGCAACGACCGATCAGACATCGATGTCGCCTCAGTGATGCTCGCTGCTGGCAAGGCTGTCGAAGGCGACACGATCATCCCCATGTTCTCGCCGGACGGCGTCCGAGCCTGGGTTGGTCATCAGGGAGAATCAACGGTGGCCGATGTCTCGATCGACGAACTTGGGCTTAGCGAGGCCGAGTTCATGACGTTCATGGGACAGAGCAATGGAAACGCTTCAGTCTTGCGATCTGTTGCCGGCGCACCGTTCGAAGCGGTGGAATTGCCCAAGTCGTCCAGCGCCTTTGTTGTTGAGCTGGTGACTACCAGCGATGGTTTCGGTGCCTTGACGATTGACGAAAGCCAGGGCTTCAAACAGTTGAACTACTCGTCAAGCGACGGTGAGACTTGGTTCGAGACCGATGCCATTGGGTCTTCGGTGGGAGCGCAGGGCCAATGGGCAGCATCTCAGTTCGACAACGGTCAGAACCAGTCATTCCTACAGTCGTTCGATGGTGGTGCGACTTGGGTGGATGTTCCGTTGCCGGATCCTAATGCTGTTCCTCAAGGGCCGGTCCTTAACTCGGTGGGGCTGGCCTCTCCGTGGGGTGAGAGCGCCTTTTCGTCGGCCGATATCGGTGGGCTTAGCTACAAAGAGAGCGGCTACACGTTCACCTGGTCAAGCCCGGAAACTATATCGGTTACCGATTCGACTGGAGCTACCG
>CBERPN010000393.1:0-3296 GCA_965524675.1 uncultured bacterium
TTGGCTATTGATATTGGCGGAACCAAGCTAGCTGTCGGACGCGTTTCGGTGGCCGGAGATCTCCTCGAGCGTTGGCAATGCCCCACACCTGTGACGACCGACAAAGAAGAGTTGTTCAAAGCCCTCACAGATTTGATCGAGAACGTGGGTGACCTCAGCTCCCTCGATCTTTGTGGTGTTGGAATTGGAGGTCCAATGAGAAAGGGAGGTGGCGCGGTATCCCCTTTGAATATTCCGGCGTGGCGAGACTTTCCACTACGCGACCGCCTCGCTGATTACACCGCGTTGCCGGTCCGAGTGGACAACGACGCCAAGGCGTTGGCGCTGGCCGAGGGTTGGCGGGGAGCGGCCCGTGGTGTCGACAACTTCATTGGAATCGTTGTTTCAACCGGGGTCGGTGGCGGCATTGTCGTCGACGGAAAGCTGCTCGACGGTGCTACCGGTAACGCTGGACATATCGGCCATATCGTTGTCGAACCGGGCGGACGACTGTGCGCCTGCGGCAGTTCTGGTTGTCTCGAAGCTGAAGCGTCCGGAACGTCGATTCGCGCGATAACAGGGAAACCGGCAAGCCAAGCTGGCGAAGCTGTTCGAGTGCGCACCGGCACATTGGTGGGCCGCGCTGTCGCCTCAGTGGTCAGCTTGCTCGACATCGACTTGGCAACGGTCGCCGGGTCGGTGGCTCTGGGGTTCGGCGATCTATTCTTCGCTGCCGCCCAGGCCGAACTCGAACGAACCGCCACCATCGAGTTCGCCCGCGGCGCACGGATTGTTCCGGCGGCGCTTGGTGACGAGGCCCCCCTGGTCGGGGCTGCGGCGGTCGGGTACGGTGCATATCCGTGAGGGTGTCTTGGTTCTTTCCAGTGGGGGCGGAACTGCTGCGTCGACCCGCTTTGTGGTCGACGGCGGTGCGTCAACTGTTTGCGCTAGCGCCAAACAAGTGGTGGAGGCGAGCCCCCTTCCTGCCAATTCCTGACCCGGCGTACCTAGACTTTCGCATGCAGACGGCATACGGCGACAGTGAAGCGGGCCCGATGCCCGACGATGTTGTGACCTATCTGCGATGGGTGAAGGTCTGGCCCAAATAGCCAGCATCCGAAATTACTGTTGCAATGACCGGTAGGCGGTTATTACAACAGTAATTACGTTTGGCAATCTGAAATTACTGCCCGCAGCACCGGTAGGCGAACATTGCGACAGTAATTTCGGGAACTGGAAAGAGTCGGGCACAGAGCTGGTCTAGGCAGTACCGTTGTCTCGCATGAGTCGAGTGCTGGTGCTGAACGCAACCTATGAGCCGCTCAGCGTCGTCTCCTCCAGACGAGCTGTTGTTCTTGTGCTCGACAACAAAGCGATCCTCGAAGCCGCGACTAGCCGCGTCTTTCGCAGCGAGCGTCTAACCGTTTCTGAACCGTCGGTGGTGCGCCTAAGTCGCTACGTGCGAGTGCCGAGCACACACCGACGCAGCCTTAGTCGACGTGCATTATTCGCCCGCGACGAGTTCGCCTGCCAGTACTGCGGAGCGCGAGCCGACAGTCTCGATCACGTCGTACCGCGCAGTCGCGGTGGCGAACACACATGGGAAAATGTTGTCGCCGCCTGTCGGCGTTGCAATGCCAACAAGCGCGATCGCTTGCTTGGAGAAACCTCGATGAGACTTCGCAAGCTGCCAGCCCCACCGCGACCTTCGGTTTGGTTTAGAGCAGCAGCCGGGCGACTCCCCGAGGAGTGGATTCCCTTTCTAGAGATGGCCGAGCAACGCTCTGCCTGAGCACTTGCCAACGGTGACCGATTGGGCTGGCGGGTGGACGATGCTCGAGTTGTCGGGGACGGTCTCAGACCTCCATCGACGCGAGGTCGTGGCCGAGCTTGGTCGCGAGGCCTGGTTCATGCAGCCGTCAATCCCGGCGTTGGTGCTCGGTAGCGCTCAGCGAGCCGAGCTTGCGCTGATGAGCGAACTCGAAAGCCGAGGCTTGGATCTGGCGACTCGCCGTAGTGGTGGGGGCGCTGTACTGGTCGACGATTCGATGCTCTGGATCGATCTAGTCATTGGGCGAGACGACCCGCTCTGGGTCGACGATATCGGTGTCGCTTTCGAGTGGGTAGGTCAACTCTGGAAAGCGACGTTCGCTGCGCTTTCGGTGCCCGAAGTAGTTGTGCACCGTGGTGCTTTGGAGGTTGGTGAATGGGGACGCCAGATCTGCTTTTGTTCTCTTGGCCCAGGAGAGGTTCGGTCGCGCGGGCGAAAGGTGGTGGGGATATCGCAGCGGAGAACCCGTGACGGCGCCCGATTTCAGTGTTCGGTACTTCTGGAGAACAGCCAATCGCTAATCCCCGACTTGCTCGCCATCGAGTCGGATCGCCGAGAGGATGCGCTACGCGAAATTGACGAGAGCGCCGCTGGGCTTTCGATCTCGGCTGAGGTGCTGCGGAGTGCCCTTCGTGCTCAACTTGGTGGTTGAAGCAGCGACTCCCCTGCGGTGCTACGGTCGCCAGGGTGAGCGATACTGACGTGCAACTCGAAGTACTTACCTTTGCTGGCTACGGTGACGCTGCCCGCGAATTGGCCCAGCAGGTGGCCGACAGCGGCTACGAACCCGACCTGATCTTGGCGATCGCCCGCGGTGGGCTGTTCCTCGGTGGTTCATTGGGCTACGCCCTCGGCGTGAAGAACTTGTTCGTGATGAATGTCGAGTACTACACCGGGGTCGACACCCGTTTGCAGATGCCGGTTGTGCTTCCGCCGTACCTGGATCTGGTCGACTTAGAGGATACCAAGGTGCTGGTTGTCGATGACGTTGCCGACACTGGGCACACCCTCAAACTGGTGCAGGACCACTGTGCCGACAAGGTGGGAGAAGTACGGACCGCAGTTCTTTATTTCAAACCACAGTCGGTGGTGCCATGCGATTACGTGTGGAAACAAACCGATAAATGGATCGATTTTCCATGGAGCACCGACGCAGCAATAATCTGAAATCGCCGCAATTTCGGAGAGCCCGCAAGTCTGTACCTGGCGGCGGCGAGCGTTGTTTCGGGTCTCCGAGCTTGCATGGCCCCGCCAGGGTGCGGTCTGTGGTGTTGTTCGTGGCCGCGCCGGGAACCAGCTTGGCCGAATCCGTAGTGTGGGCGGGGCCCGATTACTGCACTCCGTGCAGGCCGTTCGGGGCCACGGAGGCCGCCGCAGTGCGCCGGAGGCAAGCTTGGGCGTACCGAGCGTTGTAAGGCGGAGGGCGCTAGCCCGGAGTCTGAGCCCGGCGGCCGTCGTTCGCTTCGCTCTCTTACCAAGTTCTGGC
>CBERPN010000394.1:0-3291 GCA_965524675.1 uncultured bacterium
GTGCGGGTGCGCGTCGGTCGACCATTGCACGTACTTGTCCGATGACGACATCGAAGCCCTGGCCAATAGTGAGACGGTCGCCACGTTTCTGCCAGCCGCCGATTTCTCGACCCGTCAGCCCTATCCCGACGCTCGTCGTGTGCTCGATGCGGGTGCAACGGTGGCCATTGCGTCGAATTGCAACCCAGGATCGAGCTACACCACATCGCTGTCGTTCTGTGTGGCACTGGCGGTACGCGACATGTTCATGACGATCGACGAAGCAATCCAGGCGGTGACGGTGGGCGGCGCTGCCGCATTGCGACGTTCAGATATTGGGTGCCTCTCGCCCGGAATGGCTGGTCATGCAGTAGTGCTGTCTGCGCCGACCCATCATCATCTGGCATATCGCCCGGGTGTCCCGCTGATCGCGAGAACGATCGGGCCGCTCGGTTAGGAGCCTCACCAGCTGCCGCCTCCGCCGCCGCCGCCGCCCCCTACGCTGCCACCAAAGCCGCCACCACCCGAGCTGCTCGACTTGGGAGCAGCCGTCGCCCTGGTGGCGCTGCCGAGGCGGGGGCCGATGGTTGCAAGGTAGAAGCCGCGCGGGTCGGTTCGACCAACCGATGAGCCCTTCACCGCATTGCTCCAGCGGTCGATTTCTCCCAGTGCGATAGCCCAAGCCGTGTACTGGCGCAGGATGCCATGTTCGGCGGCCCAATCGGCATGGTGCGCTTCGGAGCCGGCCAGGAATTGCCGAAACGACTCGACCTTGAGCCATTCGGCGGACCCCACCGGGGTGCGAATCCTTAACTCCCAAGATCGGACAGCCGCCGCTATTCCGCCGCCCGCCAACACCATTCCGGCGCCTACCAACAATAGGTAGGCATCGCCGGAACGTGCTGTAGCGGCAGCACCAATTCCGGCGGCGATAATACCAATGAGGGCGATGAGTAGGCCGAGGGCGAGGACCACGGCCTTGGTACTGTCGCCCTCGGTATGCCAAAGCGGTGAGTATTTGGCGAACTCTTCTTGGGTCTGCTTTAGCTTCTCCCAGCCGGCTCTAAATCGTGGGTCGATCTCGCCGAGCGCGATCGACTTGTAGCCCCCAAACATCTCCTGAAGCAGCGGATCGGTGATACCGGCAGAACCTTCGCGTATCACCACTTCATCATCGCCGGAGAAGCTGATCTGATCTTCGATCGCTCGTTGAACCAGCCAAGCGACCTGATGCTCGGGTCGAACGTGCTCTCGATCGACGACCCCTCCCTGCCAAGGGGTTAGACCCGCTGGCGGCACGAACTCGATTGTGGCCAATTCGGCGAGCTCCTTTGCGTCTATCCGCACGGTCTGTGGCGAATCGCCTGTGCCTCCGTAGGCGGCATCGACAGCTCCACCGGCCCATACCTGTTCGCGACCAAGCAGCCGAAGCAGTCGCGAAACGATCGGCATCGCAGCAAGCGATCCCAAGAACCCGAACAGCAGGACCGACAAGAACGATGATCCTGGGTCAGTCCCAGATCGGGCTGGGTCGGACGGTTTTGGTGACAGTGCTAGCGCCGTGCCGACAGTGGCGGTAATTGTGATTCCCTCGTTGTCTTGACCCTCGGAAGGGCCGGCAAGACCACTCGCCTCAACCAGCAGGTGGCCCGGGGCGACGGTTGAGACTTCGCACTTGTCATCGCTACCAAATCGGCCGATGTTGCAACTGGCACCCAGTAGTTCGTGGGGTGCTCGAAGATGAAGCTCGACTTCATCGAAACCAACCCGCCAATAAGTGCCCACCCCGTTCCATGCCACCGTGTCGTCTTGGCGTAAGGTCGCCAACGAGTAGCCGATCTCGTAGGTATGACGCCCGCGGATGGTCTTGTTAGGGTCGCCAATCTTGATTCTGGTTAGGTAGGGCGTTTCGACCACGAACCCGTCGGGTGCGGTTGCAGACCTCACCGTGATGTCGCTTTGTGGATCGAGATCTGGAACGTCGCGAAAGATGCCGTGGCGGCTGTTTGAGCCGAAGTCGTACTCGATGATCTCATCAATCCGAGCAATCCCTCGTTCGTCCAATTCTGCCGAAACCCAGTAGTGGCCGACGCGCTCAGCGTCGCCCATCAGACTTACCACTGCTGCCGCCAGCCCCAACAAGGCAGCGAGGCCTATCAGAAGAGCCATGTCGCGCCGACGGCGCCGAGTCACCTGCATGCCATGAACGGTAATCGTACATTGACGAGCGCGGCTCGATAGCTGTACTTCTGATTGGAAAGAGCGCCCTGTACGTCGACTTCAGGGTGTGAAAGCATGCTCGAACCCACTTCGTCTCGGAGGATTCATGAAGCGATTTGTTGTCGGCCTGCTTGCGGCTCTACTGATGTTGGGGGCGCTCCCAACGGTTAGCGTTGCTCAAGACGTCGACCAAGCCCGGACGGCTCCCACCGCATCGCGCGCGTTTCTTACGATCTATTCCGAATTGGCTTCCAGCGCGAGTCCGCTCACTCGTGCCGACTTAGCGCGACTAGGGCCAGATCCTTCGCTGTCGTTCACCGTTGGCCGCACTCCAATGGAAGTAGCGCTGTGGAAGAGCCTTCAACACCGGGTCGCGATCCCATTGCCGACCAGCACCACTACCAATGCTGAAGCCGAAATCCGCTACACCGAGGCCGAGAACGGAATCGGTAGTAACGACTCTCTCGACGATGCTGAGGCAATTCCTGGAATCGGAACCGGCGAAGATGAGATTGCGAAGGGCCGTGTCTTTGGTTCGATGACGGTGCCCGAGTCCCCGCCAGCGCCAATTGTAGGCGCCTCGGTTGAGGAGGACGGCTCTATCCCCTTGGCCAACGAAACCAATCTCGAGCCTGGCGAAAGGGCACGCTTCACAGGCGTTCTTGGCGATGTCGAGCACGAGGCAGATTTCGACTTCTTCTCCTTCGGTTCCTTGGTTGCGGGCCAGGTGGTAACTATGCGAACCGACACTTCCAGTTCTGAGACGCTCGTCGACACCGCTGTCGTGCTCTGGGACCAGGACGGAAACTTCATCGACTTTGATGACAGCTCGGGGCTAGGGCCAGATGCTTTCTTGGTGTCGGAGATCGCTCTCGACGGGACCTACTACGCGATGGTGACATCGTGCTGCGCGCTACCACTAGATCCGTTCGACCCAGCTTCGGGCGACTCGCCCAACGAACCGGGTAGCTACGAGCTGGAACTGGGTATCGACGCTGGCGGTACCGCCGAGGATTTTGACAGCTTTGCGATCGACCTGAAAGCGGGCGATGTGGTTAGCGTCGCAGCTGCCGGAGCCGTAACCGAGTTGGC
>CBERPN010000395.1:0-3290 GCA_965524675.1 uncultured bacterium
CGCCCACGATCCATTGTTCTAAGCGGTCGCCTTCCACCTTGTGGCGCAAGCTCCCACTGATCCAAAAACCTAATAAAGTGGCCGGGAAGAGCGACCCGGCCGCCCGCAGGTCGTCGGATTGAATCTCGCCGGTTAACGAAAACCCCATGAGGCTCATGAGTAATCCGCCCAGAAAGATTGCCCCAACGGTCGACCGCACCTCCGGCCCGGATCGTTCGCGGTAGATCAATGCGAGCGGCGGTCCGCCGATCCCGGCCGCCGTCCCAGTGACGCCCGAAGTGAACCCTGCGGTGGTTTGGGTCAAACGCGTAAACGGGACCGACCAACCTCGTAAAGTGGCAGCCACTCCAATGAGTACACCAATAGCGATAGCGATGCTCAACGACCGCGTGGGGAGGCTCTTGAGCAGCCATAAGCCAATGACCACTCCCGGCAATCGACCCGCAAGAACCCAGCCGACCCCGTGAAGATTGAGGTGGGAGCGTTCCCGAAGCAGCGATGACGAGGTCATGGCGAGAGCCGTCAATTGAATTGCTACCGGCACCAGTTCGGGTTCGATAATGCGCAGCAGCGGTACGGCCAATATGGCGTAGCCAAAGCCAACTGTTCCTTGGAGAGCCGCGGCGCAACAAAGCACCCCGAAAGCAAGCGTCCATTCGAATCCGGTTAGCACTGCGTCATTATGGTGCAGGGTCAAGGATCAGTCGGTGTCGCGTCGACGGGTCGGATCAACGGGTCGGGTCGACTTGCATCGGCGGCTTCAAGCGCTTCAGCCTGAAACTCGCAACGCCACTGCTGGAGTGGTTCGAGCGGCACGTAGCGCAGGAATGACGCCCGCCCCTAACGATGCCAGCACCGCGATAGCTGTCAGAGCTAGCAGCCAGTCGACGGGTACGGCGAATGTGAGGTTCTCCTCGAACGCAGATGACTTTGTAAGGACTTGCCAGGCGCTCAGCAGGCCCAACCCGATGCCGAGAAGAACTCCTTGAACCCCGATGAAGCCCGCCTCGACCATGAAGGTATTGCGAATCACCGCGGAAGAAATGCCCATCGCCTTCATCATCCCCAGCTCGCGTCGGCGTTCGCGCACCGCTCGCACAAGCACAACTCCGAGCCCGGCGATACCTATTAGCAAGCCGAGACCCAAATACCCCTGTAGTAGTCGTAGGAATGCTTCCTGCTCTTCTACTTCCTCTTGGGCGCTCTGCAGGAAGGTTGTCGCTCTCGACCCGCGGGTGCGGCCGTCTTGGTTTAGGGCCAGCGCCAAGTCGTCGCGGTCGGACCCATCGGCTGCAATCACAAAGTGTCGGGTGGGCACAGGGGGTCCCTCGGTGAAGTAGGGCTCGAGGGCCTCGGGGACATACCAGCCGGAGCCGATGAGCCAATTGAGATCGGTAGTTGCCGCCACCCTCACCGTCTTGTCTGGCAGCCCAGGTGCTCGAACGACGATTTCTTCGCCAACCACAAGGTCGGAGTACACGGGAACCACAATCCAGCTATCGCCGGAGACGACGGCCTTCCAGACATCGGTATCGGTCGCGAAGTCACCAGCCCGCTCGGTGGTCGACGAGCCGCGGCTGGCCGGGAAATTCACGGGCAGCGACGAGGCCCGCCAGGAGTCGATTTCCTCGCTTGGTTCAGAACTTTGAATGAACTCGATTCGCCCGCCTTGTAATGGTGTGGCCGTCGCGATATCGGCTCTCTGGGTTAGCTCGGCCTCAGTCCAAGGATTGATCGAGTTGCTATCAACGTACAGATCGAAGCTGCCGCCCGCCTGCTCGGCGAAAGTTGGTGCCTGCTGCTGAAAGACCGAATTGAGCACCGCCATGAAGGTGACGGTGAAGATGACCAGCCCGTACATCGCCACCAATAGTGCCGAGCGCACCGGGCGGGCGAGCGGATGAGCCATGCCCAAGCGGGGGGCCAATCGGCCGCCGGTTAGGCGGCCCGTTAGGTTCACCCAGAGGCTGTCCAGAGCCGCGACGATGGTGACGGCCAGACCGACAAGCAGGACGCCCTGAATAAGAAAGATCGAGATGGCTGGGTCGGCCATGGTGTCGCTCATGATTCCGAACACCGCTGCAGCCCAGCCAAGACCGAGCGCACAGCCGATCACCGTCGCGTACCGGCTCGGGAGTATTCGGCTGAGCAGCGGAATCGACGATAAGGCGACGACCACCGGTGCAAGGAGTGCGGCCGCAGGAGCTGAGCTGAGCGCTAGGAAGGCAAGTATGCCCGCAACCATGCCTAGAGCCCCCAGCGCAGAATTTCGGCGGGGGTGCCCGGATCCTCTGGGTTCGGGAAGATCCTTCAGTGCCCGAATGATGTTGAGTCGCGTTATTCGAGCGCTGGTGATAGTGACCGTGATCTGTGAAATGGCTAAGCCGATCAGGGCGCCGGTTAGCAGGCTTAGCGGAGCCACCGATAGCGACAGGACAACATCGGCGTCGGTGGAGAACAGGCTATTGGCAAACAGCAGAACCCCGGCCGAAACAACGATCCCCAGAAGCGCCCCCGCCAGCGCCGTCAACAGGCCGTAAATGAAACCTTCCAGAGTGAATGAACGTCGGATCGTCGAGCGACTCAGACCGACGGCGCGCAGTGTGCCCAACTCGGTCTTTCGTTCCTCCGCCACCATTACGAACAGGTTGACCACTAGCAGGATGCCGGCCACCACACTGAAGCCGCCGATAGTGCCAAACAGTTCGGTGGTATCGGCGGCCTCGAAGTCGGCGTCACGAAGTAGGTCGCGTTTCACGTCGTCGACATCGACGGGACCGCTGATGCCCGCGGCCATGATGAGTTCGGTTGCTTCGTCTGTGAGATCAGCGCCCGAGTACACGCCGCCTCGATTCGATACCAAAACCGCACCGATGGTGGCCTCCTCGAGGGTCGCGGCGAGTGACGTTACGGCGCCGGTTGCCGTGATTACCTCGCCCAGCCCAGCGAGTCCAGTTTCTGGAAGCACGGCCACCAGATTCATCGTGATCGTTTCAGACCCGGCATATATGTTGAGCTGGTCACCTGCCGACACGCCGAGTCGCTTAGCTACATCGGCGTTGACGACCAAGTCGTCAGGTCCGAGCATCGGGATCTGCGACAACCCGTTGCTCTTTGGATCAGCGCCGAAGCCGGGTGCCGCCGTCGGGTCGAGCTCGATCATTCGTACTTCAGGTTCGACGAAAAGCCCATCGGAAGTGCCGAGGGCGATGCGCCCAAATCTGATGGCCAGAACTCCGTCGATGGTGCCGTCGTCGTCGGCGGCGGCAATCGCCTTGGCTGCTGCTTCG
>CBERPN010000396.1:0-3286 GCA_965524675.1 uncultured bacterium
GAGCTTTCGGGTCGACGAGTTATCAATGGTTTCCGCGCTCACTCGATCGGAGCCTCCAAATCAGCGCAGGGTGCAATGTTCTCCGGGCTTGGTCTTCACGCCCCGGCCAGCATCAGCGTTCATCGTTCGATCGACGTTTGTGCCGCGGCTGCTCAAATCGGGTTTCCGGTGCTTACCAAACCAAATATCGGCGGCTCGGGCAGCGGAATCGCGCGCTTCGATTCGATGGCTAAACTCGTCGAAGCAGTCGCTGCTGGCATCGACTTGGGAGCTGACGGCACCGGTGTTGTACAGAAGGTCATCGACAGCGCAGATGGGCTAGTTCACAGGATCGAGATGCTGGGTACGGAGTCTTTCTACGCTACCGAACAGCCGATCCAAGATGGAGCCTTCAACTACTGCGCCGTCGAGGGCTGTTCGATCGCCGCAGGCAAAGACTCACTAGCGATTGTCTCGCCACCTGCGGAGATCGTCGAGCAAGTCGCGAGAGTGATGCTGGCGGCGTCCGCCGACGTTGGCGGTGTTGAGTATCTCATCGATAACAGGACTGGAGAGCCAAGCTTTTACGACTTCAACCCGTTCTCAAACATTGTTGAAGGCAAGAACCAGGAGCTGGGGTTTGATCCTGTCGAGGTCTACCTCGATTATGTACTGCGCTAGCCGCGCTGCGCTCAAAGTGCGAAGCTAACGCTGGGTTCCCCTCCAAAGCACACTTGCGGCTGCGGCTCCTGCGGCCAAGACGACACCCCCGCCGAGAACCTTGCGCCGCGCCGAGGCACCCTTGTGGGGCAACGGTGCGAACTCGCTGAATTTCCGGATCGGCCAGCCGCGGGCTTGGGCGACTCGGCGCAACTCGCGGTCGGGGTTCACTACTACCGGGTTGCCTACCGCAGACAACATTGGCACGTCGGTTGCCGAATCGCTGTAGGCCCACGAGGCGGCTAAATCTATGCCGTGTTTCTCGGCTGAGGCCTTCATAGCTACAACCTTGTTCGCCCCAAATGAATTGAAAGCGACCTCGCCGGTGTAACGCCCAAACTCATCGAGTTTGGCCTTGGTCGCGATGACTTCGTCGATTCCAAGGAACTCACCGAGCGGTTCGACGATTTCGGACGGCGAGGCCGACACCAAATAGATTCGATGACCTTTGGCTCGGTGCTCACCAATTAGTTCGAGTGCTTCGAGGTACACGATTGGTTCGATTACGTCGGCGAGGGTGGCGCGAACCAGACTCTGGATCTCGTCTTTCTCCCAGCCGTGGGCCACCTTGAGAGCGGTTTTGCGAAACTTGCGAAGTTTGGCTTCGTCGGCGCCGAAGCGGGTAAAGAAGAACTGTGCCCAGATCGCTCGGGCCACCAGCCACTTCGAAAGATAGCCAGCTCGATGAAGCGATGGTCCGAATGCCGCTAGCGATGCCTTTGCAATAACGGTTTTATCGAGGTCGAAAAACGCGGCTACCACAAGATCCATAATACGGCCGGCGAGCCGAACTGGGGACAAATATGGCCACTGCTGCTGCCATATTCCGCAACTGTTGACGAAGCTGGGGTGGGGCACCGGGCCTCTGGGATTGCGTCTCGCAGCCATGGTCTGTAGGTTCTCAACTCTTCGTCGGTTGTTCGAACCGGCCTCGGGGTGGCGTCCCGCTCAGCTTCGGCTTCCCTCCTGCACACTCGCAATGACCGTTCTAAGCGGTCGCTACGTGCGCGACTTTGGTCGCGCTGTCTAAGGGAGGCTCATATGCTCACCGCGCTTTGGTCGGTCAAAGGTGGGGTTGGCGTCAGCGTCACCGCCGCCGTCATGGCGGTAGCGGCCGCCAAATCTGGTTCCGCATTGCTGTTCGACGCGGGAGGCGGGGACCAGCCTTCGATTCTGGGTGTACCAGAACCGTCGAGCGGTTTCGCAAACTGGGTTGAGTCGCCCGCCGACGTGGCTCTCGATTCGCTTCGCCGCCTAGAGGTCGAGGTCGCATCGGGATTGCAGCTATTGGTCGCTGGGCGAGATGGGCAAGCCGAGCCGGCGTTGCCAGCAAGCCGCGTCCGGCTCGGAATCTGCCTGCTCGCCGACGCTCAACGATCGACCATCGTCGACCTCGGCCAGATCGATAGATCAGCGTGCGGATTCACCGAGGCTGTACTCGGGCGAGCGGATCGATCTTTGCTTGTGACAACGCCTTGTTACCTGGCGCTGCGGAGGGCTCAGAACTCGCTGCACCGGCCTTCGGGAATAGTTCTTATCGATGATCCCGATCGTGCTTTGGGTCGTCGCGATGTGCAAGAAGCTCTCGACGCTCCGGTTGTCTGCACGTTGTCGCGCACAGCCGCTATCGCTCGTTCGGTCGACGCCGGACTCTTGCTAGCTCGGGTGCCAATGGCCACGCAGCGGGCCGTTAGCAGAATCCTATGACGGCATCGTCGCAGAGTCGGGCCAGCACATCTGAGTTGTGCGACGAGGTTCATCGCCGACTTGTCGATTGTCCGTTTCCGGGCGAGTCCATCGATAGGTCGACCATTATCGGGCTAGCCAAAGAGATAGAACCGCTGTGGGGTGCCGCCGATCTTGGTGAGGTCGCAACCACTGTGCTCGCGCGGGTGGAAGGGACCGGGCCGTTGCACGCCCTATTGGCCGATGAATCGGTCACCGACATTATGGTCAACGGGCCCGGCAGGGTATGGGTCGAGCGAAACGGCGCGCTCGAGGATGCTGGCGTCGAGATCGATCTGACCGAGATCGAGCGGCTGATAGAACGCACTGTGGCCAGAGTAGGTCGGCGTGTCGATCCAGGTTCTCCAATGGCCGATGCTCGCCTCGCCGACGGATCGAGGGTGAATGTGGTCGTGCCTCCTATCGCGCTCGACGGCCCCTGTGTAACGATTCGGCGATTTGGGGCTGCGCCAATCGACGTCGACGCGATGTGTCCAGAGGGTGTCGGCCCGCTGCTCCGCTGGGCGGTCGAAGCGCGAATGAACGTACTCATAAGCGGCGGCACCGGCGCAGGTAAGACCACGCTCCTCAACGCCTTGGCCGCCCAAATTTCTAGAACCGAGCGAGTAGTCTCCATCGAGGACGCAGCCGAGTTGCGGTTGCCTATCGCCCATGTTGTGCGCCTCGAGGCCCGGCCGCCTAACACCGAAGGGCGCGGGGCTGTGACCATCCACGAACTTGTTCGCAATGCACTACGAATGCGGCCCGACCGGATAATTGTGGGCGAAGTTCGGGGCGCCGAGGCCTTCGACATGATCTGGGCGATGAACACCGGCCACGAGGGCTCGTTTTCTACCATCCA
>CBERPN010000397.1:0-3268 GCA_965524675.1 uncultured bacterium
CATGATCTGCATGCCTACCGGAAGTCCGTCGTGTAGCCCGACCGGCACTGAACATGAGGGATTCCCGCAGATGTTGGCCGGAATGGTGAGAGCTCCGTTGTTGCCGGGTGAAACCTTCGCGCCATCCACCCTGGTGTTCACCTCGACGTCGGCCGGAAAGGCGACGTCGGGGTTGCTGGCGCACAAGACGATATCGACCTGATCGAACAGGCTGGCCATTCGCTCGTTGGCCGCTGTGCGTTGCGACTCAACTCGTGCCGCCATATCGATGTCGAAGAGTTGCTCGGCCATTTCGACACCGAGAGCCATCGCTGGGGTGAGCTTTTCTTTGCAGTCGGGCCAGAGGTCGCCCAAGGCGATGCGAATGCTCGCTTGGTTGGCCAATGCCCACTCGTAGTCGATCGGCGGCATCTCGATATCGAGTGGAACAATCGTTGCATCAAGCTGCTTCGCCAACGCTTCGGCAGCAACATCGACGGTGGCGCGGACACCATTCGAGATCGTCGCACCGCCGAGCGCGGCATCGATTCCGATACGAAGCCCCGACAGATCAGCCTTACCGAGCTGGGCCTCCCAATCTTGTTCAGCCGGAAGGCTGTAGGGATCGCGAGAATCGAAGCCTGCACAAACGTCGTACCAGCGGGCAGCATCACGAACCGATCGACTCAGACAGCCCGAGACCACCGTCATCGGAGCGATCATGGTGTGGGGTCCCCGTGGGATTCGACCAGCCGTGCCCTTCATTCCGACCAATCCACAGAACCCAGCTGGGATACGAATCGAACCGCCGCCGTCGCCTCCGGTCGCGATGGGAACAAGCCCAGCGGCGACCGCGGCGGCACTGCCGCTCGATGATCCTCCCGGTGTGGCACCGTGCTGCCAGGGATTGTGAGTAACACCGTTTATTGGAGTCGTGCCGACGTTGAGACCACCAAACTCGCTCGCGGTGGTTGCTCCGACGAGGATTGCGCCAGCCTCTCGAAGCCTGCTGACCATGGTGATGTCGTAGTCGGCTACTCGATCGGCGAACACCAGCGACGCTTCAGTGGCAGGCCAACCTTCGACCTCGTGCAGTTGTTTGACCGCTATCGGGACTCCACCGAGCGGAAGCGAAGTATCGACATCGGCGGCCGCTGCCCGGGCCTGCTCGGTCGCGATATGTGAAAAGGCGTTGAGGTCGCTGGCCTCGATAGCCGAGAGCGCAGACTCCACCTCGTCGACCGGATTGCGGTCGCCCCGTCGGTAGGCATCGACCAAGCCGACAACATCCCCTTGCCAAGTCTGAGTCGACCCCATCATGTCCTCCTGTACCCATAGTTCCTAGGCCGATCCTAGAGTGAACCGATGTCGCTAGCGACCGCTCGAGAAGCGGAGAGTTCTTTTCGGGGTTGGCGGATCCTCGGATGGTCGACGATTGCGTTGGTGCTGACCGCTCCGGGCCAAACGATTGGGGTCTCGTCCTTTACCGACCACATGATCGCCGACTTAGGTGTAGATAGGTCGACCCTCTCACTTGCTTACCTAGTCGGAACCCTCATCGCCGCTACTGCGATGCCCGCCGTAGGGCGGTGGGTCGATCGTCGTGGTGTTAGCCACACGATGACCTGTGTCGGCATCGCTTTTGTGGCGTCCATCGGTTTCATAGGTTTCGCGCAGAACATCGTTATGGCCGGAGCAGCGTTTGTGGGGCTGCGGATGCTCGGCCAGGGATCGCTCTCGCTGATTGGTCAGACCTCGATTTCGTTGTGGTTCGAGAAGCGCCGAGGTCGAGCTTTTGCAATTGCTACAACCGTGTCGACGGGGCTGATGTCGCTTACCCCGCTCGTGTTCACTGCGCTCATCGCCGCGGTGGGGTGGCGTTCGGCGTGGTGGTTCACGGCTGGATTCATTGCTCTTACGGTGGTGCCGATCGGTCGCTTCGCGATGATCGACCGCCCCGCCGATGTTGGCCAGGTGCCAGACGGACTGGTCGGGGTAGCGCCAGAGGATTTTGTTCCGCAGCTATCCTTGACGGTGTCGCAAGCATTGCGAACATCGGCCTTCTGGAGCATGACGGCGATTGCTGCTTTGGCGTCGGCGCTGTCCACTGGCCTCACCTTTCACAACGTTTCGGTGATGCGCGAGGGTGGCCTCAGCGAGACTCAAGCAGCCGCTGTCTTCTTGCCTATTACGGTCGGTGCGGTCGTGTCTAGCTTCGTGGTTGGTTGGCTCACCGATCGGGTGAGGGCGCAAGTGCTAGTTCCGTTCGCTGCATTGGCCTTCGCTGTGGCGGCGATTACCGCAACCACAGCGAGTCCCGGGGTTGCAGCGATGCTCTACGGATTGGTAATCGGGGTGGCGAGCGGAAGCATTCGTGCACTTTCGACTGCGCTCTTTCCCAAGTGGTACGGCACCGATCACATCGGAGCGATTCGCGGCATTGGACACACCGTTGGCGTGGCGGCATCGGCGGTTGGTCCGCTGATTCTGTCGGTGGGAAACGACCTCGGCGATAGCTACGACCCAGTGCTATTTGGATTCGCGGCCCTGTCGGTAGCGATTGCCTTGCTGACCGCTTTTGTGAAAGACCCGGTGCCTCAGTAATTCCGTCTAGAGGATTCTGATCTCGCCCGCTGCCGGGTCGACTTGAATCAGTGCGCCGTCTGGGATGTCGCTGGTTGCGCCAGCTACTCCCACAATCGCTGGTATACCGAGTTCACGAGCGATGACTGAGGTGTGGCACAGCAGCCCTCCGTGCTCGACGACCACTCCGCCGGCCATGGCTAGAACCGTGTTGTAGGTAGGCACCGTGAAAGGGGCGATGACAATATCGCCCGGCTCGCCGGAGTAGACCCGCCGGCCACTGGTAGGTCAGTGGACCGTTGGCATCGCGTAGTCCGTACAAGAGTCTTGCGTCGGCAACCTTGTCGTCGAACTCGGCGCGGTCTGATTGTGGGAGTTGGTTGCGAAGTCGGGTCGCCATCTCGTCGCCGATGCCACTCGTATCCTCGGTTGCGGGGGTGGCCGTGATGGTAGCGAGCACCACATGGGGCAGTTCTGCGAGCGTAAGGTCGGCGATGTCGTATCCGGTGGTCAGACGATGGCCGTACTCCCCCAGGTAGCTCTCCAGAAGCTCGGCAGCCCGAGGGCTGATATTGCTGACAGCCGCTAGATCTTCCGGTTCGTCAGCCGATTCGGAAACGATCCTTCGTAGCTCGTCTAGGCGTTCGGCCGGGGCGGTGGTTGCTGGTGAGAATCCGGTGAGCGTAGCCATCACGTCGGTTTCGGA
>CBERPN010000398.1:0-3224 GCA_965524675.1 uncultured bacterium
CGACAGGATGAAGGCATCGATTCCTACGTCTTGGTAGGCGTGAATCTTGGCTACGACCTGATCGGGGTCGCCTACTATGGCTGCCCCGGCGCCGCTGCGGGCCCGGCCGACTCCCGCCCACAGATTGGGTTCGACGAACCAATCGTCGCCCGCGGCTTCTCGAAGTTCGTTCTGGCGACGGACTCCGGCCGATTGGGTATCGAGCGACTTGTTGCGAATCCCCTCGCCCACTTCATCGTCGAGTTTGCTCACCAGGCGGTTGGCGGCGGCGACGGCCTCGGCTTCGGTCTCTCGCACGATGACGTGAGCCCGTAGTCCGTAGCGAAGCTCCCGTTCGTAACCGCTGGCCCTGCCACGCATTTCGTCGACGGTGGCGGCCACCGACGCCACCGTGTCAGGCCAGGTGAGAAATACATCGGCGAACTCCGCCGCGACATCCTTGGCGGCGGGCGAGAAGCCGCCGAAATAGAACGGCGGCGACTTCCCGGAGGTGGTGCGAACCCGTGGTGGGTCGAGCTTCAGTTTTACGAACTCGCCATCGAAGTCGATCGATTCGCCATTGAGCAACGCCCTTAGAACCTGCATCCATTCGCGAGTGCGCTGGTAGCGAGGTTCGGAATCGAGCTGCTCGCCCGGCAGGTCGCTGCTGATGATGTTGACCAGTAGCCGCTCACCGGCCATCCGGTCGATGGTGGCTATTTGGCGAGCCAGCTGCGGCAACCACATTTCGCCCATCCGCACTGCCAACAGCAATGAGATGTTCTCGACCAGTGGGGCGACCCCGGCAGCAAATGCGACCGCATCGATGCCCAGCGAGTACCCGGACGGTAACAAGATGGCATCGAAGCCGTTGCGGTCGGCGGCGATTGTGATGTCGCGGCAGTGAGGCCACGAGCTTTCGAGATCGGGATTAGCGACACCGAGAAACTCATAGTCGTCGTCACAAAGAGCTGAAAACCACGACACCTCTACCGGGTCGCGATTCATGGCAGCGGCACGCCCTCGCTGGCCACGACAATTTCGTAGAGATCGGCCCGTTCGAGCACGACGTCGAGCGCAGCAACCGAGCCGCTGATGCGGTCGGTGTTCTGCGACCCGATAATCGCCACCGGCCTTGCGGGATGGGCTAGCACAAAGGCCAGAGCGATGGTCGAGCGATCGACCCCCTCGCGTTCGGCCAAGCGATCGAGGACCTCGATTAAGTCAGGCCGTATCCCATCGCCGGTTGCCAGTGCACCACCGGCCAAGGCACTCCACGCGAGCGGGGTAACCCCGTCGCGCATGCAGCGATCGAGGGTTCCGTCGCGCAAGGGTTCGAGATAGGCCGCCGAGAACTGCGGCTGATTGCTGACGATGGGGAACGGCAGGTGTGCCAATAGCGCGTCGTACTGGGCCACGGTGAAGTTGGATACTCCGACCTCTCGAATCTTGCCCGACTCTCGAAGTTTGACGAGCGCCGCCGCAGTGTCAGCCGGATGGCTAAACAGGTCGGGGCGATGGATCTGGTAAAGGTCGATGGTGTCGACCTGGAGTCGCCGAAGCGAAGCTTCGCAGGCCTGCGCGATGTAGGAAATGCCCGAGTCATACGGGATCGGCGGGATAATGCCGCCCTTGGTGGCCAGCACCATTCGATCCCGAAGCTGCGGAGCGATGGCCAATACCCGGCCGAGCAACTCCTCGTTGGCACCGAAACCAGCACCGCCATAATCGAGGCCGTACACGTCGGCGTTGTCGATGAGGTTCATTCCCGCCGCCAAGGCCGTTTCCAGCAGCCGTTGCGCCTCTCCCAGGTCGTTGGTGGTGTAACGCCACAGGCCGTATGCCAGCGGCCCGATCTCAAACTGCCCGAGCGCACGAGATTCTGAATTGACCAGACTGCTCATGGCCGTACGCTACAACGAATGGCAGACGCGATCCGCTACGGAATCATCGGTTCGGGGATGATGGGTGTCGAACACATCTTGAACCTCAACGCTCTCGACGGCACGGTGGTGACGGCGATCGCCGATCCTCACGAACCATCGCAGGCCAGCGGAGTGGCGGCGGCCGATGGTGACGTCGTCGTTTTCGACGACTACCGGTCGCTGCTCGACTCGGGGCTCTGCGATGCGCTCGTCGTAGCGTCGCCAAACATGACCCATGTCGACATCGTGCTCGATGTGTTTCGAACCGACCATCACGTTCTGATCGAGAAGCCGTTGTGCACCACCGTGCCCGACTGCCAAGCGGTTGTGGCCGCAGCCAAGGACCACCAGGGCATCGCCTGGGTGGGGCTCGAGTATCGCTACATGCCGCCAGTTGCCGCCTTGATCGATGAAGTTCGGGCAGGCACCGTTGGAACGGTGCACATGGTGGCGATGCGCGAACACCGCTTCCCTTTCCTAGACAAGGTCGGCGGCTGGAACCGCTTCAACCGCAACACGGGCGGAACCCTCGTCGAGAAAACCTGCCACTACTTCGACCTGATGATCCATATCACCGAAGCGACTCCTATTCGGGTGTTCGCTTCGGGAGGCCAGAGTGTGAATCATCTCGACGAGTCATACGGCGGCGAGACGCCCGACATACTCGACAATGCCTTTGTCATCGTCGATTTCGATAGCGGAGCGCGCGGCCTACTCGACCTAAATATGTTCGCCGACGCAACCTTTAACCAAGAGGAACTCTCGGTGGTGGGCGACCAAGGCAAGGTTGAATCGCTGATCCCCCAGAACGTGCTTCGGGTAGGCCGCCGCGGCGAACACTTCATCGACGAGGTCGCCCAACGAGCTATCGCAGATGACTCGATCGGCCACGTCGGATTCCACCACGGCGCAAGCTTCATCGAACACTCAAAGTTTCGCGATGCAATTCGCAATCAAACCGAACCAGAGGTCGATGTAAACGACGGGCTGTGGTCGGTAGCGGTGGGAGCCGCCGCTCACCTCAGCATCGATTTGGGTCGACCGGTCGAACTGACAGAGCTGCTCACCCGATCAGAGCCTTCATAGCTAGCGGGCGCTCCGGCTCTAGACCGGCTATACATGGGCGATACTGTAAACGTTTGCATAGCTAGAACATCAGGAGCAGCAATGATCATCGGGCAGACGATTCAGCGAGCCGTCATTTCCTGATGGGTATTCGCAAGAGAAAGTCGTGGCTCGACGGTGCGGTGGGCTACGAAATTTACACCCGATCGTTTATGGACAGCACCGGCGACGGGTTCGGCGACCTCCAGGGAATTG
>CBERPN010000399.1:0-3201 GCA_965524675.1 uncultured bacterium
CAATTCGCGATCACGAAACGAGATCGGAACTTCGCTAATCTCGCCGCCGAGCATGTGTACCCGGTAGGCCATCTCCACCTGAAATGCGTAGCCGTCGGCCCTCACTCGGGTGAGGTCAATGTCGTCGACGATCGCCGCCCGGTATGCCCGAAAACCCGATGTTGAGTCGATGGCCGGGAATTTAAGCAAGCGTTGGGCATATAGGTTTCCCCAGCGCGACAGTTTTCGGCGGTGCCAAGACCACGATGGGATCGTTCCACCGGGCACGTAACGACTGCCAATCGTGAGCGCAGCGCCCTTCTTGACGCCTGCGATGATGACTGGTAGCGCAGCTGGGTCATGCGACAGATCGGAGTCCATTTCAACCAGAATGTCGTAGCCCTGCTCGATCCCGAGTCGAAATCCGAGCCGGTAGGCGCTGCCGAGGCCCTGTTTGCTCGAGCGACGAATCACCTTGATCTGGCCGAGCTCGTCGCCTAGCCGCTCACCGAGGTCGCCGGTACCATCGGGACTTCCGTCATCGATCACCAACACCGATACCTCAGGAGAGGCGCGACGCACTGCTCGAAGCATCGCTTCGAGGTTTTCGGCTTCGTTGTATGTCGGGAGAATGACGAGTGTGCGCAAACGAGCTACCTGCGGTCGACGAGCGGAGGATTCCGCTTTGTCAGCTATGCCATTCGGCAGCGAGACCTCCAAGTCCAGCGATACTAGCGAGGATCTAGTCCAGAACACTAGTGTTCTGCACTCAATGCATCGCTGATATCTCAACGCCACCTTCAGCTGAGACTCCGAGTACGATCAGGTTGTGGCATCGATTCAGAGTGCGGCCCCGCCGGTAATAGCACGGGTACTGGCCACGGCCGCGATTATCATCAGCGGAGTCTGTGGCGGGCTGATTGGCTACGCGGTAACCAACCTGCAGTGCGACGACGGGTGCGCCGGACTCGCCACTGCGATCGGCGCTCCCGCAGCTTTGCTGGCAGCCCTAGGCGTTGCGATCGTCGCTACTCTCACGCTTCGGGCAATGTCTGAATGGAATGCGCAACAGCTTGCCGACGACATCGCCAAACAAGCCAGTAAGTAAATCGTGCACACGGAGCCAGCCGAGCTACTAGCTCTCGCCGACGACCTCGTTTCGGCGATTGTTCCCAAACTGGTCGCTGCCCACGATCAGCGAGACAATGGCGGGCCAGAGATTTCATTTCGCTCCAAGTCAAACGACAACGACATTGTGACCGAGATGGACGAATGGTGCGAGCGCACCCTCGTCGATGGGCTGCTAACGGCGCGACCTAACGATGGCATTGTCGGCGAAGAAGGGGCGGCCGTAGCTGGAACGAGTGGCGTGCGGTGGGTCATCGACCCGATCGACGGCACCACCAACTACCTCTACAACCTGTCGGGGTATTCGGTTTCGGTGGCCGCGCAGATCGATGGGCAGACCGTTGCAGCCATCGTGGCCGATCCGGTTCGCCACGAGACGTACAGAGCGGTTCTCGGGGATGGAGCGAACTTAAACGGCGCCACGATCACCACATCGGGCAAAGCCTCACTCGCTACCACGCTGGTCGGCACAGGCTTCAACTACGAAGCCGAACTCCGCCGCCAACAGGCCATCGCGCTCGTCGAGCTATTGCCCAAGGTTCGCGACATTCGCAGAATCGGTGGTGCCGCACTCGACATCTGCCGGGTCGCCTCCGGCCGGCTAGACGCTTACTATGAGGCTGGCCTGTCGGTCTGGGACGTCGCCGCCGCAACGCTCATCGCAACCGAGGCTGGCGCGACCTACACCGATATCGGCGGCCGGACCGACCGACCGGGAACAACAGCGGTGAGTTCTGCTGCGATTCACGACGAGTTTTTGAACCTGTTACACAGCTGTGGAGCGGCGTGGGAGCGACCCGCCGAGTCCCGCTAGCTTCACCCAGATTCGCCCTTAACCAAAAGTATTCGCGGGGGTGCTTTCCCCGGACACCCTATAAGTGGCACCATTGCTTCTTGTGGGAACTCGAATCCTTACTGTTGAAGACGACGAACGCATCCGCACCGCGGTCAAACTAGCCCTCGAGGACGAGGGCTGGGAGGTGGTCGAGGCCAACAATGGCGAAGAGGCCTTGCAACTGTTTACCCAGGCGCCTACCGATGTTGTGCTGATCGATATCATGCTGCCCGGCATCGACGGGTTCGAGGTCTGTCGCTCGGTTCGACGAACCAGCGATGTTCCCATCGTGATGGTCACCGCCCGAGCCGACACCCACGATGTTGTCGCCGGGCTAGAGGCCGGAGCCGACGACTACCTAACCAAGCCGTTCGCACCTAAGGAACTATCGGCCCGGATTCGAGCCCTGCTTCGCAGGGTTCGCACCACCGACCCAGCGAGTAGCCACTTGGTATTCGGCGACCTCGAAATTATCGCCGATGAAGGCGTCGTGCGTAAGGCGGGCGAAGAGGTCCATCTGACCAAGACCGAGTTCCGACTCCTGGTAGAACTCGCTTCGTCTCCGGGGCGAGTGTTCTCGCGAGAAGTGCTACTCGAACGCGTTTGGGGCTACGGCTATTTTGGCGACGGCCGACTAGTCGACGTTCACGTGCGACGCCTTCGGACCAAGGTAGAAGCCGACCCTGCCGAACCACAGCACGTCGTCACCGTTCGCGGTCTCGGCTACAAACTACAGACCTGACGAGCCTTGCTTCGACAAGGTTGTACAATCCATCGAGTCTGAGAGGGGTTGTCGGTTGGGCGATGCGGTGAGTGACGAAGACGCTAACGACCCCAAGCGTCGTGAGCTTCCTACAAGACTGTTCGGGCTTGGGGCGCGAATTGGCTTGGCGTTCGCGCTGGGCGGCCTCTTGCTGTCGGCGTTTCTAGCGTTCGCAACTCAGGGACTAACCCGTGAGGTGCTCCTTCGCCAACGCGAGAATGCCGCGCTCGACCTCTTCTACGGCAACGCCCAACTCGTTCAAAGCCAGTTAAACCCTGACACCGATCCGTCGGTCATCGATGCTGTGATCGGAGCTCTACCAACAACTTCATCGCGCCCGCTACTGCGCTTTGGTGATGTCTGGCAGGGCGATGGCTCAAGTGAGTTCACCCAAGACGATGTACCCCAAGAACTGATCTCGCTCGTGGCTGAGAATCGCACGGGAAGGATGAGGGTGAAGCTTGATTCTGGAGTGGTTGTCGTGTTCGCAATTCCG
>CBERPN010000400.1:0-3177 GCA_965524675.1 uncultured bacterium
ACACCAACCAACATGTCGAACCCGACCTCCCCAGCAGCACCCGCTGGAAAAACCAACCCGCAGGCGACCAACCGCCGCCACCAACCCGAGACCCAAACCCATCACTCTTCTGACAGCGGTTGCGGCTGCTGGTACCCCTAGCCTTTTCCTACAGACAGTAATTGCCCCGAACTCGGGTGGAATATATCTGCTATGGCGACCAGAGATATCCCGGGTGGGAGAGCGGGCGGCTCGTGAGCTCGATCTGGCTGACTCTGGCTACAGCAGGCGTCCCGGGGGTCGAATTTGTCGGTGCAATTGCGAATTCGGGCTTTGCTCAAGGCGCGAAAGAGCTACCCGCTGGTGGTCGATGCCGAGTTGGTCAAGGATCGTGATGAGTCTTTCCACCTGGGACGGCATGCCACCGACTATCAATGCTTTAGCGGCGGTGGTGGCGTATTCCAGACTGAGCTGGGAGAGGGCGGCGAATGGGCCGCTAATCATCACCCGATCGACAACCCCGACGAGCTTTGCTGCGATGTCCGCAACTTCGGCACGGGCCAGGTCGGGAATTAGAACCCTGATCACTGATGCTGGCAGTTCCGGTCCGCTTACAATTTTGACTTCTCGTTGGTCACGGTTGGCTTGAATGAGAGCGACAGAGAACCCTTCTTCGGATGCCTCACGAGCCAATTCGACGGCATGCCTATGTGCCTCTTGTTCGGAATCGACCCCGAGCACCACAAGGATTCTCGACGACTCCCCAACGTGAGCCTGCGAGCCAACCGTCCCGGAATCACCCAATCCGGTTTGGCGTTCGGGTGGAGATGGCGGGGGAGGAAGGGTTGAATGATGACCGTTCGAGTCCACTACCGAGCGAGGGTACAACGAATTCGGGGCAAGATTTACTCAAGGTCGACGACTGGAGTCTGCTGATTAATGCTGTTGTGCACAGCGTCGTTCTAGCGCACCAATTTCAAGGACGCAGGAATCTCTACTACCCGTGGGTAATTGAGATGACGAGGACGCAGGAAATGGTGATGATTCGGATGGCGAAGTGTGCGACATGATTATTCAGCGGGCTCCTAGCGCCGTTGGCAGGTAGAGCAGAACGTTGTCGTTCTGGCGTCGTAGGTGCGGCGCGAGAGAACATCGCCGCAACGCTCGCACGGCTCTCCGCCTCGCCCGTAACAGCGGAGATGGAATTGGTTGGAGCCTTCGCCTCCCGACGGAGTTCGGTAGTCGCGAAGGGTGGTTCCGCCGTTGCTAAGGGCTCGTACCATCACGGTCTCGATTGCGTCGCGAAGCTTGTGTGAACGGGGGCGCGACAAAGACCTGACCGCTGGGTGAATCTCCGCTAGCCAAAGGGCCTCATCGGCGTAAATATTTCCCACACCCGCCACTGGGCGTTGGCTCAGTAGCTGGGTCTTGATTCGTCGGCTGCTCGACCGCAGTGCTTGATAGAAGTCGTCGCCATCGAACTCGTCGCCGAACGGTTCGGGGCCAAGAGAGTGAAGTGTGCTTATGGTCCGGTAGTCGCCCACCGGGACCACGCGAAGCCGTCCGAATCGGCGGACGTCGCGAAACGTCAGCCAGCGGTCATCGTCGAGACGCCACTTTGCTCGCACGTATGGATCGTCAACCTCCTCGCCGATGAGCCACTGCCCGGTCATTCCGAGATGCACTACCAACTCGGTATCGTCGTCGGTCGCTGCGAGAAGGTACTTGCCGCGGCGGCCGAGGCTCTCGACTCGCGTGCCGACTACCTCGATTGCTGGCGTGAACTTTGCGGACGGGTGGCTCCACGCCGTAGTGAAGGTTCGTCCGACAAGCGACGGTTCGAGTTCTCGGCGAACTGTTTCGACTTCGGGTAACTCTGGCATATTGCCACGTTAATGAGATCAGCGATCGTACGCTCAAGGCCGTGACAATGTCTTCTGACGAGATTATCGAAGCGGCGACCGAGCTACTCGAGCTCGATCCGCCTAGAGCCGAAATTTGGGTATCGGGTTTGCTGGCCGACCTCGACCCTGGCGAGCACGATGAACTCATCGAGCAAATGACTTTGTCGAATTCTCCGGCTTCGGTAACTCTGGCGGCAACCCTTGCTGTGGTAGCCGACGAGTCGTTAGCCAGCCGGTCGGCCGAGATTGTTTCCAACTCAGAGGTGCAGGGCCCTTGGTGGTTGGACGCGCTTGGCAGCGCAACACCTATCGAGGCAGTTCGTGTCACGGTCGACGGAGAGCCAGCTTCGCTGATCTTTCGATTCGAACATTCGTCAGAGCACCGCCACCTGCTGCTTATCGACATTGACGACGGTGTCGCGGCCGATATCAGGCTTGCACCCGATGGCCTTCTCGATGAGAGCACCGGGGATAACAGCATCGTGTTTTCGCCGGTTCCAGTGGCTGATGCTGGAGCCGATGCTGCCGCGGCGATGGAGTTGGCCGACCGAGGCGAACCTTCCATCGCCCTGAACATGGCCGTCGCTCGGCGCCGAGTTGAGTCAGTACAGAACACTGAACTGTCGGTTGAGTCGCGAATTGCGAATGAGCCAGCCGGAGAGAGCGCGGGTCGCGACAGCGAAGGAGACTTGGCGGCGGTAGCAGTACTGGAATCGGTCCTTGCGTCGCGGTTCACCGAAGTGCCTGGGCCGGACCTGTTCACAGAGGTGGCATATCGGCTTCGAGCACCCGACGAGAGTTCTGCCGCCGACGTCGATGCTGTTTTCGCGGCCGCAGGACTAACAGGCTCCGAACCCGACGATGAGTTGGTACTTCGCTTTGTTGGGGCGTATGCAGCGGCTCATCAACTCGTACTGTTCGGCTCCGAGGAGCAGCAGGCTATTCGCCACCTCGAGTGGGCCGACTGGCTGGGCGCAGTAATTGGAACCGTTCGTGCCGGGATCGGTACCGAAGTCACTCCAGCCGGGTTGGTTAAGGCGATTAACCGTTGCCCGGAGATAACCACCACGATTCCAAAAGCCGACGCCGACTATGTCGGGTGGGCGTTCGAACTGACGCTGCACGCGTGGGCGATGGTCGGTGTCATCGACGAGCGAGATTGCCTAACCGAGTTCGGCGAAAAGGTCCTACCCTTCGCCCTAAGAGCAACTTGGACCAGAACCTAGCTATATTGCTTTTCTCCGCCTTCGGCTCCGGCGCTTCGCTATGACTTTTAGCTTTGTGAACTCGCCCT
>CBERPN010000401.1:0-3168 GCA_965524675.1 uncultured bacterium
GCCGGATGGGTCGACGGAATCTTTGGAGCCGACACCGCAGCTGCTCTGATCGAGTTTCAACGAAACGCTGGCATCGCCGTGGATGGAATAGCCGGATCGGACAGCTACCAGAGCCTTGAACGGCTAGGCGCAAAGAGTGCTGCTACCACTACGGTCGCCAGCCTTCGAGAAGTCGAGCGGCTCACCAAAACGATTGGCTTGGTCGATCGTCGAATCGCGGTCGGCGAACAGGGCGGCCTCGCTCCTCTGGTCAGAAATATCAGCCGGCTACTGCGAACTCAAGGGGCACGAGTCTTAGAGTTACATCAGCCGGACGCGTCGGTACAGGCTCGAGCCGCGAACGAGTTCGAAGCCGAGCTTTTCCTCGCTCTTGAAATAGTTGCCGAGAGTGGCTGCGAAGCGCACTATTTCTCGACCACGGGTTTCGAAAGTTTTGGAGGTCGCCGGCTAGCGCAGGCCCTAGCCGAGTCATTGCCAGCGGTGCTTGGTAATAGCATCGGGCGTGCCGAGGGACGCCGTGAACCGATCCTTCGTGAGACCCGAATGCCCGCTGTCGCATGTCGTGTCGGCCCACCCTCGACTGTCGTACAGCACTCTTTCGAACTCGCAAATACCGTGGTCGAAACCCTCGACCTATGGCTTAGGGAACCCTTGACTAAATCTACAAGTTGAGAGTTGTACACATCGTTGTCCCCAGCTGTGGATAACAAGAGAGATCGTTGATTTAGTGCGCCTGACCGCTGTCTCCAGCTACCACTATTCGAGCAATCCGTTCTAAGTCATCGACGTCAGCAAACTCGACCGTTACCTTGCCGCGCTTGGCCCCGAGTTCTACGCCAACACGAGTGTTTAGATGATCGGCCAGCAATTGCTCAAGGTCGATCAAGGCTGCCGATCGCGTTGGAGTACCGGTCGGCGGGCTTTTTGAGTCGGCGGGCCTGGGTGATGTCGAGTCAGTCTCAGGCGACGGCTCCTGCTCCATAGAACTACCACGCATGATCGCTTCTACCTGGCGTACGGTTAGGCCGTCGGCGACGATTCTGCTGGCCAGTTCTTCCTGGGTCTTTATGTCGCCAAGCACAACCAGGGCACGAGCGTGGCCAGCTCCCAACAGGCCGTCGATCATGAGCCGTTGCACACTCACCGACAACTGAAGAAGTCGAAGGGTATTGGCGATCGTAGATCGACTCTTGCCGACTCTCGAAGCAACCTCTTCCTGAGTCAAACCGAAGTCGTCGATGAGCTGTTGGTAGGCCGTCGCCTCTTCGATCGCATTGAGGTCTTCGCGATGTAGGTTCTCAACTATGGCGTGTTCGAGAGAAAGCTGATCGTCGATCGGCCGCACAATTGCTGGAATCGACGTAAGTCCGGCTCGTTTGGCTGAGCGCCAGCGTCGCTCACCAGCGATTAGCTCAAAACCCTCGTCTACCGGCCGAACCAACACCGGCTGTAGCACGCCGAGCTCTCGAATTGATGCTGTCAGGGCGACAATGGCCTCTTCATCGAAGTGCTCGCGAGGCTGCAGGCGATTTGGGATCACTAGGTCGATAGGCAGCTCTTGGAGGGCCATGCCCTCGTCACCGCTTATCGTCTCATTCGGAATAAGAGCACCAAGCCCTCGGCCGAGGCCGCCCTTCCTATTCATTGCAATCTCCAACCATCATCGTCCAGTCAACCCTGAGACTTCACGCGCTAGGTCTCGATACGCCAAGGCTCCGCGAGATGTTGGATCGAAAATATTTATTGGTTGACCAAACGATGGGGCCTCGGACAAGCGAACCGACCGAGGGATCACCTGACGACAGACCGCGGGCCCGAAATGGTCGCGCACTTCCTTTGCTACCTGAGATGCGAGCTTCGTTCGAGCATCAAACATAACCAATACGATCGTACTAAGGTCCAAGGTTGGGTTTAGGTTCTTCTTTACTAGATCGACGTTTCGAAGCAGTTGACCCAAGCCCTCAAGTGCGTAGTACTCACACTGAATCGGGACCAACACCTCAGTTGCAGCTGTCAGACCATTTACCGTCAAGAGCCCGAGCGATGGCGGACAGTCGATCAGAACATAGTCGTAATCGTCGCTCACGCTCTCGATCGCCTGCTTAAGGCGACGCTCACGATTGAACGCAGGAACCAACTCGATTTCAGCTCCAGCCAGATCGAGGCTCGCTGGAGCACAAAATAGGTTCCTTACCTCGGTCGCCTCGACGCAGTCTTCTAGAGGAGTGTCGTGCAGTAACACATCGTACATCGACGACTCTATCGAGCGGGGGTTTATGCCAAGGCCAGTGCTTGCATTAGCCTGCGGGTCAAGATCGATTACTAGAGTCCGTAGGCCCAACTCGGCCAGGCATGAACCCAGGTTGACTGTGGTAGTAGTCTTGCCAACCCCGCCCTTTTGGTTCGCTACGGCAAAGACTCTGATTGTTGCACGTGGAACACTAGCTGCGGAATCATCATCGCTAGCTGGCGCCGAAGCCGGCGCCAAAGAGACTGGGTCAATGCCGGAGGCGGTTACAAACTCTGATGGTTTATCCTCAACGCTCTCCACAGGTGACTCCGCACCCGATTCGGAGGAGTCTTCGCTGCTCAGATGGGTTGGCGAGGCGGTTTCAGGGGAGGTTACGGCACGCTGTTCACCAGGGTCATCCACATCACCAGATTCGACGGGAGGCTGGGTGTTCTCGACGCGATTCGGAAGCACACGGTGCTGGTCCGGAGAGTGTTTAGGGAATTCTGGATCGCTCACAGCAAATGGGATCGCTTTCGAATCGACGGGCCACAAAGCAGCACTTGGTCCACATAGCGTAACTGAATCATCCATGGCCCACGCGGTTGTTTACTGCTTTTCTCCGCCTTCGCGTTGTTGCTTTTCTTCGCCTTCGGCTACGGCGCTTCGCTATTACCCTCGACCTTATAGACTCGCCCTTGCTGGCGCGGCGGGCTACTACATCGCCCTTCTTCGCCTTCGCGTTGTTGCGTGTCTCCGCCTTCGGCTCCGGCGCTTCGCTATTACTCATTGGTTTGTGGACTCGCCCTTGCTGGCGCGGCGGGCTACTAGGTCGCTGGCTCTTAGTGTTTCGTGGCTAGCTGCCCAAATCTGTTCCACGTGAAACTGTACGCAACCTTGGACATCAAGAGTGCTGTAAGGCGGAGGGCGCCAGCCCG
>CBERPN010000402.1:0-3120 GCA_965524675.1 uncultured bacterium
TGGCCGTACTGGAAATACTGGCAATACTGCTAACCAGCCAGAGCTAGAGGCAACCGTCGCGTAGCTGCGTCAGCTGACCTATCGGGTCATTCGACCGCAGGCTGGTACCAGGTGAGGTGAGGCTTGTGGTCGACGATCTGAGGCTTGGCTGTTCTGGTGCCCTTCAGTCCATTGTGGAAGGCGCATTTGAGGTAGCCGTTGGCCTCGTCGGTGGGGCCGCCATCAGAAGCGGGTTGGCCATGGTCGACTTGGCATTGTCGGGCCGGAACTGTGCAACCGGGTTCGGTGCATGTTCGATCGCGGACCATGATCGCTTCTCGTAAACCGCCAGTGAAGTAGCGCTTCTTGACGCCGAAATTGAGGATGTGTCCATTGGGTCCGGTGACAACACGTCGAATATGGCCCTGAACTAGCAGGTTGGCGCATTGTTGAGGGGTGACGGTGTGCCCGGCTTCGGTTTCGCGCCGCCCATCGGCGGGGTAGTGAGCATCGAACCCGAGCATTTCGTTGCAGATGGCCTGGTAAGTGTCCCAATCGAGGTGGATGTTGACACATGGCAGGTTGGTGATTGGTTTGTCACCCAGCGCGGCAGAACGCTGGGCCATGACGGCGAGCGCGGCAGCATTACGTTGGGGCGTAGTGCGGCCAAGTTCATTGGCTAGTGGTTCGCGGCCAAGTCGTTGTTTGGCATCGTTCCAATCTTGCTTGAACTGGCACGCTTCGAGCCGCTTGAGTTCGCTGAGGAAGATCTCGCCCTCGACCGGAGGCAGCCAACCATCGACTCGGTGCATGCCGTCGAAGGTTGGCGACGTCGGGTCGTACGCCGGGAATCGATCTCGTCCTCCCGAAGCCAAGCTAATAGCTGGCCAATAAAGGCCTGCAATTGCAGCGCGCTGGTACCGTGTCTTGGTGTTTACGGCCGCTGCGATTCTCACCGGGTTGGCTGCAGCGTTCATTATTGGCTTTTCTAAGACGGCGCTTCCCGGTGCGGCCCTTATCGCCATCCCCATGATCGCCACGGTTGTCGAAGGACGCTTGGTGCCCGGAGCCTCTTTGCCGATTCTGCTCGCGGGCGATGTGTTCGCAGTTGCCTGGTACCGGCGTCACACGAGGTGGGACCTACTGAGGCCGCTGTCGCTGTGGGTCGGGGTCGGCTTCGCTCTCGGAGTCACGTTCTTTATCCAAGTTGGGGCGGCGACCCGTTCGTTGGAAATCACCATTGGACTGATCGTTCTCTTAATGGTGGTGCTGCAGGTGTACAAAATGCGGGCAGGGAATGAGCGCTCAGACCCTGATTCACCTGCTGCGCCGTACGGCATCGCCGGTGGATTCACAACCTTCGTATCCAACTCGGCTGGGCCGGTAATGAACACCTATCTGGCCAGCTTGCGGTTGTCGAAAGAGGAGCTGGTCGGCACTACGGCCGTGTTCTACTTCGTGGTGAACCTTGCGAAGATTCCCTTTTACCTAGCGCTAGGCGAGTGGAGCGACGGTGGTCGGTTCTTCACCTGGGACAGTCTTAGCTACGGTGCTTTGGTCGTGCCGGGTGTACTGGTCGGGGTTGTCTTGGGGCGTCGAGTGTTCGGCATAATTCCGCAACGAGCCTTCCTATTCTTGGTGCTCGTGCTGTCTGGGCTCGGAGCAATCAAGCTCCTGTTCTAGCGAACTCGAGTTAGTTGGTTTCCGCGACAGGGTCGATGCGCAGCCGGCTCAAGAACAGTCTCACCCAGAAACCGATGGTTAGGCCCATGTAGATTGTGCCGAGGCCGACGGTTCCGCCGAGTAGCCAGCCCAACCCGAGCGCACATATCTCCACAATCGTTCGCGCAATTGAGATCCGCACACCGCGAGCGCCGATTGCCGTCATCAGTCCGTCGCGCGGACCTGGGCCAAACCCGGCACCGATGTACAGTCCGGTCGCCAAACCAATGAACACCGGTGCCACCGCAATAGCGACAAGTCGAGCAACCATCGAATCGAGATCTGGAACTATCGCCAGTGCGACATCGATAACCGGACCAATTATGAGTACGTTGAGCAGGGTACCGATCCCCATTGGTTCGCGCAGCGGGATGAATGCCAGAAGGATCACCAAACCGGTGGCGATTACCATCGTGCCGATCGTGATCCCAAGCCGGTCGGCGGCGCCTTGATGAAACACCGTCCAAGGTGATGCTCCAAGTTTGGCTTCGATAGACAGCGCGCCACCGACCCCAAACAGAGTGAGGCCGGGCAGCAGTTGCGCAAAGCGACGTACAAGAGGATCGCGTAGGCGCAAGAACCTGATCCCTGCGATTTCACGAATTGCGCGATCGGTCGACTCTGTAGGTAGTTGTGGTTGTCGGATCGTCATGGCAAGCGCGAGAACCATAACAACGAGAGCATCCCGGTGAGTAATGCCAGGATCAGGGCCGCCCCAACAAACCAGTCGGCGATGCTGGTCAGCTCTAGTTCGAATCCTTCTGAGCTTCCAATATCGGCATAAACCGATTCAAGCTCTTCTGCGGTCTCTGCGGTGAAGAAATCGCCGCCGGTACTCTCGGCGATCCGGCGAAGCTCTTCGGTGAACACCGGAACGGGAATTGGGGTTGGTTGAATGTCGGGCAGAAAGATGACTCCGTCGGGCGTGCCAAAAGCAATGGTTGCGACCGGCACCCCTTCGGCCACCGCGGCATCGATACCCAATTGATCGGGTCGACCGGCCGTTGTTTGCCCATCGGACATCAGCACGATGGCACCCGGCACCGCTTCTTCCTCGTCTTCAGGCTGGGGGGCAAGCTTGAGCGCATCGAGGCTGGCGAACAATGCCTCGCCAATAGCGGTGCGCTCGTCGAGTTCGAGCCGGTCGATCGACAACCCGACCTTGGTGCGGTCGGTGGTGGGAGGTACCCAGATCGTCGCCGCACCGTTGAACCCCACCAGACCGATGTTGATCGAATCGGGCACTTGCTCGATAAACAGCTTGGCAGCAACCTTAGCTGCGTCGATGCGCGAGGGTTCTACGTCGGTCGCAAGCATTGACAGCGAGGTGTCGATAGCTAACACGATGGTCGCCCGTTCGCGCGGCACCTTTATCTCCGACGCCGGATCGGCAAAAGCGATGACCAAGACCGCCAGCAT
>CBERPN010000403.1:0-3118 GCA_965524675.1 uncultured bacterium
TGTCGCGATGGCCCGTTCGATCGCGAAAGCCCAGCTACTGTCGTCGGCATCGGGAGCCAAGACATCGGTGGCGCCAGCGCGAAGTGCGCTGTGGAAAAGCTCCGCATCGGGCTGCGCAACCAACACCACGCTGGTATCCGGCCGAGCTTTGCCTAGCAGCTCAACCAGTTCCAGCGCCATTTCGGTTCCCAGCTCTGGGCCCAGCATGATTACATGAGGGTCGAGCATCGCTAGCCGTGTGACCACCGATTCGAGTGGCGTGATGTCGAGTACGTCGGCGGCATCGTGGATCACAAAATTGTCGCGATCGAAGATGCTCTTGGTGCGGTGCTGTACGTCGATATCGCGTGACGCGACCACTATGTTCAATACTGGGGAGTTCATTGGCCCGTGTCCTGTCGTGTGAACACATTGCTGCCGTCAGGGTCGTCGCCGGCGAAGACGTTCTCGCGGGTCACGATCTCGGTCGGACCCTCAGACGCGTCGCTCGGTTCTGCGGTTAGCCATAGGTGCCCGAACTCGGCGGCGAAGATGATGTCCTCTATGTCTTCGGTTGGCAGCGCCAGGGTCACCAGTAGTTGGTCGGTAGGAGCCAGTATGGTCGGTTCGTCTTTGCCGTCTACCTCAACCGTTTCTTGAATCTGGGTTAGCTGCACCCGGGTTACCAAAACCTTGTGGTTTAGAAAATGGGTAGCAATTGGTGTCCTTGTGACATTGAGGGGAACCGAACCATCTAGGTCACTTACCAATTGCAATGCTTCGATCAATGCGTCGAGATCGTTGACCACCACATTGCTCAGTTCGGTCTGAGGTTCACCAGAATCGTCTGACGAGTTCGATGGATCGTCAGATAGCCCGAACCAGCTGGTGATAACTTCGAGCGGGACAAGATCGAGGGCGTCGCGCAACCTCTGTGCATCTACCCACCGAACGCCTGCTTCACCGTTTACAGATCTGCTGTCGAACGAGCCAAGGACGCCTACGGAATCTCCTGGCCGTAACTCACCACCAACTGCTCGTTGTGGCTCCAGCGCGATGGTCACCTCATGAAAGCCTGGAGGTATTGCGGTAAGGGTTGACTCTTCCTCGTCAAAGCTGGCTTCGGCGATAAAGCGGCTGTTTACAACCTGCTCTCCGGGTACGAGATCTACCGCCGATACCAAGCCCTCAAGGTTGTCGAACTCGCCGACCGCCCCTTGTGCTCGAACCTTGGTTGGGACTCGTTCAACCCGCACCGAGTCGGCGACTTCGGCCGGCGATGCTCCGGCTTCGATGAATTTGTCGACCACGAATACCTCGACGACCTCTTCACCCGCCAAGGCACGATCTTCCGCCGACCGCACGTAGGCGGTCAATACTGCGGTTCCGGCGATTGCGAATAGCAATGCCGCTAGAACTCCTAGTACGCGCTTACTCACGATGATGTCCCTTCGCTTCGTTCATGATTCGTTCCGTTTTGTTCAGGTGGGGATGGGTTTTGGTTTAGAACTAGCTGGCTAACCGACGAGGTAAACGATGTTGGCCCCAAGGTCGGGACCGCCGCCCCCGGTGCCGCCGGGGTTAGCGAATACGAAGTCGGTGAAGTGGCCGGCGATGCAGGTCTTTGGAGGATTGCATGGGGCGTTCGCGGTGCGGCCCGGGAACCGGTAGCCGGTTACATAGAGGGCTGCGAAGCCGTAAACGTGATAGCACTTGCCTCCTGGCCCGTTGCACGGGGCGCCCCCGGGATCGCCGCTCTCCCAGATGTCGTCGAAGATCGGGATCATCACAGTTTGGTGGAGCAGGTCGGTGCCAAGATCGCAGCCGTTGGGCACGCCATTTCCTGGTTTCGACGAAACCCAGCCATCGGCAGTGATCTGGGCTATGCACTGGGAGTTTTGGAGCCAGCCGAAGCCGCCAGGCATTCTGGTGTCACCATTAATATCTTGACCGGCCTGGGCGGCGCAGTCGCCTGGTCCATTATTGCCGTTGCCGTTGCCGTTGCCGTTGCCGTTGCCGTTGCCGTTGCCGTTGCCGTTGCCGCCACCGGTATGAAACTCGATTATTTGAGGAGTGCCGTTGAACGGAGGCCCGGTTGCAAAGGCGACGCCACCCGGGAAGAATTCGTTCCACTCGCACAGCGAGAAGATCAGCGGGATCGTCGCGCCGGATCCCGGCACGCCCCATTCTGCGGTCGCAGTCGCCGTGACGACCTCACCATTGATTCCAAAAATCCGAGCGAAGTGAAAGTCGACGGTCTGGCTATCGCCATCGAGGTCGTTACCATCAGAATCGGCGGTGGTTGATTTGACCGTCACACGATTAGAGGTTGGGTAGGTCACATCGCCGGGGAGCACATTTGCGTCGCCATCAGAGGCGTTCGCATCTACGTACTGGTCGGCGGTGACATACTCGGTTGCGTTGCTACCGCTGCAGTCTCCCAAGGCGCAGTCCCACGCCACTGCGAGCGCGGCTGCGTCGGCGCCATTTTGTAACTCTCGCCGCTCTTGATGCAAGGCGCTTACGTCGATAACGTATGCCGCTATACCAACCAGAAGAAAAATCATGGAACCGACGATTATCGCGGTTGCGCCGCGATCGGATTTGTTGGTCATGCTCCACACCTCATCGTCGCAGTTTCGCTAATGGTCCAAGTACCATCGCTGAATAGCGGGATCGTGTAGTCGACGTCGTAGCTAACGGTGAGTGAGACGGGGTCGCCGGGAGTGCAAGGATCTGGCGAATGCACAACCAGGATCAGACCAGAGTTGAGCGAGGGGGCTGCAGCCCGGGCGGCGGCGGCCGGGTCGCCAGCTCCGAGCGCTAAGACTCTTACTCCCTCGCGAGAGGCGTGGGTTAGCGTAGTTTTTGTGTGGTAGCCCCGACCGAATTCGACTATTCCAAAGAGTAGAAGGACCAGCACGGGAAAGATCAGTGCTGCCTCGACTGCTGCCGCGCCGCGATCGGCAAGCCAACCCTGTGGTCGGCTCACTACCAGGCCACCGATGTGAATAGGATAATGAGCTTTTGGCCGAGCCCGGCGACCGCGATGGATACTACGGCTGCGATCAGCGAGCCCAACAGGGCGTACTCGACTCCTGTCGCCCCTCGTTCTGAGGATTTTAATTTCGTCATTCCT
>CBERPN010000404.1:0-3117 GCA_965524675.1 uncultured bacterium
CGAGTTTCGTCTCCGGTCCGGGAGGCACCACTTTGCCGGTGTTTGTGTTCAGTGCGATACGTCGTGGCATTACGCCCGAGCTCAACGCAATTTCGACGCTCATGTTGGCGGCGTCGACGATCTTGGTATTGGCCTCGCTGTTTCTGCAACGCGAACAAAAGTCACAAGAGATCTAGAAATCACAGAAATGTTAGAAACGATGTCAGCTACAAGGAGCAAGTAATGAACCTGAAACTCATAGGGACCACGATGGTCTTGCTGCTTGCAGCGAGTGCCTGCGGTGGCTCTGACGATGGCGGTGGTGCTAGTTCAGCCGCAGCCGATTGTAAGCCCGGCGAGACCGACGGCGATCTGTCGTTTTATAACTGGGCCGACTACATGGATGAGGACTTGATCTCGCAATTCGAGGACGAGACCGGCATCTCGGTCGACTACTCGATCTACGCCTCGAACGAGGAGATGTTGGCCCAAGTCGACGCCAATGCGGCGGTGTATGACCTGGTAGTTCCCTCGGATTACATGGTGGACACGATGCGGCAAGAGGATCTGCTGATCGAACTCAACTTCGACGCCATCCCCAACGCCAAGAACATCGGGTCCGAATGGGATGCCCCACCGTTCGACTCCGAGAACAAGTTCCATGTGCCCTACCAGTGGGGAACCACCGGAATAGGCATCAGCTACGAAGCGCTCGAAGCACTGGGTGATCCCGAACCAACCTGGGGTTTCATCTTCGACCCAGAATTGAGCTCACAGATTCCTGGTGGAATCGCCATGCTCGACGATGCGCCCGAAGCGGTGTCGGCCGCACTCAAGTACCTCGGGTACAGCATCAATGATGTCATGACAAACGGCAACGAGGACGCGATCAGAGAAGCCGGCGAACTGCTAAAAGAAACTCGCGACCGGCTTGTCAAGTACGACTCGATCACCTACGCCGACGACCTCGTCAACGGTGAAGTTGGCGCCTCGCACGGCTGGAGCGGCGGCTTCGCCCTCTCACTGTTTGAAGCCGATGCGTACGAGACACATGTGTACGTGATCCCCAAGGAAGGCGCTGTGCGCTGGGTCGACACCATGGCCATTCCAGTAACGGCTGAGCATCCGTGTTCGGCCCACGCCATGATCAACTTCCTTACCGACGCACAGAATGGCGCGACGCTCACCAACTTCGTGTACTACGCGAGCCCCAACGAGGCAGCGACGGAGTTTATCCTTCCCGAGATACTTGAAGATCCGGGCATCTATCCCACCGCTGAGGTTAAGGCCAACCTTGAGTTCATCCCCCAAGCTGGCGATCTGGGGCTACTGATCCAGGATGTCTTCACCGAGTCGAAGGGTTAACGCGCTAACGGTTTCGTATTGGCTGTTTCGGTGCTCGTCTGCGGGCGCCGAAACAGCCTCGTTACCGAAAGAATCGGTCGTACCAGCCACTGGTCATGAATACCGCTCCCAAGAGAACTAGCCACAGCACACCGAGCGCCGCGCCAGCGACCAGCAGCGCAACACCGGTAGCGCTGCGGAACCAGCGGTTCTCCGCTGAGATAGAGAAACTGCGCGGCTTTGTGATCGCGCCCGAGGCCGCATGAAACACTCGTTCAACCTCGGCGGCTGACGCGGCCCCGACGTGGCGGGTGACCTCTTCGCCGTCGCGAAAAGCCAAAAGGGTAGGGGCGGCCTTGATCTTGAACTCGGTAGCGAGGTCAGGTTCCTCAGGTGCCGATACTTCGCGGTACGCCACACCTTTTACACTGCTCGCGATGCCCTCAATGTGGGCCTTGACGGTCCGACAATGAGGGCAGTGCGGGGTGGTTACCAGCACTACGGCTGGCTCTTGACCGATTTGGATCAAGCGGACGGGTTAGCGTCGGCTCCGGTCAGTTTGCGGGTACCTGTCTTGAGTACCGAATAGATGGGGCACCAGCCAACCGCTCCGGTAACCGTGAGGATCAAGCCCACGATGATCGCCAGAACGGCGAGTACGCCACTTAGGGCGGCAAAGCCCAGAATTAGTAGCACTACTCCGATTGCTAAGCGTGCGCCACGCTCCCAGTTTGCTTCATTCACTGCAATTTCCTCCAGTTTGTCGGCCGTGGTCGGCTCTTCATAAGTAATGACGCTTCGCCGCGGCGATCGGTCACAAAGTAGTTCGTACCGTCCGGGTTCGACTGGCTGAAGGATCTACGGCTCGGATACGACGCGACCGTCTACCAGGGTCATCTGTACCTTGGTAGCGGCTAGGTCGTCGGCGAGCAGTGGATCTTGATCGACCACCACGAGGTCGGCGGCTTTGCCGACTGTTATCGAGCCGCTTCGATGCTCGTCGTGGTTCACCCATGCCGCGCCGGTGGTGAACCCGGCTAGGGCCTCGGCCACCGTTATTGCCTGCTCGGCTTGAAACGCCGAGTTGCTTCCAGGCATTAGTCGGGTGACCGCTACCTCCATTTGGGGGAATGGATCTGCTGTCGATACCGACCAGTCGGAGCCGCAAGCAAAGTGGGCACCGGCATCGATTAGACTGCGAAACGGGAACTGCCAGCGGTTGCGATCTTTGCCTAAACGTGGTGCCGTTAGATCGATCATCGTGTCGTCGTTGCAGGCCCACAGCATCTGCGCGTTGGCGGCAACATGAAGTTGTGCGAAGCGCGGCACATCGTCGGGGTCGACCACTTGAACATGGGCGATCTGAGGGCGGACGGCGATGGCATCGACCGGGTTGCCAGCGGCTACGGCATCTAGCGAGTCGCGGATGGCGCGGTCGCCAATTGCGTGAAAGTGTGGCTGGATGCCAGCCGCCATGGTTAGGGGTACGGCTTCTAGCAGCATCTCGCGTGAGATGAACACCAGGCCGTGATCGTCATGGGTGCCGCAGTATGGGTGCACCATCGATGCGGTGCCGTTCTCGCATACTCCGTCCACCATGAACTTGATGGAGCCTGGTCGATACCGGTCGCCCATCTGTGCCGACCGTTCGATCAGCTCGGGTAGTTGCTCGAGCCCTCTGTCGCGTTCCCACCAGAGCGATCCTGTGGCGGTCCCGATGAGTCGGTTGCTGGAGTCCAGTGCCAGGTAGGCCTGCTGGGTGGCCTGCTCGACCCAGGCATCTTGCCAGGTGGT
>CBERPN010000405.1:0-3097 GCA_965524675.1 uncultured bacterium
ACCGCGATCTTTCTTGGCCTTCGGGCGATGTTCGAAGCGTTCTTCACGCTAACCAATTCCGGAGGCCCGTACCCGCCGCCCGAGTACGCCGTCTTTGCGCAGATAGACCCAACCACCAGCACGCATGTCGTGAGGGAACCCGCGCACGTACAACCAGTCGTTGTTGTCGCCATCGGTGTGCGCATCGAAGTGTTTGACCGCAACGGTCATATCTTTGTTGCCAGACAGAGGCGGCAAGTCTTCCTCAGCGGTCTTTGGCATCTTGTGCTTGCCAACCCGCGACCGGCGCAAGGGCTCGGGGGGAATGACCCGAGGAGGTTCTGGTCGCTCGTCGTATGGCGCATTCATGCAGTCGATGCATGTAGCCCACGGCTTGGGCATTCCGTGCTCGCAAACGAAATCATCAGATACCTTCAAAGCCACTCCTCAGTTACCGCTACCGGAACTAACAAGGGTACTGCCTGACAGCGACAGCCCAAACTATCGAATCGACTTGCTCCATCATTCATCTGCTAGAAGAGGCGGATGAGACGTTCTGAAAAGGCCGACCGGATCGGCGAGATTCTCGACGATCTCTACCCTAAGCCCCCGATTCCCCTCGATCACGCCGACCCCTACACCTTGCTCGTCGCCGTAGCGCTGTCGGCTCAAACCACCGATAAGAAGGTCAACGAGATAACTCCGGCGCTATTCGCCCGGGCCGACACGCCCGAAAAGATGGCCCAGGTGCATCCCGATGAAATTCTCGAAATCATCCGCCAGATCGGCCTGGCGCCCACCAAAGCCCGCAACCTATCGACGATGGCTCACCAGATAGTTGAAGATGGTGGCGGGGTACGGCCCGACTGGGAGTTTCTCGAATCGCTTGCCGGTGTCGGGCACAAGACGGCGAGCGTTGTGATGGCGCAGTCATTTGAGGTGCCGTCGTTTCCGGTGGACACCCACATCCACCGCCTCGCTGCACGCTGGGGTCTATCGAACGACAGCAATGTCGAGCGAACCGAGAGAGACCTAAAAGCGGTGTTTGCAAAAGACACCTGGAACCGACGCCACCTACAGATCATCTTCTTTGGCCGCGAATACTGCCCCGCCCGTCACCACCGTCTCGCCGAGTGCCCTATCTGTTCATGGGCGGCAACCAAGAAGCGGATCGCCTTCGAGGCGAAACGCTAGGTCGCGCTAACCAAGAGCGGTGAACAAGGTGGCCATGACACCCCATGTGCTGAGCGTCGAGCCAACACCAAATGTGAGCAGGGTCCGCATCTGATTGATGCTCGACCGTTCAAGATCGGCGATGTCGGACTTAAACTCCGACCGCAGAGCCCCCATCTCAACTCGCACATCGGTCATCTCTGAACGAACGCCGTCAATCGAGTTTCCGACCTCGGTACGCAGCTGGCCAATCTCAACTCGAATGCCTCCAACCTCGGTTCGCAGATCACCAAGCTCGGCCCTTACATCACCAAGCTCAGTCCTTACATTCCCGATCTCGGTCCTCACATCACCAAGCTCAGTCCTCACATCACCAAGCTCAGTCCTTACATTCCCGATCTCGGTCCTCACGTTTCCCAGCTCGCGCCGTACTCCGACCATTTCAGTTCTGAGGTCGGTTTTAGTCAAAGCAAGATCGTGTTTGGTAACAAGTTCGCCGTAGTCGAGCGGTGGAAGTGATTCCATCAAGGCGTCCGCGAGACGGTCTTCGCCCATGGCGCCGCGAAAGTAGGCGCGAAGGTCAAAGCGTGCTTGTTCATCGATAGTCATTGTGTCGGTTTTCCTCAAGTATCACAAGAAAGTTGAGGGGGAAGTCGCCGCCCAACCTAGCGAGGCGCTGTGACAGACCCCAGAGCCAGGTATCGTCAGCTTGGATGAGACCGGAGCAATTGGACCTAGTCAACGCATCGTCAGCAGATGTGACCAGCGACCCGCGGCAGTTCTCGACCACCTTCTACGACACGTTGTTCAAGATCGCTCCAGAACTTCGATCGATCTTTTCCGACAACATGGTCGATCAACGCAAGCGTTTGATGGGCGAGTTGGGCTTTCTTATCAGCAGCGCTCAAGATCTCGACCGGTTCACCGAGAGAGCCCGAACCTTAGGTGGCCGACACGTCGGCTATGGAGTGCAGCCAGCCGACTACAAACCGGTGAAACAAGCCTTTCTAGCAAGCGTCGGCGAGGCCATTGGCTCGGACTGCCCGCCGGAATTGATCGAGGCCTGGGAAGCCTTGATCGATCACATCGCCAAAGTGATGAAACAAGGCGCCGCCGACACTCTGAAGTAAGCGCTCAAGCGAACTTGGCCTTAGGTCGAAACCGTAGATATGACCGAAGTGGCCGAACCACAAGCCCGATCCGCAGCGGCGGGATGGCACGTCGCGACTGGCGATCCTTCGGGAACCGAACGCTACTGGGATGGAACCGCCTGGGTTGGCCAGCCTCGGCCGATCGCGGTGCCAATGCCATTGCCTGCTCCGCCAGTTCATCAACCAGCGGCACCCGGTCCATATTCACAGGTACCCGACGCTGGTTACGCAGCGCCAGCGACACGAGAGGTGGAGATACCCGACGGCCTAAAGACTTTGGCAATCACCCTGTCGGTACTCAAGGCACTGCCGCTTCTCGCTACGTTCTTGATAATGCTGGTCGCCACCTCATTCCTGGAAGAAATAGTCCCAGAACTGCGCGGCGTCGCCTATGCGGTGATGGCGGTATTCACTGTGATCCTCGTAGTTCTCGGCGGGCTGCTAGTCGGCCAAGTCGCAGCAGCTCGAAAAGGTCGGCCCGGGAACCTCGTCGTCTGGGCGTCGATCCTCGCGGTGTTCGATGCCCTAAATCTGGCTTCCAACATTTCAGATGGCGTGGGGACCCAGACAATGATCGTAGCCTCCATGACCGCTGCGCAAGTCTTCGTAGTCGTTTGGGCGGTGAGGACCAAACAGCTCCCACCACAAATAGTTCGAAGTACTTATGGCCTGACCCCGCTAGCTCCGGCTCGACCGAATCAAACGTTCGACGATCTCGAAGCAAGGTTGGATGCCGCCGTGGAGGCGGCACCATCACTGCTCAACGAAGACGGCTCATTCAACCCCGACGGGCT
>CBERPN010000406.1:0-3066 GCA_965524675.1 uncultured bacterium
TCAGTAGAGCCATGGTGGTGCGGAACTGGCCATTGAGCGAGCGCTCCATCAACGTCATCTCCGACCGAACCTCGGCGATATCAGACTTCAGCTCTGTTCGAAGCCCACCCATCTTGTCCTTAAGCTCACCCATCTCGCCCTTGAGTTCGGTCCTCAACTCGCCCATCTCAACGCGCAGATCACCCATCTCGCCCTTGAGTTCGGTGCGCAGCTCGCTCATCTCGCCCTGAAGCTCCACTTTGGTGAGAAGCAGGTCCGCCTTGGTGGCGAGTTCGCGGTAGTCGAGCGGCGGGAGCGCTTCCATTAGCGCGTCCGCGAGACGGTCTTCGCCCATAGCGCCACGAAGTAGGCGCGAAGGTCGAAACGGGTTTGTTCATCGATGGTCATTGTGTCGGTTTTCCTCAAGTATCACAAGAAAGTTGAGGGGGAAGCCACCCCGACACCAGGTACAACCGCAAGCTGGACAACGTCTGTCAGAAGTTGACCAAAGCTGGCGTTCCTGGGCTTCACGCCGGTGCTGGCCAGCTCGCCACGAACCGCCGCAATGAGCTGGTGAAGTACGCAGTCGGGTCCGGGCTAGTCGACAGCAACGACCTTGCCCTGCTCGCGGAAGTCCCTTAGCTGAGCTAACCGAATACCCCGAACAGAGTGGCCATAACTCCCCATGTGCTGAGCGTTGAGCCGACCGTGAGGGCCATGCCGGTGCGGATCTGACCATTTAGCGATCGCTCCATCAACGACATCTCAGACCGAACATTGGCAATATCTGACTTCAACTCGGTTCGGAGCCCACCCATCTCACCCTTGAGCTCGGTACGCAGCTCACCCATCTCGTTCTTCAGCTCACCCATCTCACCCTTGAGCTCGGTACGTAGCTCACCCATCTCGTTCTTCAGCTCACCCATCTCACCCTTGAGTTCGGTGCGCAGTCCGGCCATGTCGGCTCGAAGCACTGATTGGGTAAGCAGCAGGTCCGATTTGGTAGCGAGTTCGCTGTACTCGATTGGTGGGAGCGCTTCCATCAGCGCGTCCGCGAGACGGTCTTCGCCGATGGCGCCCCGGAAGTAAGCGCGAAGGTCGAAACGGGTTTGTTCATCGATAGTCATTGTGTCGGGTGTCCTCAGAATTCACAAGAAATATTGAGGGAGAAGTCGCCGCTGACACTACCGAGGCCGTGTGACACGAGCTCTTCGTGGACACAGAGGGGATCCGTGCCCTGAAGCGATGTCACACTCGATTGCTAGATTCGTCACGCTCACAACTATTGGACCGAATTAGTGCTGGCCGCCTATGAGGAGCACACTGAGTATCTTGGCATCGATCCAATTTCGGGAATCTCGGTTCTGAGCGCGCTCAAGTCTTACGACCTGAACTGGGTCTCAAAGACAACCACTAACCCCCGACAACGCTGACGATTGTGGCCGAGCGGCAGCGGTCGGTGTCCGATAGCGGGCCTACCAGGTCGGCGTAGCCCAACGCAGCCTCCGTAAGTGCAGTGTCGACCGCGTTGTCATCGCCAAGAACCTGCGCCCGCCGAGCCTGCGAAAGCTGGAACAATAGAGTGTCGGTCGACCGTTCGACACGCGCAGTGTCGCCCGGCGTATTAGCGAACAGAACCGCGAGGTCTTGAACTGCGGTCTCGAGTTCGATGAGCAGTGCATTGCTCGCGCCCGCATGGTCGGTCGCCGGGGCGGCCCAAGCATCGACCGCCGACAGGGTGGCGGTCGTATGCTCTGTGCAGTATTCGTGCACGTCGATGTCAACTTCGACTAGTTCGGGCGACTCAACCGCGATATCGGTGCTGTCGTCAGCCACGAGGCTTCGACCGACAAGGCCGAGCACTACGACAAGACATGCAGCGGCAAGCAGAACTAGCGGAGAACGGCGACGGCCAGCCGGCTCGTCAATCGTTGGTTGCAGCAGGATGACATCGGCTTCACTCGTTTCGCTGCCGGGGCCAGGCTGCACTAAGTCACGTGGCAAATCGCTACCGGTCAGATCGCTGGCCTGCCCAGCTTCGAACTCAGACCTTAACTTGTTACGAATCCGGTCTCGAACGGCTTGACCCGGATCGTGGCGACCATCAACCCTGCGTAGCTCCTCAATCGGATCGCTCATGACAGTTCCTCAAATGCTCGCTCGAAGGATCGTCGTGCCCTCGCCAACAGAGACTCTGCTACTGCGTAGTTGATGTCCATAACATCGGCCACTTGTGCAACCGACATATCATCCAAGTATCGCAAACAAAGAGCAACGCGATGGCGGTGTGAGATCGATGCCAGTGCCTTGAGCACTCGATCGTCGCTCATCTCATGACTGAGCAGTGGCTCAGGCCCAACGCGCTCCGCCTCGAGGCGGGTGAGCCGCCGTCTTTGGGCGTCGGCGGTTCGCCAGTGGTCGACTAACCGTCGGCGAGCAACGGTCAGCAGCCACTGTGGGGTTACCTGATCGGGCGCGCCCGACTGCCAGGTCTTCAGGGCCGAGATAAACGTCTCCGATGTGAGATCCTCGGCGAGGGACTCCGAACCACATCGGGCCCGGAGAAATCCGAACACCAAATCTAGTTCTCGCTCGAACAGTTCATCGAAGGAGCCCCACAGGGTTAGGTCGATGTTGGGTGAAACCACAGCCACATTCTGCTATCGGGTAAAGTCGCAGGAATCTGTCGGCGCGCAGCCAAACTCGAACATTGCCAAGAACGGATCGAGGACCCAACCGCCCTGGTCGATTAGTTCGAAGCTTGAAGCGGTGAGGACTACTCCGAGTAGCCCGATTGGCGAATCGAGAATCCACAACTCGACCGCACTGTCATCGATCACTCTCGCGAAGGACGGATCATCAACCTCATCGACCAGAGTCTGTAGCAGTGCGTTACTCGGGCCGCCCTGAACTCGAATCCCCTCGGCCGAACGTCCCAGCAGCTCTGTTTCACCTAGCGGTTCCACGATCAGTTCCGAATCGGCTCGAAGAGCTTGGATCACACCGGCAGTGTCTATGAGTTCGGAGCGCTCGCCCGAAGCTACGAGCGTGCGGACAGACACCTGAACTGCGGATAAGCCGAGGATA
>CBERPN010000407.1:0-3021 GCA_965524675.1 uncultured bacterium
GACCCGACTGAACTGAGCCACAACCTCAAGGCGGGACAATACTTTCTCGATGCCGACATGGTCGGGTGCGGAATCATCTCCGACGATGCCTGGACCGGCGAGTCGTTAGAGCATCGCTTTGCCATCGTCACGCTCATTGCGTTCACGCCTCAGCTTGATGGTTCGCATCCGGGCGACGAGTGGATCGACGGAACCCGCCAAGCCAACGCCGACCTTCGGGCAGCCGAGCTGGCGGTAATCACAGCCTCGTACATCCGCAATCTTGGTTTCGATGCCAAGGCTCATACCCCCACCAAGTCGGACCTCGACATCGGCCGGGTCGCGCTTCAGGCCGGCCTGGTCGAGATTCACGGTGGTGAGCTACGGGCTCCCTACCTCGCTGGCGGATTTGCTCTGTCGGTAGTCAGCACCGAGCTCGAGATCCAGCCCGACGCGCCGCTAGCGCGCCGCCGGTTCGCTGACGAGCTCAAGACGACCAAGGGGCCGGCCTGGTGGCTGGGTGTTGGTGGCACCCGTGCCGGTTTCGGCCGTTTGAACGGCGACCATCGACCGCTTCATATGGGCCGATACCCAATGGAGAAGATCGATCGAGTCGATGAACCCACCACGCTCATCATCGACGACGAGGTTCCTCGCGTTCCGGTGCGAGCGGGTGGGTTTCCACGGGCGGCGCACGGCGATATGGGCCCCAAGTTTCAGGCCGACGTAAAGGTGTTCGCGTTCAAGACCCCGCAGGCGCAAACCTACGTGCAACAGATCGCAGCGATGGTGCCTCACCAGGACGGGCCGGTAGCGCCCAAGATCGACCAAACCACCCTGGATCCAGCAAAGAACGCCGACGACCTCAAGGCGCTGGCCTATCACCTCGGTGGCGACATGGTGGGAGTCTGCGACGTGCCGACCTACGCCTGGTATTCCCATAAGGGCGACGGAACCGCTATCGAGCCGTACCACCAGAATGCTGTCGTGATCTTGCTCGATCAGGGTTACGAGACGATGGAAGGGGCCAGCGGCGATGATTGGGTTAGTGGCGCGCAGTCGATGCGGGCCTACATGCGCGGCGCTCAGATTGCCGGGATCATGGCCGAACACATCCGTTCGCTCGGTTACAGCGCGAGAAGCCACACCAACCGCGACTCCGACGTGTTGCAGATACCGCTGGTGTTGCGTGCCGGCCTTGGCGAACTGAGCCGCATTGGTGAGTTGGTGCTAAATCCGTTTGTGGGGCCGCGGTTCAAATCGGTGGTGCTCACCACCGACATGCCGATCACCGCCGATCAGCACATAGATTTCGGCCTACAGGACTTCTGCACCAAGTGCACAAAGTGTGCGCGGGAGTGCCCGTGCGGGGCGATTGAGTTCGGCGACAAGATCATGTTCAACGGGGTCGAGATGTGGAAGCCCGATGTCGAGAAGTGCACAAAGTATCGCCTAGGAAACATGAGGGGCGCGGCGTGCGGCCGCTGTATGAAAACCTGCCCTTACAACACCGAGGGGTTATTGACCGAGCGAGTTGTGCTGTGGGCTGCTATCAAGTTGCCGTTCACCCGAAAGTGGATCGCGGAATTAGACGACAGGGTCGGTAACGGTTCTATCAATCCCATTAAGAAGTGGTGGTGGGATCTCGAGTGGGTCGACGGCAAGACCGTCACGCCAGCCAAAGGCACCAACGCCCGCGACCTCGATGTCGATGGTGGCCGCTTCGCTGCCAAACAGAAAGTGGCGATCTATCCAGCAGATGTGTTGCCACCGGGCGACGCCATCGGCGTACCGGTAAAGCTCATCCGTAAGGAAGCGGTCGAGCGACGCAAAGCAGCCGAGTCGCCAAGAGCCGCAAGACGCCGGGTCGGGCGCTGACCCCAGGTTTGTCCAGTTCTTGTTGCAGTTAGGCCGACACAGTGGGGCTAACCGCGAAAATTTCGGGAAGAACTTTGCACATCTGAAAGCTAATGCCCGAAACTGGATTGCTCACAGGTGGCTTGTATCGGCCGATCTGACGTTGGTGCAGACTTCTTCGAATGGTCTCGGTACCGAGACCGACCCACCCGAGCGTTCGCTACTAGACCGAGCGTTTAACGGACCCGATAACGGACAAGAACCGACTCGGGCAACCTCTTGGCTGGAATCTGAATCGGTCATGGCGATTCCCGTAGTCGTAGATCGAGATGAACCCGGGTTAGCGCCAGCGGAGCCACCGGTAGGTTCTAGCGCCGATCAACCTGCCGCTGCCGTCCGCAACCGTTGGCCTGAGCTGGCCGGAGCCGTCGCTTTGGCTGCCCTAGCTGTACTGGGTGGATTCGCCTTCGGGAGATCGGGTTCAACGCCAGCCGATACCCGTCAAACTGAAACCGGCGAGAGCGAAGTGGCTACGCAGACTGAGCCCAACGCTATTTCGTCTGCAATCACCGAAGACTCCGCTTTGACGGCCGAGTTCTCGGTCATGTTTAGGGCCAATTCGGTCCAACTCGACGCCGCCGCCTTTAGCGCTGTTGAGGCGGCGAGCGCGGTTGTAACTGAACGCCCTTCGAGCCGTCTTTTAGTTGTGGCAGGTGCAGACCCCGGCGTAGCCGGACCCCTCGGTCAGGAGCTGGCAAGGTTGCGAAGTCTCGAACTGCGTGAGGCACTGGTCGCGCTCGGGGTAGATAGCTCGAGGATTCAGATTGCCGTAACGGCAGAGGCTGAACCTCTGGGCGAAACAACCGCTACCGCCACTGTGCTCGTCGTTCCCTAAGCGCCCTCGCTACGCTCACTTGATGAGCGCGGTTCTTCCGATAGTCGACCCCATGCCCGACCGAGCCGTCGGCGAACCGTGACTCTGCGGGTAGGCGTTAGCACCTCGTGGGATTTGTGGGATCTACGACCAGAGCAGCACCGCGAAACCCGTTTCGGTCGAGACCTAAGGCCGAGGCACTATCGCTAGCCGAAAAGGCTGCTACCTAAAAGGGCGAGGGCGGCGAGAGCTGAGACGCCCACGATCCATTGTTCTAAGCGGTCGCCTTCCACCTTGTGGCGCAAGCTCCC
>CBERPN010000408.1:0-2956 GCA_965524675.1 uncultured bacterium
GATCCCGACTTATCACTAGCGCGCTAAGTGCTGGCCTGTTTCTGTCCGCTTGTGGCGGCGCGGGGGGCGAAGCCTCAACGGCTTCCCCAGCTGCCGCCGCCGCAAATGCCGACGCAGCCGCCCAGGCCGAAGCCAACATCAAAACTCTAGAATCCACCGGCAACGTACGCACCACCGAGGTTCTCAACCTCAGCGATGGCTCCAAATCGACCCTCGAGCAAGCTGTTACCGGCGACCGACCCGTGCTGTTGTGGTACTGGGCACCTCATTGACCGACCTGCCGGCGAGAGGGCCCGGCAGTCGAGCAGTTCGCTCGAGAGAACATCGACAAGGTACAGGTAATTGGCTTGGGGACACAAGACAGCTTTGAGGCTGCCCAAGCGTTCCTCGAAGGCACGGGAGTGGCCACGCCGACAATGCTGTGGGACCCATCGTTCGACACCTGGAGGGCTTTGGGAGTTACTACCAACTCCCAGATGCAACTGATTACTCCCGATCTAAGCGGCGGATCCGAGCTGCTATTTGGGTTTCGCGACGATCAACAACAGGCGATCCTGGACGCGCTAGGCGCATTCGAACCACAGTAGTCGACCGACCGCGGGCGCATGTCCGGCGGTGGAGCAGTAGCTTGTAGACGTATGCGACCTTTCAACGCCGGACGCTTCGGCAACAGCGACGACCCATGGTTCAGAGTCGGGACTATCGACGTCACAACAACCATTGCGGTAGTCGGCATGGGTTTGATCTCGATGTTCATCTGGGCTGCCGAGGGTCGCGGTCGAGGGTTCTCTAAGTATCTGTGGTTGGTGAGCAAGGACATTGGGACGCTGGCCGGAGGGAGCGTGCTCGGAGGCCAGGTTTGGCGCCTTGTCACTTGGCCAATTCCGAACGAGCCAGATTTCTGGACACTCATCCTCTTCGCGGTATTCTTCATGCTCGGCAGCCAAATGGAAGCCCTCATGGGGCGGCGGCTTTTTACGATTTTCTTGTTGTCGCTAACCGTAATTCCGGGGGTATTGGTAACCATATTCGAGCTGGTATCAGGTGTTGACGGCCTCGCCTCAGGGTTGCGGTTCATCGAAGTCGGTGTGTTGATCAGCTTTGCGATGCACAACCCCAACGCTAGGTTCTGGCCAGGCATTCCGGCATGGGGAATCGCGATTGGAATCGTAGTGCTCGACTTCCTGCAGATCATCGGAGGTCGCGACAACTACTCACTCGTTCTCCTGTTCTGCGTTGTGCTCACCGCGATGTTCATGACCCGCTCTATGGGTTTCGCTGAGAAGGTGGATTGGCTCCCAAAGCTGCCGTTACCAGCGTCGCTGGGAGGCGAACCTTCGACCCGCAGTGCTGACCGCGGACCAAACATGAGTCGGCCTGCTCGCAAGCGCGGCAAGGGAAAACTGCGCGCTGTTCCGCCTGTCGATCCGGCGCAGTCCGACCTAGCCGACATGGAGATCGATGCGTTACTCGATCAGGTCGCTAACGAGGGTCTCGACAGTCTCAGCAAGGAGCAGCGCAAGCGTCTAGAGCAGCACTCAAAGCGGCTCAGGAAACGCGACGAGTAGTCGCGACGGCCCAGTATTTGGGGCTAACGGATCAGATATTTGAGTCGAGATACCTAGATAAATCTCAAGTTTCTACTCAGGTCGACCGATACCGGTGCCGATGAGCCCCCCCACACTTCGAAACCGACTACTACGCCTCCACCGATCCCACACCGCCGAACAAGCAACGATTCATAGCTGGAATAACCGCGAGGTTCGAACCAGCATCACCAAGTTGTTGCGCCAGACATCGAGTGCTGAGGCGATCGCGGTACTCGAGGTCGTTCCAACAGGTATTGGCACAGTCCTTCAGAACAAAGGGGCTCGCGAGGCAGCGCGCCAGCTTCACGAGCTTGGCGAACACTGCCGGTCAGCGGTTCGAAACTACGACATCGTAGCGATCCGCGAGAAAACCTCAGTCACCGTTGTCCTGTGGGGTGTTACTTCTGACGAGAGTATTCCGCTCAGCGTGGCACACCGAATACTTAGCCACGCTGGCCCTGAGTTTGGGGCGGTAGTCGGTGCGGCGATGGGTAAACCCGGGTCCGACGCTGACTCGTTACTTGAGAGAAGTGTGCGAGCATCGGATCAGGCACGTTGGACCACCAGCGATATCGCGGTCTTCGGTGGCAGCTCCTGCGTCACTGGGCCAGTCGATCCGACCCACAGGGTGGAGATCGCCACCAAACCAATGCTCGAACTCTCCACAGGTCTCAGCTCGAGGGTCACCTCAGACCTCTGGGTTCGAGCTCCGTCAGGAGCGCGCTCGGCCTTCTTCGCCGAACCCTCCTATAGCGTCATAGATCGCCTGCTGGTAGCGATTGAATGCACCGCGGTGGTCCTCAATCGCTATCGCGATTCGGGTACGGACCCAACGATCACGATCCCACTATCGGTTGTGCGGGCATCGGGAACTTCACCAAGGGTGGTCGAGGCCTACATCGCCGAACTAGAACAACCCGAACGCCTCACGATCGGGCTCGTTGGACCGGGCGGACCGGAAGCACTCGAAGCCATCGAACCAATGCTTCAACCAATTCGCGACGCTGGCATCACTGTCAAGCGCGTCTGGGACTACCGAGCGGATAGCTACGAGCAGGCTCGAGCGGCGCGCGCCGATGTCCTTCAACTGAGCCGTAGCGACGCCGCAACTCTCTTCGGCCGCCTCGATCCGTTTGGTGAACTACGTGATGGGCCAGTAGCACTAGCCCTAGCGCTCGATGCGAGTTTGACCGTGAACGGAGTGGACGACACCGAACGCCTACCGGTCTTGCGCGACGCCGGTGTGCACTTTGTGACCGGCGGCGTCGCCGGAGACACCGCCCGCAGACCATTCGCGTCGGACCTCCTGGCTGCCGCTTGATCTCGCCGCTAGGGGCTCGCCTTGGGGAATACCACGAAGACGAATT
>CBERPN010000409.1:0-2911 GCA_965524675.1 uncultured bacterium
ACCGCGGCAGCGTGGTGGCGGTCGCCAACGACATCCAAGGTGTCGGCGATCTCAATGCATGGGATACCCAGTACTGGAACATCGAGGACTGGTTCCGGGCGGAGTAACCCACTAGCGAACATCTCATCGAGTGACTTCGGTGTACGTGTCTGCCGCATTGGCGGGCACGTACACCGACTTCCTCAGCTAGTGTTTTTCGTTAGTTACAGATAGATCCGATAGCCACAAAGACGGGGGTCGAATTAGTGGTTAGATTCGCGACACGTCGCATGCTGTTCGCAATTCCGACGCTGGTTCTGATCAGTCTGATTATTTTTACGATTCTCGACTTCGCGCCAGGCGACCCAACATCGCAGCTTCCCTTGACCATCCCCGAAGCGCAGCGCGATCAGATCCGCGAAGCACTCGGGTTTAATGATCCATTCTTTTTCCGCTGGCTCACTTGGTTGAAACTGACCTTCATCAACGAGCCACTTTACCTTCTCGACCAAGCTGGTCTGTGTCCCGGCGACTGCGGTTCTGGCGACCGGATCACCTCTTGGAACACGCGTTCACCGGTTACCGACACGATCTACCAAAGACTTCCCCAAACTCTGTGGGTGCTTGGCTTGGCGCTGCTGTTCGGCACCATGATTGCCATCCCGGTGGGGGTCTATTCGGCTTATCGCCAATACTCGATATTCGATAATATCGGCACTTTCGTTACCATGATCGGCTACTCGGCCCCAACCTTCTTCACCGGCCTGGTGGCTATCGTTATCTTTAGCGTCAAATTCGGCTGGTTTCCGTCCTTCTACACAACTACTCACGATGTCGACTTCACCAGCTGGAGCAGTATCTGGTTCCAGATAAAGCAGCTCATCATGCCGGTGACCGTCCTGACGTTCTTTAATGTGGCGGTGCTGGCTCGATTTACACGGGCATCGGTTCTAGACAACCTAAACACCGACTACGTTCGGACCGCTCGCTCAAAAGGTTTAACCGAGGGCAAGGTTATTATCCGCCACGTCATGCGCAACAGCATGATTCCCGTAACCACGCTCTTGGCTCTGTCGATTCCCGCCATCTTCTCCGGCGCGATTATCACCGAGCAGATCTTCCGGATCAACGGGCTCGGTCAGCTACTTATCGTCTCTATCGGCAATGGCGACCTACCAATGGTGCAGACCCTCACCTTCATGTTCGCCTTCCTTACAGTGATGTTTAACCTGATAGCCGACTTGCTCTATGGCGTTTTAGACCCCAGGATTCGATATGAGTAGTATTGAAGACTCCAAGGCAGGTCTCGGGGCCGAGGACAAGGGCAACTCCGATGCAACCGTTTCTATGTCAGAGGCGACGGGTGATGACCTTGTCGAAGGCAAATCGCAAGAACATCGCTCCCTTTGGGGCGACGTGTGGCGCCAGTTCCGCCGCCATAGGGGAGCGCTTGTCGGGCTAACGATTCTCACCCTTATCGTCGCCGGCACCATCCTCGGTCCATTCATCTGGCCCGAAGATCCGTTCGAGATTACCGTGTCGAACGCCAACAAGTCCCCGACATGGGCCCATCCAATGGGCACCGATCAGCTGGGCCGAGATGTGATGGCTCGAGTATTTCGCGGCGGCCAGATCTCCCTCTCGGTGGGCTTAGTAGCGATGCTGTTCGGGCTGTTCATCGGCACGGCAGTTGGCGTGCTCGCCGGGTTTTTCCGCCGGGTTGATGGTGCCCTTATGCGCCTCACCGATCTCTTTCTTGCACTGCCGATCCTTCCGCTGCTGCTGGTTATCATCTTGTTGTTTCGCGACCCTCTACAAGATAAGTTCGGTCAGAGCGCCGGCATATTTCTCCTCGTAGTTTTCGTCATCGGCGCAACGAGTTGGATGCAAACTGCAAGAGTCGTACGCGGAGACGTGCTCGCAATCAAACAGCAGGAGTTCGTTCTCGCGGCCCGAAGCATTGGCACCCGGCCACGGCGGCTGATCACTAGGCACATCGTTCCAAATGTCCTGAGCCCGGTCGTTGTGGCAGCTTCACTCGGAGTGGCGAGTGCCATCTTGACCGAGTCAGCGTTGTCGTTCCTCGGTCTCGGCTTTCCTCAAGACTTCCCCACGTGGGGTCGACTGCTTTTCGATTCCAAGGACTACATCAATCTCAATCCTGCCCGAGTGATCTGGCCCGGCGTCATGATCTCGCTAACGGTGATGAGTGTGAACTTCATCGGCGACGGCCTACGAGATGCGCTAGACCCCAAGCTCCGCAGCAAGGGTTAGTATCGAACTGGTCGCTATCGCCAGAGGCGGTCTAGGACGTCTAGCCAGAGCTGGGTTGTTAGGCGTAGCGAGGCAACATCAATTCGTTCGTTGTGGCCGTGGAAGCGGTTCATGAACTCGGCGAAGCCGAGTTCGGGGCTGAGTAACCCGGCACCGTAAGCGGTGACGTTGCGCTGGCGAAAGAACCGCGAATCGGTACCACCGGTAACCAGACTAGGCACGATCTTGGCACCGGGATACGCCATCTTGACCGCATCGGAGAGTGCATCCCACAGCGGCGTATTGGTGGAGGACGACGTGGCCTCGCGCACCGAGTTGGCTCCGTCGACGAAGAAGCTGCTGACATCGATCGACTTCCAGAGTTCATCACCAATCGCCTCTCGCAGATGAGTGTCGACATCTTCTTGGGTCTCGCCGGGAAGGATCCGAATGTCGACGATCAACTCGGCGATATCGGGGATGGTGTTTCGCTTCTGGCCACTCGACAACATGTTGGGGCTGAAGCTCATATGGCTACAGGAATGAAGATTGCGAGCCATCGGCGGTGGTAGCTCGGCTAAGGCCTCGTCGAGACGCGACGGGTCGAGCAGTTTGCTTTGGGTTTCTTCTGGCAGGCCCAACGCTTTGAGCCGGTCGGCAAACATCTCATCGAGACGCG
>CBERPN010000410.1:0-2910 GCA_965524675.1 uncultured bacterium
ACGATCGATCCAGTCACCGAGGAAAGCAACGTCAGCGCGGTCCTAGCAAAGGTGGAGCTGGGTGAGGTGGATGCCGGTTTCGTATACCAAAGCGACCTGCACCGGTCCACGGTGCGCGAGATTCCAATTAAAGAGTTTGAGGCGATAAGCAACGAATACCTGGTCGTGGTACTGCGCGATGCTGAGCCAGGACTCTCCAGCCAAGCCTTTGTCGACTATCTCAGCTCGTCGCCAGCTCAGCAGATACTGCAGTCGCTCGGATTCGAACAACCATGAGCCGAACACCACGAGCCATCACAGTCATCGCCGCCTTTGCGCTGGCACTCTTGGTCCTACCGCTTCTCGGCCTGCTGGAGCGGACACCGTGGCAACGCGTCGGCGAACTCATCACCAGCGATTCAGCGATTCAAGCACTTCGACTATCGCTAGTGGTGAGTTCGCTCGCGACACTGGTTGTGGTGCTGCTGGGCTTCCCGCTGGCGTGGCTACTGGCACGTAGCTCGTTTCGGGGTCGCGATTTCGCTCGAACCCTCGTGCTACTACCAATGGTGTTACCTCCAGTGGTTGGAGGAACCGCGTTGTTGTTCGCGCTAGGCCGCCGGGGGTTTGTCGGTGAGTTACTCGATCGATGGTTCGGAATCGTGCTTCTCGGCTCGACCGCTGGCGCAGTCATCGCGGCAGCCTTCGTCGCATTGCCATTCTTTGTGGTCACGGTGGAGTCCGCGCTGCGCGAAGCCGACATCGAACTCGAGGAGGCTGCGGCCACGCTCGGCGCCACACCTACGTTCATCATGGGTCGAGTCACACTGCCCCAAATTCGCTCCTCTGTCATGGCTGGTCTTGCGCTCGCTTGGGCACGAGCGCTCGGTGAGTTCGGAGCGACCATCACCTTCGCTGGCAACCGGGCTGGCCGAACCAGAACCCTTCCGCTCGAGATCTTCATCGCGCTGGAAAGTGATCCCGATGCAGCGATAGCGCTCAGCCTGGTTTTGGTGGCGGTCTCGTTGGTCGTGTTGGTTTCGCTTCGCGGGAGATGGTTGCCACGATGACTCTTGAATTTGCCGGGCGTACGGTGGTGGGAGACTTCGTCCTCGCTGTCAAGTTGTCTTGCACAGGCGGCGAACCCACTGTGCTCATTGGTGCCAACGGTTCGGGCAAGAGCAGCTTGCTTCGCACGATCGCAGGGCTGAATTTCCTCGCCGACGGATCGCTTGAGCTGGGCGAATCGATCTACGACGACACCCGCGTGGTGCTCCCACCCGAGCGGCGGTCGGTCGGGATGGTATTTCAGAATCACCGACTGTTCGATCATCTGTCGGTTGCCGACAATATTGGTTTTGGGTTGAGGTCTCGCGGCGTTAAGAAGTCCGCGCGAAACGCTACCGTCGGCCGCCTAGTCGATGCCTTCGAGCTATCGGATCTCGCCGATCGGTCACCTCGCACACTATCGGGAGGGCAACGGGCACGGGTGGCGTTGGCACGTGCCATCGCTCCAAACCCCGAGGTTCTACTGCTCGACGAGCCCTTCGCCGCCATCGATGTCGAGTCCCACGGGGAGCTCCGCAAGGCGATCTCCGAACTGATCGACCCCACCGCCATTGTGATCTTCGTAACCCATGACCCGGTCGAGGCTCGGATTCTTGCCACACAACTCGTCGTCCTCGAAAAGGGCAAGATCGTACAATCAGGATCGCCAGCCGAGGTCGCCGCATCGCCCACATCTTCGTTCGCGGCTGAGCTGCTCGGCACGAACCTGTTGGCCGGCACTAGCGATGGCACGTTGGTGAAGCTGGCGTCGGGGGCGACCCTCATCAGCGCTAGCCCAGCGAACGGCCAGGTTCACCTAACCTTCCCCCCGACCGCTCTAACCCTTCACCGGACTCGACCTAGCGGTAGCGCTCGAAACGTGTGGGAGGCAGACGTCACCGAGATCATCGATCAAGGAGACAGACTTCGAATTGTGCTCGGCGGCCCACTGGATGCGACGGCGGTTATTACTCCGGGCGCTGAAGCAGAACTAGAACTGCGACCGGGCACGAGCTGCTGGGCTTCGCTCAAAGCCACCGAAATAACGGTTGTTACGGCTTAGAAGCGGCTGTTGGGTGAGCAAGCCACGCCAACTGATTAGGCCGGTTGGCTGTTGGGTGACCCGAACACCGCGTCGAGGTCGCCTTCTACAATGGGGAGAATTCGTGAGTCTTCGAGGGCGGCAGTGCGGTGCCCGGCGACCGCTATGTAGTCGGGATCGCTGGTGAACGATCCGAATGCCTCCAGGCTTTGCTGTTTCACGATCAGGACTGCATCCCAACGCTCGTCGAGGGGGCCAATAATGAACGCACCGCCAGTGCCCAGCAGCGACACCTCTCCCCCGGCATTGGCGACAACCGCCGACGCTGCGTCGATGTAGCGCCGGTAGGCGGCCGCCCCGGTTATGGGTTGCTCGGGGGCGAGCTCGGGCGAGTCTGAGTAATCGGCGATAGCCCTAAACCGAAGTAGATTCAGCATCGTCACCGGGCCCTCGATGCCTTGGCCTAAAACCGCCATGAACGATTCGTCGGTCGGAGCCAGGTAATGGTCGTCGGTCATATTCGTAACCTTCCTATCATCGGAAATCGTGAGGATCATCCAGGGATAGTCCTGGTTGATCAGCTCAATTTTCGGGGTTGTTATTCGGTTTGATTGAGCGCCTGCTTCAAGAAGTCGACCTGGACTAACAGTAGGTTCTCGGCGACCTCTTCTTGAGGGGTCATGTGAGTTACCCCCGAGAGTGGCAGCACCTGATGAAGGCGACCCGATTCGAGCAACGCCCTCGACAGTTGCAATGTGTGGGCGGCGACGACGTTGTCGTCGGCCAGCCCGTGAATTAGTAGCAACGGCCTATCCAGTCGAGGGGCCAGCGGGATAAGCGAC
>CBERPN010000411.1:0-2894 GCA_965524675.1 uncultured bacterium
TGGGAAGGCTTTGGATAGCAGGTCGTGCATGGTCGCAGCATTGGCGTGGCCGAGGCGCTCGGCCTCACGTAGGCTCTCCCGTAGTCCGTCATCGAACCACCGCCACCCAACAAGAGTTGACGCGCCATGTCGGGGCGGCGACGACGATCGGCGCGCACTGTCTAGCGGTCCTCGCGGCGGGCTCTCAGGTTTCTCCAACTCCCTGGTCATGGAGCGAAGCCCTTCTTCCCAGGAGGGGGGCATCGATCGTTTGGGTCAAAGTTTCTGTCTGATTCGCAGCCAGGTGAGTGCAGGTGTTCTGGGGTGTTGGGGGCATCTTGAGTTCCCGACCATACTCTTAGCTCGGGCCCCTAGAAGTGCGCCCCGCCCGTACAGTGTCGACCGGCACGCGACGAGTGTGTTGAACCGCAACGACCGAACATCTCGAACTTGGGATGATTGGTTCAAGCCGCAGAGCGCGACTGGCCCGAACCGCCGGGCGATGAAATATCGGAGCACCGAAAATGAGCAGCAACTCTTCAAGAACCGCAATTGCCGGAGCCCTGCTAGCGCTACTGGCCCTTAGCGGCTGCGGAAAGATTGTCGAGGCAGCAAGCGAGCGAGCCATCGAAGCAGCGATCGAAGCCGAAACCGGCGAAGACATCGATCTCGACCTCGACTTTGATGACGACGGCAGCTTCAAGATCGAAGCTGATGGCGAAACGATCGAATTCGATGTCGGCGACGAAACTCTTGAGATCACCGGATCCGACGACGGCGGCGAATCAAACTTCACGATGGGCGAAGGGCTCCCCGAAGACTGGCCTTCTTCGGTTCCGGTGCCCGACGGCACGGTTGTAGCTGGCAGCTCGATCAACGCTGATGGCGAGCGCCTCTGGACCGTGTCGACAACGCCCGACGACGTAATCGACAGCTTTGACAGTTACATTGCCCAGCTTGAGAAAGCTGGCTACGAGGTCACCTCGAACAGCAACTATTCCAGCGACGGCACTACCAACAAAAGCGCTCTTCTCACCGGAGAATACAACATCGTCGTAAGCGGATGGGCCGATGCGAGCGAGGACTCCAATGTGCTTGGAGTCAACGTAGGCACGGAGTAGAAAGAGGCCGGCGGGTCCTCTCATCAGCAGCGAGCGGGTCGGCGGGCCGCGACCTGCTGATGAACGGGGTTTTGGGCTGAAGTGCTGGCGCTTAGCTGGCGTGCTCAGGTGGTGTAGTCGGCGTTGATTCTGATGTAGCCATCGGTCAGGTCACAGCCATACGCGGTGAAGCAGCCATCGCCTATCCCGAGGCTGACGTGGATCAGGACCTCCTCAGATTCGAGATAGTGGCTAAGCCGAGCGAGATCCTCGTCGGATAACAGCCGAGGGTAGGCTTCGACGTCGCCGTAGCGAATAACCACGACATCTTGATCGATATCGAGATCTTCGCTGCACTTGCCAATGGCCATGGCGACCCGTCCCCAATTGGGGTCGGCGCCATGTACCGAGGTCTTCACCAACGGTGAATTGACTATCGACTTAGCTACTCGCTTCGCTTGAGCATCGTCTCGGGCTGTGTCGACCCGAACCTCGATGAGCGTCTGAGCACCTTCTCCATCGAGAGCCACCATCTTGGTAAGCGCTAGCGCAACCTCACGCAGCGCACTCTCGAAGGCGACATGATCTACCGGCCCGCCTCGCCCATTGGCCATAATGATCGCTGTGTCGCTGGTGGAAGTATCGGTATCGATCGACACGGCGTTGAAGGTGCCGTCCATCACCCGTCGAAAGATCGGATCGAGATCGCCAAAACCTAACTCGGCATCGGTAAAGAAGAAGGTTAGAAGCGTCGCCATATCGGGCTCGATCATGCCGACCCCTTTGGCTACGCCGACGATGCATGTCGACCCGACGGTCGCCGACGCCGTCTTTGGGTGGGTGTCGGTGGTCATGATCGCGGTCGCGACCTCGCCAGCGTCTTGCCCAACGAACGGAGAGCGCATGGTCGATAGGTGACTGCGAACCTTTTCCATCGGATAGTGCCGACCAATCACCCCGGTCGAGGCGATCGCAACACTTGAGTCGGCCACGTCAAGAACTCGGGCAACCTCAGATACCACTTCGCGCGCGTTCGAATCACCCTCGGGGCCCGTCGCCACGTTGGCGTTCTTTGAGATTACGGCGATCGCAGAGAGCTGATTGTCGACCAGCGCCTGCCTGCTCAGCGATACGCTGCAGCCGGCGAACCGACTCTTTGTAAAGACTCCTACGGCGGTGGCGGGAGTATCGCTGGCCACAACAACGAAGTCATCGCTGGTGTCCTTTATGCCGATCGAGGCAACGTGAGCTCGAAAGCCCTTTGGAAGCTTTGGCATCGCTTAGCTCTTCACAGTTTGCGCTTCACGGGCAGCAGGTCATCGAATTCGGGATCACGCTTTTCAGCGCGGGCACCGAACGATTCCAGCATGTCGGCCGGTTGAAACATCCCGGTCTGCCAAGTCGCGATGTACTCGAGGCCGTCCTCCACCGAATGGTCACGGCTAAAGTTCAAGCTGGCCTTCGTCCCCCAGATAGCTAGTGGAGATTTTGCCGCGATCTCAGACGCGATAGCGAGAACTCCCGACACGAGCGACTCGTGGTCGTCGAAAATCTGGTTTACCAGGCCCAACTCGTACGCCCTATCAGCAGACATACGTGCGCCCGTGTAGGCGTACTCGCGGGCGATTCCCTCAGGAATCAGTTTCGGAAGACGTTGTAGGGTTCCGACATCGGCGGTCATTCCGATATTGATCTCTTGGATGCAGAACCAGGCATCTTTGGTGGCGTAGCGAAGGTCGGCCGCGGTGACCATATCGACCCCACCTCCAATGCAGCCGCCCTGAATGGCGGCCAGCACGGGCATACGAGCCTTCT
>CBERPN010000412.1:0-2861 GCA_965524675.1 uncultured bacterium
CTCCCTTTCCCTAGGTGCTGTTAGCGATCCGACCGCACCCGAAAGCGCCAGCAGCTCTGGCGATCTGGCCGACGGAGTAACCTCCAGCTACACGTGCGACCTAGCCAACGTCACCGCCGACTTCACCAACATCGCCAGCGTCATCGCCAGCGACCCGCTCGGCAATACCGTCGAAGATTCCGACGACGCCGCGGTAGACGCCATCGCCCCGGGAATTTCAATCAGCAAAACCCCCGACCTTCAGACCGTAATCGCTGGCGGTACCGCCGCCTTCACGATCACGATCACCAACGACGGCGATGCCGCTCTATCCGGTGTCGTAATAAGTGACCCGACAGCACCGGGCTGTGATCTAAGCGCTGGCAGCCTAGCCATCGGCGAAACCCTCAGCTATGACTGCACGCTCGCCAACGTAGCCAGCGACTTCACCAACAGCGCCACGGTGACAGCCACCGATCCGGTTGGGGGTAGCTTTTCAGCGACCGACAGCGCCGACGTCGATGTTCTCGACCCGTCGATCGAGGTTAGCAAGACCCCCGATCTGCAAACCTTGCTCTACGGCGGTAGCGCCACCTTTACGATCACCGTCACCAACACCGGCGAAACCGCGCTTACCGGTGTTACAACCTCGGACCCTGCAGCGCCAGCGTGCGACCAGCTGATCGGCGACCTCGCCATCGGCGAATCGACCAGCTACACCTGCGACCTCAGCAACGTGACGGCCAACTTCACCAACACGGTGACGGTAACGTCGCTCGACCCCCTGGGCGCCAGCCACGACGACAGCGACAGCGCCGAGGTGACCATCATCCAGCCAGCACTGGCCATCTCTAAAACCCCAGACCTTCAGACGCTGATTTCGGGCGAGACCGCAACGTTTGATATCACCGTCAGTAACGATGGCGACGTCCCGCTTAGCGGCGTAGCCATCTCCGACCCGATAGCCCCAACATGTGACCGCACGATCGGCGACCTCGCCGTCGGCGAATCGGCCAGCTACACCTGCGACCTCAGCAACGTGACCGCCGACCTCACCAACACCGCTACAACTAACGCCACCGATCCCTTGGGCAATCAGCTGACAGCCTCCGACGACGCCGATGTCGTATTGGTCAGCCCTGGCGTGAGTATCGACAAAACCCCCGATAACCAACAACTGCTCGCCGGCGGTACCGCAACCTTCACCATCGTGGTCAGCAACGACGGTGACCAGGCGCTAACCAGTGTCACGGTCAACGATCCGCAGTCGCCCGCTTGCGACCAGCTGATCGGTGATCTGGCCGTTGGAGAATCGACCAGCTACACGTGTGACCTCGGCAACGTCACCGCCGACTTCACCAACATCGCCAACGTGGCAGCCACCGACAGCCTCGGCAACGCCGTTTCCGATGCCGACGATGCTCTTATCGATGTAATCGCCCCGGCAATCTCGATCAGCAAGACGCCCGACACGCAGAGTGTCGTCACAGGCGGAACAGCCAACTTCACCCTGATGGTCACCAACACCGGCGACACCGCTTTGACCGGCGTTGTGGTGAGCGACCCAGCAGCTCCTGGTTGCGATAGCGCAGTGGGCGACCTAGCCGTGGGCGAATCGACCAGCTACGAATGCACGCTGGCTGGTATCGCCGCCGACTTCACCAACACCGCCAGCGTCAGCGCCTCCGAACCATCCGGCGGAACAGTTGGCGACAACGACTCGGCCGACGTAATCGTGCTCGAGCCCTCGGTTGAAATTCAGAAGACCCCCGACTTCCAGACGGTTGTAACCGGCGCTACGTCGAGCTTCACCGTCATGGTCACCAACACCGGCCAGACACCTCTGACCGCCATAGCGGTATCTGACCCGGTAGCCCCCGAGTGCAACCGCACGATCGGCGACCTCGCCATCGGCGAATCCACCTCCTATAGCTGTGCCCTTACCGGACCCACCGCCGACTTCACCAACACCGCCTCGGTTGTCGCCACCGGCCCGCTCGGCGCGACCTACAGCGACTCCGACACCGCGGAGGTAGATGTCATCGCTCCCGAGATAACCATCCGCAAGACACCCGACACCCAAAGTGTTGTGACCGGCGGCGACGCCACCTTCACTATCACTGTCACCAATACTGGCGACACGCCGTTGACGGCTATCGGGGTCTCTGACCCTGTCGCCCCAGCTTGTGATCGAACAGTCGGCGACCTGGCCAGCGGCGAATCGTCCAACTACACCTGCACGCTCACAAACGTGACCGACGATTTCACCAACACCGCCACCGTCACCGCAACCGAACCCGCCGGAGGCAGCGTCGACGATTCGGACACGGCCGACGTGAACATCCTCCAGCCGGGAATCGCTATCAGCAAGACCCCCGATGCGCAGACCATCACCGCTGGCGCTAGTGCCAACTTCACGATCACCGTGGCCAACGTCGGCGAGACCAACCTCGACAACGTGGCCGTTAGCGATGCGCTCGCCCCCAACTGCGACCTAGCACTTGGCACCCTGATCCCCGGCGAGATCGTGTCGTACAACTGTGCGCTCGACAACGTCTTGGCCGACTTCACCAACTCGGCTTCAGTATCGGCTTCCGATCCGATTGGCGGCTTGCATCAAGACACCGATAGCGCCGACGTTACGGTTCTGCCGGTAGGCGATGTTGTCGGCAGAGTATTCCTCGATAGCGATGGAAACGCTGCTCTCGACGGTGGCGAACCTGGCATTGCCGACATCACCGTTTCACTTATCGACAGCGACGGCTTGGTAGTGCGCACCACCAGCACCGACTCGAGCGGAGCGTTCCGCTTCGATGACGTGTTGCTTGGTAGCTACACCATCGACGTCGACCAAGCCGATGCCGACATGGCACTCGATCATC
>CBERPN010000413.1:0-2854 GCA_965524675.1 uncultured bacterium
CGACGTTAGCTGCTAGCTCGAACTGCTAAAGCAAACTTGTCGATCATGCCGATAGTGATTCCTATGGCGGCTACACACCCAACACATACAACGGCTCTCCCCACGCACCCCACGGTTGCAACTTGGCTTGTGCGAGGCCTCGCCTTGTTGCTGATCGCTGCTACGACAGCCATCGTTCCGTTCTCCGCGGCCGACGCCTCCGAGGCTGGATTCGAGGTGGTCTCGCAGCGTTATGTCTCGACCGCGGACGGGCTGGTGTGGACCATCTTTACCCTCGCTGACGGTGAGTCGTCGTTCGAAGCCGCCATCGAAGGAGGGGTTGCAGCGAGCGGAGCGACCCTGGTGGTTTCGGCTTGGCCCGAGCTAAAGGTGGGCGAGCGGTACTCGATCGAAACAGGCCAGCTAAACAACGAAATCGGTGTTCCGACGGTTATCGAGGCAATCCGCCTCTCAAATGTCGGCGGAGGCGATCAAGATCCAGGCTTCTCAATCGGGTCAGCACGTTGGCCCGACGGTCAGCAGGCTCTTCAGTGGCGAGCCAACCTAGGAACATTCCCCGGTAACCTCGCTCAGCAGGCCATTCTGGATGAACTCGATTACGGCCTCGAAGCGTGGACCAACCAGGCCGGGTCGGTGTCGCTGTCGATGAGCTATGCCGGTGCAACATCCACCGCGAACTCAAATTACGACACCCTCAACGATGTCTTCTTCGCCAACACACCAGCTGAAGAGACCTATCTAGCTCGGACCTATCTGTGGTTTAGCGACAGCGATGGCGACCCGAGTACCCCAGCCGTTGCTCTCGAGTTCGACATCAAGTTCAACAAAGACTACGTCTGGTCGACCTCGGGTCAGCCTGGCAGCTTCGATATCGCCTCGGTGATGGTGCATGAAGCAGGCCATGCAATTGGGCTCGACCATGCATCATCCACGGGTTCGGTAATGTACCCATCGTTGGTGATCGGTAGCGAGAAGCGACAACTCGGCAACGGAGACATCGCAGGTGTTCGCACGATGTACGGCACTGCCGGAGACCCTGAACCAGACCCCGATCCAGGTTCGGGTACCAGCGTTCCAGTGATAGTTCTTTGCAAGGGCAAAGTCGCGACGATCGTCGGAACCGATGGTGCGGACGATCTGACGGGAACCGATGGTGACGACGTGATAGTCGGCCTCGCAGGCGACGACGAAATCGACGGGGGTGGCGGCAACGACACCATTTGCGGCAACAGCGGCGATGATCGGATTTCTGGTGGCGACGGTAACGACAAAATCTATGGTGGTTCCGGTGACGATATGATTCGGGGTGAGGACGGGCGCGACACCATCATTGGTCAAGGTGGTTCCGACGCCTTGGGTGGCGGTCGCGGCCGCGACCTCATCAAAGGCGGTAAGGGGGACGACTTCCTATTTGGCAACCGCGGTCGGGACAAGCTGGTCGGACAAGGCGGCGACGATGTGCTTAAGGGCGGACCGGGCGTCGACATTCTTAAGGGAGGGCGCGGCAACGACGTGTTGAACACAGCCAGCCCCGAAGATGGCGAACGCACCAGGGGTGGCCCAGGCGTCGACGCCTGTTCGGCTAACGCCAATCGCAAGTCGTGCGAACTTAATCTGTAGATCCAGTCGGCCGAGACAAATACTCGGTCGATCGCGCTACGGCCAGTTCGTCGTTGGTGAGCCTATGTCTACTCAGCTGCACCGTCTCGTGCCAGCTCACGGCTAGGCCGATCGCTGGGGAACCAAACGGTGGGGGCGCGTCGTCGTAGTTGGTATGAATAGTCATCCCAAGCCGGTTCCTGTGTTGCTTTTCGCCCTAGTCTTCTCAGCTAGCTGCTCGACTGGGCAGACCAGTGAACCGGCGGGCAGCTCTGAAGCACTGGTCAGCTCCCCTAGCGCTTCAGTAACTGTGCTGAGTGAGCCGTCAGCCGGCGGACCGCTTTCGGAGCATCGACCGACGCTTAATATCGTTGGCGAGCAGGGGGAGTTGGCTGAGCTTGCGATGGCTGAAGTCGTCTGGGACGGATTGCGATCAGATCCGATTGAACCTGACCGATCGGTTGCCCTCGTGACCCATGTCGGGGCAGAAGCCCGGCTCGACTCCGAGTACCCAGCCAGCCTGGGCAACCTCAGCACAGCGCGCCAAGCTAAAGACCTACGGTTTCGTTTCAACCACGACGTCGCCCTCGTCGACACAACCTTGAGCTTCGCAGCAGTCGAACCCGGCCTCTACTTGATCGAGGTTGACGCCCAGTTCTTAGAGTCAGCCGACTATTCGGGATCGGGAACCTTCCGATACGCGACGTGGGTGCAGGTAACAACAGATAATGCGCCGTGTGCCCGGGGCGGACCGAAGCTGGCGACTCTTTCGGGGGTCACCGATGAAGCTGGCTGTCCGGTAGCTCCAGGGGAGGCGATGCTCAATTTCGAGAGCCTGACCTCAGATTATCACTGCGCGCCCGGGCCAGCGATGCTGCGAATACCTGCGTCTCAGATTGATGGGGGCGTTGTATTCCTGCGTGAGCAGTTCGAATTAGGGAAGGTGCAACTAGTAGAGCTTCCAGCCGACGCCGTGGACACCGGCATGCGGCTGAGCAGCGGAGCGATTCACACCTCCGCCAGCGACACTGAGGCCATCTTCGTCCGACTCGCCGACGGTACCGTAGAACGATGGCCGCAGGGGCCTGACAACATCGGCTGCGCTTAGGCTCGTTCCTTCTGAATACTCTGGTTGATGCCAGCGTCGCTGCTCCAGATTTTTAGAAATAGCCGGAGCACACCGCGTCGATAAGTTCCTGGAAATGTAGTTCGTGCTCATCGCTCGATCCGGTGGCGATCTCGAGCGTAACGAACC
>CBERPN010000414.1:0-2772 GCA_965524675.1 uncultured bacterium
TCGACGCGGTTTTGTCGGGTTCGTGGCCCGAACCCATCGCGACCGGCCCGACCCTGCCACCAGACTCAGGTGCCCAAATCCAAGTGGTGACCGAGTTCTTAGGCTCCGGCGGCAACATCGAAGTCGCGCCTCTTGTGAGAGGCATAGGTAGCTGTGGGCAGCTAGATATCGAACCATTTGAGGTCATTGCGGGAACGGGACTTGTTGCGGTCGATCTGTCAGCCGCTACCGAGGGCTCGCCCACCGTTGTCGAGTGCGCGCTAGTCCGCAGCGACGATGCTGACGTTACTGAGATGATCGTTCGAGCCAGTTCGACACCACAAGGGACATCCGCCTGGACTGGCGACGTGGACCTCGAAGAACTCACCCCCATCGACGGAATCGACGACCACGCCTTCTGGAACGAAGCCGACGGCGACTGGATCCAGCTATATATCGAAGAGTTCGACGCCCGCCTCCTCATCGAACTCGCCAACCACTCCTACACCGACGAGATCAACGTCTTTTGGGTAGCGAACGCATTCGCCAAGGAACTGCTGGCCGGTTAACAACCGAGTGTCACACCCTCTACGTATAGTCACCCAAACCCCACTCCCCCTTTCCCAAAATTTTCGCGGTTAGCCCCACTGAGTCGGTCTAACCGCGACAAGAACTGGAGTGGTGATGGAAATATTCGAGATAATGGCCGCGCAATATGGCTTGGTAACAAGGCAACAGGCTTTCAACGCCGGATTGTCTCGCCACCAGATCGAGCACCGAGTAAAGGTTGGCGAATGGCAGCGCGAGGGCCGGGCTGTCTACCGGCATGCGGCAACCGCCCCCTCGTGGAGGGGAGGTTTGTTGGCCGCGTGCTTGGCGAGCGGCGGGGTTGCGTCGCACCGATCAGCAGCCGCGATGTGGGGACTGGACACGTTCTGGAGCCCGCGACACGAAATCACGGTGCCCTACGGCCACCGACCGGGACCGGTGGAGGCGACGGTTCATTACAGCACCCAATGGGATCGAATCGACCGCTGCGACAAGGCACTAATTCCGTGCACGGGGATCGAACGGGTGATTCTCGACCTCGGTGCGGTAGTCACGCTCCGCAAACTTGAACTGGCCGCCGAATCGGCGCTTCGAAAGAAGCTACTCGTCTGGCCCGACCTCAGGAGCTGTCTTATCCGGCACTCGATTCAGGGCCGCGATGGCTGTGGAAGACTCCGACAGCTCCTAGAACTTCGATATGGCGATGACGAACTTCCGCGCAGCACGTGGAGCCGACTGGTTGCCAACATACTCAGCGATGCGGGGCTTCCAACGCCCAATCTGGAGTTTCGAATCTGCCACGATAACGGGCTGTTCATCGCCGAAGTTGATCTCGCATGGCCCGACCAGTTATTGGTGGTCGAACTGGACAGCGTTCGCTGGCATCTCAACCGGAAGTCTTTCGAGCAGGACCGACGGAAACGCAACCAACTCAGGCTCCTGGGGTGGAATGTCCTTGAACTCACCTGGGAGATGACAATCGGTGACCGCCGCGGCCTTGTTCAACTGGTGAGGACTGCTCTCGACAAGCAATCTCGTCGCGGTTAAGCCGATTGAGCCGGTTTAACCGCGAAAATTTCGGGGACTGGGGTTAGAAGATGATCTCGCCGTCGGTTAGTTCTGCTAGCCGTTGGTTCGATGAGCTGAACCGCTCGGCTAGCTCGGCTCGTAGAGTAGTGTCGCCTCGGTCGTAGTCGCGCTTGTTGTAGGTGGGGTACTCGGCGCCGTCGAGGGGTGGCAGGCCGAGGAAGTCGAAGGCGCGCCGAACCGTCTTTTCTGGCTCGGCGAGCAGCAGCCTCTGATCGAGCACCAGCAAGTTGTCTGGTCCGAGGTGATGACGGTAACGCTCGATCTGATCAGCGTATTGGCCTCTGGCTACATAGCTGTGGCGCATATCGGCGAAGCTGACATAGGTCGGGTCCGCCGCCAACTTCTCGTCCTCACCGTCGAGTCGCTCGGGTTCGGCGGCGATCGCCTCGGCCAACGACAAGGATTCAAACCCTCGTGCGACCTCGTGCTGGTGATGTGAAACTGCTCGATCTACGGGGTCGCGCAACACCGCTATCGCCTTGGTGTCGGGTAGTGCTCCCGCGATCCGGGCGGGGATCTGGCGATGGTAGAGGTAATAAGGACTGCCTTCTCCCACCGCTACCGGAAGCCCGGTTCGATCGAAGATCTCGTCCAACTTGGCCTGTCGTGGGAAGTGCGAGCGATACCAAGCTGGCGAATGATGAAAGCCGGTGTCGTACCAGTGCACCCCCTTGTTGCGGATTGGACCCACAACGTTGTCGTGCGCCAATAGGTAATAAAAGAGCGAGGTGGTCCCCGACCGTTGCGCTCCAACTACCAAGAAGTTCGGGAACGCGCGCTGCGAGGCGTTGACCCGCGTGGCGGCCATCGTGACCCCTCGAATCGTGCGTCGAAGTGGTGTGGGTAGAGCAAACTTTCCGAGTGCCCCTCTGCCGTGGCTCATCAGGCAGCCTTTCTCACCGTCGTAGCCGAACCGATGAGCGCCTCGAGCAGGGACTCTCTTCGCTTAGAGAGCTGCCCCGCGAGCGAACTCTCATCGTTGCGGGCCAGCGCTTCGATCAGATAGAGATCTGTGAGATGGCTGGCGAGATCCGGCGAAACGTCGAGCTTGGGAAGCAGCAGTCGCGCCTGATCAATCACACGAGGCCGAGCCATCGCCGGATTGCGTTTCTCGATAAATCGCTCGACCTGAAATAGAAAGTGCACCACATCAAG
>CBERPN010000415.1:0-2692 GCA_965524675.1 uncultured bacterium
GCGAGCAGATCGACGACCTCGTCGCGAATAGCGTGGACCCTACCGTAGCCCCGGTCTTGGACCGAAGTGTCGGCGACAACCAGTCGGATTCCGGGCAGGTCGACAGAATCCACAGGGCGGAAGCCGATCCCTGAGTTGGCCAGGCCCTTGTCGGTATCGATGCCCTTCTTCTTGGGTTGGCGATCGTGGTTGCCGAGCGTCAGAAGGTGAGGCACGGTGAGTCCGTGCAGGAACTCGGCTAACTGTGGCCACTCCTCGGCGCCTGTGTGGTGAGTGAGGTCGCCCTTCAGCACAAGCTGCTCCGCCCCCCATGCGAGCGCCTCGGTTCTAGCGGCGATGGCACATCGCATTGGGTGAGGAACGTCGGGTTCGGGATTCTCGGATCTTTTGAAGATCAGGCCGAATTTCGTACTACCAAGGTGCAGGTCAGAGAGGCTCGCGAAACGGGCCAGGAGTTCCCCTGGCGGGGGAGCGAGGGTGACGATGGGTAAGCGAAAAAGCGAGTCATCGGCTGCGCGAACTTCGACCGTCAGATGAGAGTTCGGCGGGAGGTTATCAAGTGCTACCACCGCGGAATCGCCGTGGTACTCGACGGTTAGTTCGGTATCTGCACAGCTAACTCGGACTGGACCAGGCGCGAGATTGCGCCACGAGACTTGCGCCGCGTCGACCTCGACAGCGAAGACTTCGACATGTCGGATTGGTGAGAGTGGAAGGTGGTGACGCACGTTGTCGATAATGGAGGATTCTGCGGATTGAAAGGCGTGGGAAGTGTGAAGATCTCTAGCCTGGGACTGGTCGCGACATCATCTGGGGTTAGTGATCTCCTGGGATAGTCGAGTCGGCCAAACGCGCCCGGAAGCGAGTGTTCGTCGCTAATCGTTCAAGATGCTGCTGGATCTTGGTCGCACCTTGCGGTACTTCGTGAGCGGCGAGGAAAGAGCGTACCTGCACCTCCAATTCAGGCGTCGATAGTGCCGTTACACCCGCGAGCATCCGAGAAATACTGTTGCCCGGGAACTTCTCGATGATCTCATCCCAGTTGGTGGTAACGAATTGCCACACGTCTACGCCGACTTCGCGATTCTGGAGTAGTCGCTGCAGCACATATGGCCCATTCTGGCTTCGTACCCGCTCTGACAACGTCAGTTCAGCCATGTGAATTCCGTGTTCGACCGACGGAAAGTCGGCTAAGGCGTATAGGTAACGCTGCATATCCTGCGGAGAATCAGGTTCGCTGAAGCGCTCTAGGAAATCATTGAATTCGGCCGTGTCGCCAGTCGCGGCTATGACGTTGACAGCGGCCGCCAACAACGCAGGATCGACAGCTCCTGAGCTGTGAAGTTCGCGGGAGAACTGCCGTAGCTCGTGATCTTGGCCGACGGTTCCGAGTGCGCCCAACAGCACGCCTCGTAGTCTGAGCTGTTCATCGGTCTCTGAGCGGTTGGAAACCTTGCCTAGCCTGTCGAACGCTGGCCGAAGCAACTGCGAGACGAACGCGGCGAAGGCTGGGCGGCGGTCGCCGTCGAGCAAATGGTCGATCGTGGTTAGCGATCCGGCAATCCTTTGCCAAACAGAGATGTCGGTTTCTTCGCCGAACCCTGCGAGAAGGTTGAAATATTGGTCGAGCTCGATTCGTCCCGCGATAACCAGTGCCCAGGTGTCGTCGAGCAGACCGAAGCGCTCCACTGCGCTCAAGTCGCCCGGGCCTTCATGGCCGATACGATCTAGCTGTTCAGCGGAGAGCTGGCTGCGATAGAACCCGGCCCCTTCGTGGTTCAGCACGACAACCTCAGCAGTTGGCAGCGGACTGTTCGCGGAGTGATCTGTGAGCAACACTCGATGCTGGGCTCCGGCTTTGTCGCGCAGTCGAATCGGCACCGCCCATATCGAATCATCAGTTTGCTCGCCGTAGCTGAATCGCCGCTGCCAAAGCTTGCCCTGGTCGTCGATGCTGACCACGGGGTACCCGCCCTGGTAGATCCAAGTCTTCATGATCTCGCGGACGGCTTCACCACTAGTGGATTCGAGCGCGCCCCAGAGATCGGACGTCTCGGTGTTGGAGTACGAGTGCGATGCCAGATAGGCGCGAATCCCTTCTCGGAAGGTTTCTTCGCCCAGGAACTGTTCGAGCATCCGGACTACTGCTGCTCCCTTTTCATAGGTCAGCACATCGAACATGGCTTCCGCTTCGGCAGGGGATTCGACAGGAAATTCGATGGCCCGTGTGGCTTGCAACGAATCGATGTCGAAAGCGGCGGTGCGTGACAATCCGAAGTTGGTCCACCTATTCCATTCCGGTTTGAAGCTGTCGGTGGCCTTCATCTCCATGAAGGTGGCGAACGCTTCGTTGAGCCATATCCCTTCCCACCAAGCCATAGTGACCAGGTCGCCAAACCACATGTGGGCCAGTTCATGGGCAACCACATCGGCCACGTTCTGGAGTTCAGGCTGGGTGGCATGCTCAGGGTCGACTAGCAGTAGAACTTCTCGAAACGTTATGCAGCCGAGGTTCTCCATTGCTCCGAAGGCGAAGTCGGGAATCGCGATGAGATCGATCTTGTCGCCTGGGTAGGCGATGTCGTAATAGTCGGTAAAGTAGTTGAGCGATGCAGCAGCTGCTTCGAGTGCGAAAGCGGTGAGATGACCTTGCCCCGGACGGTGGACCACGCTCAGCGGCACGCCGTTGATG
>CBERPN010000416.1:0-2674 GCA_965524675.1 uncultured bacterium
GTCCCGGGCCGACGCTGGCGTCAGCGCGGTCAAGCGACTGTCGAGGTGGCCTTCTTGTTGCCGATACTTGCACTGTTGTTGTTGGGCCTGATCCAGATCGGACTGGTGGTAAGAGCCAAGGTCCTCACCGTGCATGCGGCGAGAGAAGCAGCCCGAGCGGCTGCCGTCGACGATGACCCGGCCGCGGCGGCGGCAACCAGTGGGCTCGCTGCTGGCCGTTACACGGTGACTGTCGAACTCAGCGGAGAACGGGTTGTTGCAACCGTTAGCTACGTCGATCCAACCAACGTGCCTCTAATAGGCGCATTGCTGCCAGACGTAACCCTCACGTCGCGTGCTGTCATGCGTCACGAAAACTGGCCAACCGAGTAACCCAACCTTCTGCCACCTAAAAACGCCCCTATAGGGGCGATCCTCGCTGGCAGAACAGATGGGTGCCTATCTTGCTGCGGCGAGGATTTCTTCGAGCATCAGGGCCGCTCCTTCTTTGTCTAGTGGTTCGTTGCCGTTGCCACATTTAGGTGATTGCACACAGGAAGGGCAGCCTTCGGTGCAGGGACAGGCCCGGATGACTTCGACGGTGGCCTGCAGGTGGCTGACCGAAGCCGCGTACCCAAGCTCGGCGATTCCGGCACCGCCTGGGTAGCCGTCGTAAACAAAGAATGTCGGTAGGTCGGTGTCGGCGTGGAGCGCGACCGATACTCCACCAACATCCCAGCGGTCACAGATCGTAAACAGTGGGAGCAGTCCAATAGCGGCGTGTTCGACAGCGTGCAAGGTTCCGGGAACTCGGCCTGCAACGATGGCTGAGGCCGGGAACACCTCTGGATCGATCTCGTACCAAAACGATCGGGTGACAAGCCGTGATGGCGGCAAGTCGAGTAACTCGTTGCCGAGTATTCGACGCGACCGCACCTGCTTACGTTGGTAGCCGGTAACCGTGGTTGTGACCTCGACCCTGCCGAGGCAAAGTCGCGCCAAGCCGAGGTCGTTGGACTGCTCTACGTCGAGAACCGAAATATCGGTGTTCGAGCGTGCTTGGGTGTACTCGCGGCCGTCGTCGCGTTCGACGATAGCAACCAAATCGTCGAGGTCGAGGTCGAGCACCCGAAACGATCGGCCTTGGTGGAGGTAGATCGCTCCGGGGTGAACCAAGTCGAAAGCTCGGCTCTCGTCGACTGTGCCGATGAGGGTTCCGTCGGCTAGCGAAATTCGGAACTCTCGGCAAGATCCGGATCGAAGGCTGATGCCACGGCTCGGGAAACCGCGCCCCGACCAAACACCCGAGGGGCCCCTGCGCTGTTTGCGAAGGCGCAGCTTGTTGGCGACGACCAATTCGCGCACGCCGTCGGCGAGATCGTCGCCCCAGTACAGTTCGTCGGCGTGAGTGAGTGGCTTTTCGAATGCAGCAGAAGCCAAGTGCGGAGCCAAGATGAATGGGTTGGAGGTGTTGATAACCGCCGGTTCGGGAGATCTGGTGAACAATTCGGTGGGGTGCGAAACCATCCATTGATCTAGCTGGTCATCGCCCGCGACCAACACGGCCACGGATGGATCTTGGCTACGGCCAGCTCGCCCGGCCTGCTGCCACATGGACGCGATGGTGCCTGGGAAACCATTGAGAACGCAGGCATCGAGGCCTCCGACATCGACCCCCAGCTCGAGCGCTGTGGTGGCCACAACCCCCTTTAGCTCGCCGCTGAAGAGTTCGGCCTCGATAGCCCGACGCTCGGCGGGTAGATAGCCACCTCGATATGGGCGCACGGCGGCCGAATCATCGTCGGGTAAGCGACTCACGATGTCGTTGGCTACTAGCTCGGTTCCTTTGCGGCTGCCACAAAATGCAATAGTGCGGTGGCCGAGGCCGATCAATTCAGCGGCGACCGACGCGGTCTCGGAGTTAGCCGAGGTGCGAGCACCTGTTGCCTCGTCGACCACTGGTGGATTGAGCAAAGCAAAGGTGCGTGGCCCCCGTGGTGAACCATCGGAGGTGATAGCGGTTACCGGTAGGCCGCATAGCTCGGACGCCAGCTTGGCTGGGTCGCCGATAGTGGCCGAGCAGAAGATAAAGGTGGGTTCGGCACCGTATGACCGGCACACCCTTAGGAGTCGGCGAAGGATGTGTGCGACGTGAGTTCCGAATATTCCCCGCAGGATGTGGAGTTCGTCGACGACGACGTATCGCAGGCGCATCAAGAAGTTCGCCCAGCGACCGTGATGGGGAAGGATGCCGCCATGGAGCATCTCGGGATTGGTAAACACGACGTTGGCGTTGTCGCGAATCCAAGCCCGGTCGCGACGCGCGGTGTCGCCGTCGTAGGTCGAGCAAATCACGTCGTCAAACCCGTGCACAGCGAGCGAACGGACTTGGTCTTGAGCCAGTGCTTTGGTGGGGAACAACGCCAGAGACGTGCCGGGTCGGATGGGGTCGACGACCGCCTCCGCAATCGGAAGCTGGTAGCAGAGAGACTTACCCGAGGCGGTACCGGTGGAGATCGCTACAGAAGTGCCAGAGCGAATCAGGTCGATCGCTTGAGCTTGGTGGGTCCAAAGGCCCTCGAACCCGAGTTTGTCAGAAATGCTCGTAGGAAACGGTTGGCGAAGCTCGGCGGTATGGGCAGGACGAGCGGAGAATCTTTCGACGTGCACCAGACGACCGTCGTTGGCTAAATCT
>CBERPN010000417.1:0-2594 GCA_965524675.1 uncultured bacterium
CCGACCAAGGTCGATGCCCGACGGGGCGGCCGCAACCTTCTCCAACGTAAGACCGTCGGGATTTAGGCCGAACTGATCTCCATACGGCCCGGCGCGCAATGCCATGTCGATTCGCCGCTCAATTCCAGTTCGACCATCGAGTACGCCCATGATCGCTTCGGCGTGCTCGGCGGCGGTCTCGTTGAGCAGCGCGCGAGTCAATTCATCGTCGAGCGAACCAATATCGACGCTCGCGCCTTGGCCACTCAAGATAGCCACCAGACGGAGTATCGTTTCCCAGTCGTGCAACATCTCTGGGGCCTTGGTCAGCGCTGCTGCGGAGAATCGGGCGGTGTTACGGTGCCCAAACTGGGAGAAGAAGACGTCGTAGTGAGCCTCCTCCAGATGTGAGGGGCCAGGGATGATCACATCGGCGTGACGCGTGGTTTCGTTGAGGTATGGGTCGAGGCAGACCAGTACCTCTAGCTGGTCGAGCGCACGCTCGACCCGAGGCCCGTCCGCTGCCGAGAGTGCAACGTTTGAGGCGATGGTGATCAAGGCGCGGAGCTGGCCATCGCCGGGTGTCTCGATTTCCTCGGCCAAACATCCCATTGGGAACTGGCCCATTACTTCGGGGGCCGCCGAAACCCTCGAGTGGTACGCGCCGGTGCTGACACCTGCTCCGCTGCCAGACGGGCCGGTGGTGTTGCCAGCAAACGCCGGCGCCTTGGGAAACATCGCTCCACCCGGCTCGTCGAGGTTGGCTGTGATGGTGTTGATCACGTCGATCAACCAGCTCGTGACGGTCCCGTACCCTTGCAAACACGTGCCGAGCCGTCCGTACACGGCAGCCGACGGTGCGGCTGCGAGCTCACGAGCGATCGCCCGAATGGCATCGCCAGAGATGCCACACGCTCTGGCAACTCGATCAGGGCCAAAGTTCTGTACCGACGACTGCACCGCAGCGAGCCCGATGACGTGCGGTTCCAAGCGGCCCAGCCGGACAAGGCTCTCATCGAAGAGCACGTTTACTACTGCCGCCAAAAACAGCGCGTCGGTACCTGGTCGGATGTGGTGATGTTGATCAGCAGCCTTCGCGGTTTCGGTAAACCGCGGATCGATAGTGATGATCTTGCCGCCACGTTCTCGCAGCGCCTTGGCTCTGCCGCGAAAGTTGGGCACACTCCACAGACTCCCGTTCGACACGATTGGATTAGCGCCGATGATCAGCAGCAGGTCTGTGCGTTCAATATCGGGAACCGGCACGGAGTAGAAATCTCCAAACATCTCGCCGACCGAGAGGTGCTTAGGCATCTGATCGAGAGTTGCCGCCGAGAAGACATTGGGTGAGCCGACCGCAGCGATCAGGTCACGCACATACAGGAGCAGACCGGTGCGGTGAACGGTGGGGTTCCCGATCACAACCCCACAGGCCAACGGGCCGTGCTGCTCCTTCACGGGAATCAGCAGGCGTTCTACCTCGGCGAACGCCTCGTCGAAGTCGACTTCGACAAACTGACCATTACGTTTGATCAATGGCATTCGTAACCGGTCAGGATCGTGTTGTAACCCCTTGAGAGCAGTGCCTTTCGGGCATAGAAACCCGCCGCTAAAGACGTCGTTGCGATCGCCTCGAATCAGCGAGACGTCGCCTTTGACAAGATGAACTTCGAGACCGCAACCCGCCTCACATAGAGGGCACATGTGCTGCACGATCGTGGCGGAATCGGTGTTGGCGGTCATAGATCAGGCCCTTTTCTGAAGATAGCTGTCGATCAGTTCGACAAACCGTGTCCGACCCATGGTGGGCCCGTGCCCACCATGTGCAACCTCGACATCGAGCGCACGAAGGCGCAGCATCGTTGCGACGTAGTCGCCAATGTGGCTGCCTGCTAGTTCGTCGAGCAAAGCACCGTCATAGATAGCGTCGCCGCTAAATAGGAGCCGGTTGCGCCGATCGAACAAGCCAATGCTGCCCGGCGAATGCCCTGGTAGATGCAACACTTCGAACGCTCGATCGCCAAGGTCGATGACGTCACCTTCGCTAAGTAATACAGTCGCCTCGGTCGCCTGAAGGCGATGTTCGTCAAGGCCGAATCCCTCGGTTGGGACTTCTGTCAAAAGCCCCGCTCGGATGTCGTACCCCATAGTGGTGAACAAATCGAAGGACTCTTCGTCGTAGCCCGATACATCGAGAGGGATATTTCCTTCGGCGCTGGCGAGTGCGTCAGCCTCCTCGGGATGAATTGCGCGAGACTCGAACTCATGCATCCCGCCGACGTGATCCATGTGAGCATGGGTGGCCACCGCCAAGATAGAGGCATCAAACAAATGGGTGGCCGCCGTCGAAAGGCTCGCTACGCCCAGGCCGGTATCGACTAGCAGGTCTCTATCTCGACCTCGAACATGCCAAATATTGCAACGCAGTAACTCGTGCACGTGAGGTTCGGTAAGCAGCGTGATCCCATCGCCGACAGCAGTAATCTCGAACCAGCCAGCAGGTTCAGCGTGACTAATCATCGTTAGAAATGACCGCCGTGGCCTTCACTTCAACCCGCTCTTTGGGGGCGACCAGGCGAGCCGATGTAAGTTGTGCCAGATCGAAACGATCGAGC
>CBERPN010000418.1:0-2591 GCA_965524675.1 uncultured bacterium
GGCCCGTGGGCCTGATCCATTTCGACGCCCACGTAGATACGTGGGTCGAGAACTATGGTGCCCCGGTAACCCACGGAACTGCCTTTCGCATCGCTATCGAGGAAGGTCTTATCGACCCGAAGCGTATGATCCAGATCGGGATTCGCTGCCGGGTCGAGCCCGAGATTTGGCAGTGGACCCTCGACCAAGGGGTCACGATCGTCACCGCCGAACAGGTGCACCTGTCGACTCCGGCCGAGATCGCCGAACAGGCCAAGGCGGTAGTGGGGGTCGGCAAGACCTACCTGACGTTCGACATCGATGCCCTGGATCCATCTAATGCCCCCGGAACCGGGACACCCGAGATTGGCGGCTTGCAGACTTGGCAGGCACGGGGGATCATGACCCGACTACGCGAGATCGACTTCATTGGGATGGATTTGGTCGAGGTTGCTCCGCCATATGACGTCGGCGAGATCACCGCTCTAGCCGGAGCATCTATGATCTGCTTCTACATGGGTTTGCTCGTCGAACGAGGGCTATGACCGCCTTTGGTGTGTTGCTCGAAGACCTCACTTGGCTTCAAGCGGAACAGGTACTTGGGCCCGAGACTGTAGTGGTGTTCCCGATCGGGGCGGCCGCCAAGGAGCATGGGCCGCATCTGCTGCTGAAGAACGACTTGCTGATCGCCAACTACCTGCGCGACCGGGTACTCGCCGCGAGCGAGGTAGTGGTGGCCCCAACGCTGAACTATCACCACTATCCGGCATTTAGTGAGTATCCCGGAAGTACAAGTCTCGCTCAGGACACCGCCCGCGACGTTGTTGTCGACATCTGCCGGAGTCTCGCCGCGTATGGTCCGAAGCGCTTCTATCTGTTGAATACCGGTGTTTCCACCGAGCGAGCTTTGGAGCCAGCGGTGGCAGTTCTCCAAGCCGAAGGAATCCTCGCCCGCTACACCAAGCTGTCGATTCTGAACGAGGTCGAGAAGAGGCTCGGCGAGCAGGAAGGAGGGTCGCACGCCGACGAAATCGAGACGTCGATGATGCTCTACATCGCGCCCGAATCGGTCGACATGGCGCAAGCCGTGAGCGACTATCACCCGCGGCCGGGCTCGGGCCTCACGCGAAATCTTGATGGGCAAGCCAGTTTTTCGCCGTCCGGCGTCTACGGAGACGCAACCTTGGCAACCGAAGCCAAGGGCCGCGAGGTCGTCGAGTTCTTGGTGAAGAAAATTCTCGCCGAAATCGAGGAGTTACGAGCCCAATCGCAGATCTAGGGTGTTCTGAGCACCGTGACGGTGCTCAGAACACCAAATTTCGGGAGGGGCGGCCGCCGTTTGGGTTTATTGGGTGGAGCTTGTTCTGGTGGGCGGTGATACTTGTCGCATGGGAAGCGCCCAAGGTTTCGAATGGACACGCCGAAAGGGCGGCGATGTTGTGATTACTCACGACGGCCGAGCCGCAACCGTGCTCCGCGGCCCTAAGGCCGAGCGGTTCGTAGCCGATGTCGCCCAGCAGGACGAACAAGAACTGATGGCTCGGGTCACCGGCAACTACAAACGTGGCAACGAACGCCAAGCACGCCAGCACCCAAGGAACCACTAGTGCTGCTCTCTATTACCTCGACGAGTGAGGATGCAACAGATCTTGGGTTTGTGCTGCACAAGCACCCCGACCGGGTGAGGTCGGTTGACGTCGGATTTGGGACAGCTCACGTCTTTTATCCGGAGGCCACGGCCAAACGGTGTACCGCGACGCTGTTCGTAGAGGTTGATCCGATCAGGCTGAGCCGACGCCGCAAGGGCCACCAGCCGCACAGCCTTGAGCCCTACGTAAACGATCGACCGTACGCTGCCTCGTCGATGCTCAGCGTCGCGCTCGGTCGAGTCTACGGATCGGCACTCGCCGGAAACTGTGATGCTCGCCCAGAACTGGTCGATCGCACGATGGCGATCGAGGTCGATCTTGCGGTGCTGCCGGTTCGTGGCGGCGAAGAGATCCTCCGCCGCGTTTTCGAACCGCTCGGCTATCGCGTTGAGTGCGCCGCCATCACCCTCGATGAGCAGTTCCCCGATTGGGGCGACAGTCCGTATCTGACCGTGAAACTGATTGGCGCTCACACCGTCCGCAGCACCGTTGAGCACCTCTTTGTGCTGCTGCCAGTACTCGATGGTCGCAAGCACTACTGGGTTGGCAGCGACGAGATCGACAAGTTGCTGCGCCGCGGCGGCGACTGGCTAGCCGATCATCCTGAGAGCGAATTGATCACTCGTCGTTACCTTCGTTTCGGTGGCATGGCGCGCGAGGCGCTTAGCCGCTTGGCCGAAACAACTACCGACCCCGACGCGGCCGACCAGGAGAAGGACAGCGCCGAGGCCATCGTCGAAGGCCCGATACGTCTCAACGACCAGCGTCTCGATGCGGTGGTCGGCGCGGTACTGACAGCGGGTGGGGGACGGGTGGTCGACCTCGGTTGCGGCGAGGGGCGTCTGCTGCAACGGCTGTTCGCAGAAACATCGGTGTCATATCTGATGGGAGTCGACGTGTCGCTTGGCGCCCTCGACCGAGCCGAGCGCCGACTCAGAGTGGACGACCTGTCCGAAAGGCGTC
>CBERPN010000419.1:0-2462 GCA_965524675.1 uncultured bacterium
GACCGCCGGAACGTGGCGTCGCCAGCCTGGTCTGCTGGGTGCAACCTCGGCCAGCAGATCTAGGTTTGTGAATCGAACCGCGAACTTTTTGCGTCGGGTCTGAACGAAGATGTAGGCGAAAGCCAGACCGAGCACGGCCAACAGAAGCAATAGCCGCCAAGGATTAAAGAAGGTCACTTCGTGGCCCCAACAGCAGGGTGAGCGCCGCGGCGTCGCTTGCGCAGCCCGATGAACTTCGCAAGTTCCAAAAGCCAGTCGTCGTCGGTCCGAAGAAACAGATGTTCGGCGCCAGCGTTGCGAATTGCTGCCTCGTGTTCTGCTCGTTGTGCGGTAGCGAGGGCTGCGAAGCGGGTGCGCACCTCGCTGTTGCTCGTCTGGATCTCGAGAGTGCGACCCGATTCGGGATCGATCAGGTCTATGAGGCCCACGTTGGGGAGTTCTAACTCGCGAGGGTCGGCCACCTCGATGGCGACAACATCGTGACGAAGGGCGAGTCGTTTTAGCGAGTCATCCCAGCGATCGCGAGACAGAAAGTCTGAAATGACGACGACCAAGCCACTGCGCTTCGCCGTCGAGGCAAGGCGACTTATCCCCTCAGCGAGACTCACGGTTCCGGCAGCTCCGCGGTCAAGACCATGCACTTGGTGCAGCACAGACATCAGATGCGGACGGCCACCCTTAGCCGGCAACTCGAGTGCACCATCGCCATGCAGAGCCAGGATCCCAAAACGAATTCCCACCCGACCAGTAATGAATCCGAGCGCGGATGTGAGCGCCAACGCCAGCTCGCGCTTCTCCCACTGGACCGTACCGAAATCGAGGCTGGGCGAGAGATCGAGAAGCACACGAGTCTCAAGCTCGCGGTCGGCGATGGATTCTCGAATATGGGTTGACTGCAACCGAGCGGTCACGTTCCAGTCGATACGTCGAACGTCGTCGCCCGGCGAGTACTCGCGAGTCTCGCCCGGCTCGGAACCATGGCCGGGCAACAAGCCCTGATAGTTGCCGTGAAGCATGCCATCGAGGCGACGCGTCACATCCAGCTCAAGCCTGCGGAGGACCTCCCTTTCGGGCGTTCCGCGGTCACGCAGGCTCACAGGGTTGCTGGGTCTTGTTGGGGTGATATGTGCGGTGCTGGGATTGTGCTGAGAATCCTTGATAGCACGTGATCAGAGGTTAGATCCCGGGCTAACGCCTCGTAGCTGAGGACGACTCGGTGGCGAAGGATTTCGGGGGCTACATCGAAAACGTCTTGGGGCATTACGTAGGTTCGGCCGCGCATTAGAGCCAGAGCGCGCCCTGCTCGAACGAGGCCAAGGCTGGCACGCGGGCTGGCACCGTATGTAATCAACTCTGACAGATCCTCGAGTCCCATCGCCTCAGGATTTCTCGTGGTGAGAACGAGGTTTACGGCGTAGTCGACGACCGCACGGTCGATATAGACAGCGTCGGCGGCGGCCTGAAGGGCCATGACCTGATCGGGGTCGAGGATCTGGGAAACCTCGGGAACCTCGACACCCATTCGATACACGATGTCGATTTCTTCGGCAGGGCTTGGGTACTCGACCAGTACTTTCATGAGAAAGCGGTCGCGCTGGGCCTCGGGCAGTTGGTAAACGCCTTCGGACTCAATCGGGTTCTGAGTAGCGAGAACCAAGAACGGTAGGGGAGCGGCGAACGTCTGGCCACCGATCGAAACCTGCTGCTCTGCCATGATCTCGAGCAGTGCGGACTGCACCTTGGCAGGTGCCCGGTTGATTTCGTCGGCCAGAACATAGTTGGCGAAAACTGGGCCGAGTTCTACATCGAAGGTTTCGGTCGATGCGCGATAGATCCGGGTGCCCACGATGTCGGCCGGCAACAGGTCGGGGGTGAACTGAAGTCGGCTAAAGGACCCACCCGTCACCTTCGCAAGGGTTTCGACGCCCAGAGTCTTGGCGACGCCGGGAACACCCTCGAGCAGGCAATGTCCGCGCGCAAGTACACAAACCATGAGCCGTTCGAGTAGCCGTTCCTGGCCAACAATTACCTTCTTCACCTCGAACAATGCGGTCTCGAGCACCGCTGTGTCGACAATCTCTGGCTCGGAAGGCGGCGCAATAAAGTCGTCGCTAACGAGTGGGATGAACGGTTCTTCAGATTCGAATGCCATCAGGATTTTCGGCGTTCCTTACGTCAGGGGGCGTCAACTGGAAGCTCGGCAGAGATCACAGCCAAACACACATGCTCGAAGTTGAGGATAAAGGCGATGATCAAAGACATGGCACCAAAATCGAATACCGAGCGGTTATTAGGCTCGCGGATGCCTAGGGCCGGTAACGTTGCGAATGTGCGAATCCTGGTAGTAGATGACGAAGTCGACCTGGTTGAGGCTGTCGCAAGAGGCCTACGCCGTGAAGGTTATGCCGTAGATACGGCATACGACGGTATCGAGGCGCTCGAGAAAGCTCTGGTGTCTGACT
>CBERPN010000420.1:0-2347 GCA_965524675.1 uncultured bacterium
CTTGAGACTATGGTCCTAATGGCTGGCATGGACCTGCCACTAGCCGCCATCCGCGAGCAAGTGGCCTCGGCGGTCGACCTTATCGTGCACACCACGCGCCTAAGCGATGGAACTCGTCGGGTGGTCTCGATCACCGACGTGTCGGGTATGGAGGGCGACGTGATCCAGCTCAACGATATGTTTTCGTTCGACTACAGCGCTGGTCGCGACAAGGAAGGCCGCTATCTCGGCTCGATTCACCCGACCGGCCTAAGACCATCATTCAGCGAGAAGTTCGAGAACCACGGCGTGCAGCTCTCGCCAGAGATGTTCGGCTTCGACACCGGACTTCGAAGCTCATGACTCCCCGCAACCACCAACAACATCTGGTCGGCGCTGTGGCCGTCCTCGCAGCGATCTGTTCGCTGCTTTGGATTCCGGTTGCGGCAGCCCAGTCCGACCTCGAGCTACAGGTCGATGGCCTTGACATCTCGGGCGCTCCCGAGATTGGGGCAACAATCACCGCCCCAGCAAGTGCTGTCGGCATCGATCCAAGTCGACTGCGCTTTCGGGTAGGCGAGAATGGCGAACGGGTCGATGTAACGGTTCGAACTATTGGCGAGCAGAACCTTCAGGTTGTACTACTGATCGATACGTCTGGGTCGATGAGAGGCGAACCTCTTGCAGCGGCGAAGACGGCGGCAGCCCAGTTCGTACAAACAATGCCCGATGTCGTTCCGATTGCGGTTCTAGGTTTCGGGGCTACCGCCGCGCAGCCGACACTCTTCTCCGCCGATCGTTCGCCGCTCACCACCGCAATCGAGGGGCTACAGGCTTCGGGCGAAACAGCTCTTTACGATGCTCTAACCACAGCGGCGCAATTATTCGATCCAGACGAGTCGGGACGTCGAGTCGCGGTTGTGCTGACGGACGGCGGCGACACTGTCAGTAGCGCAGGACTTGCTGACGCAGTCGCTGCTCTCACCGAGTCAAACGTCGAGGTCAACGTGGTCTCGCTGGTTACGAGCGAGTCAGATCCAGCCGCTCTCGCCGAACTGGTTTCGGCCCGGGACGGCACCGTCGTGGCAGCATCTGACCCGGTCGGACTAACCGCAGCCTACGAACGAGTAGCTGCGCTCCTGGCGAACAGATTCTCGCTCGAATGGTCGTCGAGCAACTCCGGCCCGACCGATCTAGAGATCCGTCTGACCGCTCCCGACGGCTTCTATGTGTTCTCTAGCGAGATCGACCTTCCATCGAGCAAATCCCCCACTGTTGCTGGCGAAACGACGGTTGTACCACCATCGCTCGACGCCAGCCTAAACGCCTCGTCTTTTGTACCCGAAACGACCACCGGGAAACTCATGATGGTTGGCCTTGCACTTATGTTTCTGGCGATCGCGACGGCCACTATCTCGATTATCCTTGCGCCACCGGGAAATCGGCAGCTAGCGAGAGAATTCAAATTCGAAAGGCCTAGTGGCCCCCAGTTCTCGAAGCCAATACGACGACTCATCGCCTGGTTCGAACGCAGACTGGCCAGCCTGTCGGCGTACGACCGGCTAGCACTTGCCCTCGACCGGGCGGCCGTTCGATTGAACCCCGCAGAGTTTTCAGCATTGTTATTCGGGGGTGGAATCGTCGCAGTCTTTTTCGGAGCAGCGATCCGCTCTATTGGCGTCGGACTTCTGCTAGCCATCGTTGTCGCCATGACGACATGGCTCGTGCTGAAGGTTCGCACAGAACGGCGGCGCAACGCCTTTGCCGAACAACTCGACACCACCCTGACAATGATGGCCGGCTCGCTAAGAGCCGGCTACGGAATCAATCAGGCCGTCGACACTGTCGCGACCGAGACTGAAGCACCCACCTCCGAAGAGTTTCAGCGGGTGACGACCGAAGTTCGTCTCGGAAAGTCGCTACCTCAGAGTCTTCGCAGCGCTGCTGAGCGAGTCGAGTGCGAAGACTTTGAGTGGGCTGTGCAGGCCATCGAGATCAATAACGAGGTCGGCGGAAACCTTGCAGAGGTTCTTGAGAACGTGGCGGGCACAATCAGAGCTAGAACTACCGTTAAGCGGCGGATTCGGGCATTGAGCGCCGAGGGTCGAATCTCGGCGTTGGTGCTCTACCTACTACCATTCGTCATGTTTGTCTGGATTCGACTGACCAACCCGGAGTATGTGGGCGAAATGACCGGTAGCTCGCTAGGCCAACGCATGCTCATCTTGGCAGCGTTTTTACTCATAGTGGGCGCAGTTTGGCTTCGCCGCATTATCCGTCTCGTCTTTTAACTGAGGATCATCGTGCCACTTTTAATCATCGTCGCGGCCTTCGCTATCGCCACATCGATTCCAATCATGGGCTGGGC
>CBERPN010000421.1:0-2331 GCA_965524675.1 uncultured bacterium
CTACTGGCTCAGACGTCGATCAGAATCTTGCCGAAATTGGCGTTGGTCTCCATATAGCGGTGCGCCTCGACAATGTCATCAAGCCGATATCGAGAGTCGATGACAGGTACCGCCTTTCCGTCGTCGAACCACGGCATCACTTCCTTGGCAACACGCCTGGACAGCAGGATCTTTTCTTCGAGCGGACGAGCTCGAAGAACCGTGCCGGTAATCGTGGCGCGCTTAGGCAACAGCTTGCTCAGATTGATCTCCGCCTTCGCCGCACCCATCACCCCGACTTGGATGATGCGGCCACCGACTCGGAGCGAGTCGATATTTCGGTCTAGGTACTCTCCGCCTATGACATCGAGCACGACATCGACTCCGACACCCGAGAGGGATCGAGCACGCTCGACGAAATCGTCGACCGCATAGTCGACTGCTTCGTCGGCGCCAAGGTCGAGACATCGCTGGCATTTCCCTGCAGAGGCTGTCACCACAATGCATGCACCTAACGCTTTCGCTATCTGGATCGACGCTGTCCCGATACCAGAACCACCAGCATGCACAAGCGCAGAGCCTCCTGGTCGTAGCCCACCCTGAACCACCAATGCGTCAAAGGCCGTAATGAACACCTCAGGAATAGCAGACGCATCTCTTAGCGAGAGCGACTTGGGCGCCAGAATCGCCTGCCGCTCGTGCGTTACCAACTTCTCGGCATAAGAACCCCCACCAACGATTCCGATCACCTCGTCGCCAACCTCCCACTGGCTGACCCGCGAGCCAATCTCGCTTACCTTCCCCGAATACTCAAGACCCGGAATCTCCGAGTCGCTCTTTGGGCCCGGGTAAAGGCCCATCCGCACCAGAAGGTCAGCACGGTTCATTGCCGTCGCAACCACATCGACGACGATTTCGTCGGGCCCCGCCACAGGGTTCGCCACCTCGGCGATCTGCAATACCTCGGGCCCGCCTCGGTCGGTCAATACAACAGCTCGCATGAGCAATCCTCTTTACGTGTGTCGAATACTGCCCGGATTCATGTGCCAGGACACTATGAACGAACCTCGTAGTAGAGGTTCGCGGGGTCGTGAAAGTCATGTTGCTCAAATCGGGTAAACCCGGCGGCGCGACACATCTCTTCAGCAACAGGAGGGCTGAATCCAAGAGTACCGAGTCCGGCTCCGCCCGGTTCGGACATCGCCGAGGACATACAGCTTGCAACGGAGAATCCGTAGTGCATCGCCAGCATTGGGTTCTTGTGGTTCTTGACGAAATCTCCCGTCGAACGGATGTCTTTTATCAGCCAGGTGGCATCGGGCTTCATGGTCTTGAATATCGCCGCAATGACGTCCGCTGGCTGAGTCATGTCGTGCAAGCAATCGAAGGTGTACACAAAATCATAAGTCGGCGTGGCTGGTAGATCCTCACCGCCGGCATGAAAGAACTCGATGTTTCCGAGGCCATCGTCGGCCGCCCGTTCGCGGGCGATATTCACAGCGTTCTCGGACGGGTCGTACCCATGAAACTTCGAGTCGGGGAAAGCTCCTGCAAGGGTCCGCAACGCGAGCCCGGCGCCGCAACCAACGTCGGCGACCGATGCTCCTGCTTCCAGCTTGGCCTTTACGCCGTCCAACGCCGGGATAATCCTCGGCACGAAAGCAAGCCTGGCCCACGGCCCAAGCATACGTTCGGTGCGGTGCGCTCCGGTCGGCCCAAGCTGGTCATAGGAGAGGCCAATTCCGGTGGAGAACGCCTTGGCCAACTTCTCGACAATGTGCGGTTCTTGTGGCGACGCGAACGCTCCAGCCGCAAAGTACAAACTGTGCTGCTCGTCGGCGAGAACCGACGCACCCACGTCGGTCAACTCGAACGTTTCAGCCGAAGCATCGTACTCGAGTAACTTCGCTGCCTCCTGACCACGCAACCACTCGAGCACCCAACGGGGGTGGTATCCCGTGCCTTCAGCAACCCGGTCGGCGGTCAGCGGCCCTTTCCCTGCCAAGAATCGGTAAAGGCCAAGACGGTCGCCGAGATGAATCATCAACGAGACCATCTCGCCCATCTTGTAGTTGTAGACACCGAAGGCAAACTTCCCGGCCTCGTCTGGGTCGACGCCCGAAGTATCTAGATTGAAAACATCGAAGGTGGGAGCATCACTGGTCATGCAGGGACTGTATTGCTTTTCTCCGCCTTCGGCTCCGGCGCTTCGCTAATTCTCTTCAACTTGTGAACTCGCCCTCGCTAGCGCGACGGACTACTAAATCCATCCATCTCCGCCTTCGCGTTGCTTGCAGCGTTCCCCGGCCACGCAGGCCGCGGGGCTCAGACTCCGGGCTGGCGCCCTCCGCC
>CBERPN010000422.1:0-2274 GCA_965524675.1 uncultured bacterium
TTCTGCTCGCAGGGCCGCTCACGACTCTGATCGCGTGGGGCCTCGACGACGAAACCCATGACTTAGCCGTTCGACTGATGCGCATAACCACAGGCGGCGTGGGCGTGCTAGTGCTTTCGGCCTGGTGTCTGGGGATCCTCAACTCTCACCGGCGTTTCTTTCTCTCGTACGTGGCTCCGGTGCTGTGGAACGCTGCGCAAATAATTGCCCTCGTGATGGTGGGGCTGTTCGCGTGGTCGGCGGTGGACGGGATCGTTGTCGTCGCCTGGGCGGTATTAGTAGGGAGCCTGGCGCAGTTCCTGGTTCAGCTCCCCACGGTTCGCGGCCTGCTCGGCTCGATCGACATAAACCTTGATTGGCGTGCGACCAACACTCGAACTGTCATCCGACGCTTTACCCCAACCCTGCTCGGCCGTGGTGTTGTACAAATCTCGGCTTTTATCGACCTTGGTCTCGCCTCGTTCCTAGCCGCAGGTGCTATCGGTAGCGTCGCCTATGCGCAAACGCTCTATCTATTGCCGATAAGCCTGTTTGCGATGTCGGTAGCTGCCGCGGAGTTACCAGAGCTATCGCGCGAGCAACACGACGACGCTCGGCTCGCCGAGCGGGCCGATCGTGGTCAGCGGCGAATCGCCTTCTTCCTCGTTTTTACCTCCGTCGCTTACTTCGCAGTCGGAGACAGCATCGTCGCCGCGTTGCTTCAGCGAGGGAAGTTCAGCGCCGACAACACCCTGGTCGTGTGGTTCATCCTGGCAACGATGGCCTTGGGGCTTCCGGCGATCGGCAGTTCGCGGCTACTTCAGAACGTGCTGTATGCAAAGGGCGAGACCAGAGCACCCGCCATGATCGCGTTAGTGCGGGTGGTGGTCGCTAGTTCGACAGCCTTGGCGTTGATGTTCCCGTTCGACGGTTTGGCTGTCGTCGGCCGAACCATTCAATCACTCGACGACGCTCAGCTGGCCGGGTTCGAGCAGCCGCTACGTCTCGGCGCCTTGGGTCTAGCCATTGGCATCACGGTCGCTTCCTGGACCGAGTTTGTGCTGCTCACCAAGCTCGCCACAAAAAGAGTGAACGGGTTTAGGTCACCGATTTGGAATCTAGGAGCTCTGGCGATTCCGGCCTCACTCTCATTTCTGTTGATGGCCGCGTTGAAGCTAGCGCTTGAACCAGTCCCCAATCTCGTTGCGGCGCCAATGCTGCTTTTTGCCGGCGGATTCGCCTACACGGTGCTGTGCTTTCGCCGCGGAATTGCTGAATCTGAGCTAGTTCTAAAGCCGCTCAGAAAAATCATCTGGCGCTAACACTGCAGCCGTGGGCGCGACGGCGAGACCGCCGACTATGATCTGGCCATGTTCAAAGTGATCAAACGCTGGTGGAAATACTTCGGAGCAAAGCTGAATAGCTCGTTCAACGAGGCAGCCGACCCGAAGGTGCAACTCGAACAGGCAATTGCTGAAGCCGAAGGCAATCATCGTGTGCTCAAGGAGCAGGCGGCGAGTGTTATTGCGCATCAAAAGCAGACCGAAATGCAGCTCAATCGAGCCATGGACGACCTCGAGAAGATCAACAAGAACACTCGCCAAGCGATCATGATGGCTGAAGAAGCTGCCAATGCTGGCGACGAAGCCAAGGTCACCCAGTACACCCAGGCTGCTGAGTCTTTCGCCAATCGTCTGATGGTGCTCGAAACCGAAGTGGAAGGTCTCAAGACGCTGCACCTCAGCGCCAGCGAAGCCACCGACAAAGCTAAAGAGGCTGTGCGTCAGAACTCGGTCAACCTTCAGACGAAACTGAGTGAGAAACAAAAACTGCTCGGCCAGCTCGATCAGGCCAAAATGCAGGAGAAGGTCAACAAGGCAATGGAGCAGCTCAACGAACGGGTGGGTGTAGACACCCCAAGCTTCAACGAGATCCGCGACAAGATCGAAGCCCGACACGCCAAGGCCCAAGGTGCCGCCGAACTTGCCGACGATTCGGTAGAGGGTCGCATGGCCGAGGTGGAAGCTGCCTCACGAAATGTCGATGCCCAATCGCGCCTCGCCGAGATCAAGGCACAACTCGGTATCGATACGGGCGCCGCAGTCGCTGAAACAGTGGCTGAAGCAACCGAAGGCACAGTCGCCGAAGGCTAGCTAAGACTTTGTTTCCCGCAGCCGCAATCCGGGCGCTGGGCGCCCTCGATGCGCGCTGCTGATGCTGGCGCCTGACCCGTCGCTCGATGTTTCCCGCAGCCGCAATCCGGGCGCTGGGCGCCCTCGATGCGCGCTGCTGATG
>CBERPN010000423.1:0-2239 GCA_965524675.1 uncultured bacterium
TAGGTGAGAGTGATTTGCCCGGGAGTTGTTGCTTACCACTCAGCAACTCGCAGAGGCCCGTCGCCTGCGGCGACGGGCCGTTAGGCCCACGGATACAGCGAGTGGGTTCGCTTCGCTCGCCGACTCGCGCGGGTCCCTAGCGGGTCTGTGCAAGAGTTCTCTTGTGCCACCTATCGATCTGGTCGCTCTAGATGCGACCGAGCAGGCTGACATGGTCCGTTCGCGCACCATTTCCGCAACGCAACTCGTCGAGGCCACGCTCGCTCGCATCGACAACATTGAGCCAATGGTCAACGCGTTTCGGGTAGTGATGAGCAAAGAAGCCCTTGCCGATGCCGCTCGAATCGACTCTCTGCCCGACGCTGAGCTGGCGAAGCTTCAGCTCGCGGGTATTCCCGTGGCAATCAAGGACGACACCGACGTCGCTGGCCAGTCGACGATGTGGGGGTCAGCGGTGGACCGCGGAATCTGCGAGCAGGATTCCAAGGTGGTTGGTCGATTGCGACAAGCAGGCGCCGTGATTATCGGAAAGACCAACACTCCCGAACTCACGCTCTGGCCGTGGACCGCGACCGATCGGTGGGGTGTGACCCGCAACCCTTGGGATCTGGACCGAACCCCTGGTGGATCGTCGGGCGGATCGACGGCCGCTGTCTGTACTGGCATGGCTGCGATGGCGCTGGGCAGCGACGGTGGCGGATCCGTCCGTTATCCCGCTGGCCTCACCGGCCTCGTCGGCCTCAAGCCGCAACGCGACCGGGTGCCTCTCGGTCCCGAACACGCTTCGGGTTGGCATGGCCTCGTCGCCCTGGGGCCGCTAACCCGCTCCGTTCGCGACGCGGCATTGTTTCTCGATGTCATCTCATCCACCAGCACCACAGCAACCTTTCGTGACGCCATCAACAAACCGGTGATCCCGCTCCGTATCGCATTGTCCATGAACTCACCGCCGGGAACCCAAGTCTCGCTTTCCCAAGCGCGCCGCCAGTCGGTCGAAGATGCCGCTGACCTTCTCGCCAGCCTCGGTCACGAGATTATCGAAATCGAAATCGACTACGGACTTGCCTCACTGTGGAACTCGACCGTGCGCCTCCTCAAGGGCGCTCAGCACGACGTCGACTCCATGACCAACGGGGATCGACTCGAAGCAAGAACCCGGGCGGTTGCCCGGCTCGGCCGAGTAATACCAAACCGCTCACTTCGCGCCGCCCTCCGGCACGAACAGCGAGTCACAATGTCCATCAACCGCGTATTCGATGCCACGGACGTTGTACTCACACCACTGTGTGAGTCGCCCGCTCCCCTCGTCGACCGCTGCCCGAAGCGAGGCGCCATTCACTCACTCCGAGCCGCCAACACATCAGCGTGGCTGGTGCCATGGAACCTCACCGGACAACCCGCAATCGCCATCCCAACCGGCGTCGACGATGACAACCTGCCCACGGCAATCCACTTGGCCGGACAGGCTGGTGAGGAGACTACGCTGCTCGCGCTCGCCGGCCAGATCGAGCACGTCCGGCCGTTCCCCCGATGGACCGAGACATCGATCGATCACGAATAACGGTTCCGCGGAACCCTTTTCTGGCCCGACCAGCTAGCAAGTCCGCAGTGCGATTACAGCCCGTCACCGGGATAGGTCACCGATATCTCAGAGATGTCCGAGGCAAAGTCCTTACTGTTGTTGGTGATGAAGCGGTCGGCACCCGCCTTCACTCCGGTGGCCAAGTGAACAGCGTCGGCGGCCCGTAGGCCGTACTTGGCTCCGAGGGCGACGGCGAGGCGGGCGGTTGCATCATCGACCGGCAGCAACTCGATTCTGCTGAGCAGCGGAGCTAATGCTGCCAGCTGGAGATCGCCCTGGGTGCGAATTGGTTTGGTGAGTAGTTCTGGAATCAGGAGAACCGATCCAATCCCCACCGACCTGTCCGATTTCTCGGCCACCTCGAATAGGTCTCGAACTCTTTGACCCAGATCGTGTTCAGCGATTGCGGCATAGATCACGACGTCGGCGTCAAAACTATCCATCTATCGATCGCGGCGGTTCGACCGCGTCCGGTCGAGCTCGCTCAATAGCTCGGTGCCTGCCTCTGCACTTAGCAGCGCCACTTCCGCGAGTGGCGCAGTCGACTCACCCAACATTTCCAAGACCTTGCGCGCTACCACATCGACCTGTTCGGTTCGACGAGCGCGCAACGTGTCCGGCCGCACAATTATCGCCACGTCTCGGCCGTGTCGGGTA
>CBERPN010000424.1:0-2238 GCA_965524675.1 uncultured bacterium
CGGCTTGCGTGGCCGGGGAACGCCGCAACACAGCCTCCAGCCGGGCCGTTGCCACGGAGGTGCGGCGGCGCCCAGGCAACAATCTTGGGCTGCCCACGCGCTGTAGGGCGGAGGGCGCTAGCCCGTAGCCTGAGCCCGGCGGCTTGCGTGGCCGGGGAACGCCGCAACACAGCCTCCAGCCGGGCCGTTGCCACCGAGGTGCCGCGGCGCCTTTGGGCCTTGTGTTTGACATGGGTATGCCGTATCGTTTGACCATGGCAGAACGAACCGCATTGAGGCTTGATGAGCAAGCAGAAAGCGACCTGAAGTTCCTGGTTGGTGTCTACGGCACCCAGACGGCGGCAGTAAAATCGGCACTGTCGGTCCTGGCAAGAAAGGAACGACTCTTCGCCAACATGCGCGAGTTCATTGCTGAAACCGAAGCCGAGTCTGGCCAACTCACCGACTCCGAGCTCGAAGTCGCCAGGCAATATTTCTAATGACCAATTTCTAGTGATTCTCGATGCTGGGCCCCTCATAGCCATTGACAGAAACCGACGATCGCTCGCAGCCCTGATGGGCGCCGCACTGGAAGCAGACCAAGTACTTCATACTTCCGAAGCGATTGTTGCCCAAGTATGGCGCAGCCCAAACCAGGCCAATCTGAGCAAGGCATTGAACTCTATGGAAGTACATCCCGAATTCGGGAGTGGGCGCCATATTGGCGAGCTGTTGGCCAAGACTGGCACTTCAGATCCGATCGATGCTCATCTGGCGGTGCTCGCGCGACGAATCAATGAACCGGTCCTCACCAGTGATGTGGATGACTTCAGCGCTCTGGCCGCTGAAACGCATATCCGTGTCGTGCGCTGGCGGGGCTAAGGAGCACACATGCTTGAGAACACTAGCGGTATGGCTCAACCGACTGAGCACCTACAATGTGGTTCTGCACACCGAACCCGGAGAGTGATTTGATGGCTTCTGACTCTGATGAACTGATCGAGTATGTCCGTGAGTCTGTAATCGGCGGGTCAGAGCTTATCGACGGACCTTTCGGGCCTCGGCCGGTTATCTATGCCGACTACACCGCCTCGGGTCGAGCGCTGTCGTTCATCGAGGACTACGTACGTGCTGTCGTACTACCGCTGTACGCCAACACCCACACCGAATCATCGGGTACCGGCCTACAGACCACTCGGTTTCGCGAGGAGGCTCGCGAGATCATCCGCAAATGTGTGGGCGCCACCGACGAGCACGCTCTGTTGTTCTGCGGCAGTGGGGCCACCTATGCAATCGCCAAGCTGGTCGGCGCGATGGGTCTGCGGATTCCATCGGTTCTCGACGATCGTTACCATCTCGGCGAACAGATCCCCGACGAGGATCGTCCCGTGGTGTTCATCGGGCCATACGAACACCACTCGAACGAGTTGCCGTGGCGCGAATCGCTAGCCGAGGTGGTCGCTATCCACGAGGACATCGACGGACACGTGTGTCTTGAGCATCTCGAGCGAGAACTCAAAGCACATGCTGGCAGATCGCTGCTGATCGGTTCGTTCTCTGCCGCATCGAATGTCACGGGCATAATCACCGACACCGATGCGGTGTCGACGCTCTTGCACGAGCACGGAGCCCTTTCCTTCTGGGACTTCGCAGCCGCTGCTCCGTATGTGACCATCGACGTCGGGTCGAAGAAGGACGGAAATCTGGCGTACATGGATGCAATCTTTGTATCGCCGCACAAGTTCATAGGTGGCCCGGGAACCCCGGGTCTATTGGTTGCCCGTCGCGAATTGTTCACCAACAGGGTCCCCGACGTACCGGGTGGCGGCACAGTCGAGTTCGTGAACCCGAACGAGCATGACTACCTCACCGACATCGAACATCGCGAGGAAGGCGGCACCCCGGCCATCGTCGAGTCGATTCGAGCAGGTTTGGTCTTTCAGTTGAAAGAGGCGGTCGGGGTCGAAGCGATCAGCCGCCACGAGCACGATTTCATATCACGAGCCATCGCTTCCTGGGAAGAGAACTCCAACCTAGATGTGCTCGGCAGCCACGCCGCCGAGCGCTTATCGATCGTGTCTTTCGTCGTTCGCTACGGCGAGCAGTATCTACATCACAACTTTGTGGTGGCCTTGCTCAACGACGTGTTCGGCATCCAGTCGCGCGGTGGTTGTTCGTGTGCTGGCCCCTATGGCCACCGCCTCTTGGGTATCGACCTTGAGCGATCAAGCGAGTTCGTCAGCGAGATTCACCGCGGCT
>CBERPN010000425.1:0-2231 GCA_965524675.1 uncultured bacterium
GGTCGATATCTCGATGGACGGAATCGAACTTCAAGACCGCGAGTTCTTCGCCGCTATCGCCGAAGGGCGCGAACCAAACGCATCGCTTCGGCAATGCCTCGACGCTATGAAAACGCTAGACCGACTAGAGAAAACGCTCTAACCCGTTCTTGCGATGCTCAGCCAGGATTATCCGGTATCAGCAGCGCAATTTCGGGAGAACAGGATGGACTTTGTGCCCCGCTATGCGATCAAGACCCCACCGCACCACGCCACGTGGCCTGAGTTTCTAACCTTCTGGCAGGCGGCCGATGAGATCGACGTGTTTGAGTCGGCCTGGAACTGGGACCACTTCTATCCGCTCGCACCGCCCTACGACGGCCCGAACCTCGAAGGCTGGACCATGCTCGGCGCCCTGGCGCAAGCAACGTCGCGCATCCGAATCGGGGCGATGGTCAACGGAATGCACCACCGCCACCCAGCGGTCACCGCCAACATGGCGGCGACGCTCGACCACCTGTCGAACGGACGGTTCGAGCTGGGAATGGGTGCCGGTTGGAACTTCATGGAATCTGATGCCTACGGCATTCCACTCGGCACCAAGAAGGAACGCTCCGATCGATTCGAAGAGGGCATGGAAGTCATCGTCTCGTTGCTCAACAACACCACCACGAGCTTTGAGGGCGAGTACTACCAACTCACCGACGCTTGGTGCGAACCCAAACCGGTACAAGCCAAGTTGCCCATCGTCATCGGAGGCAAGGGCCGTCAGCGAACATTGCGCACGGTCGCACGGTTCGCCGATCAGTGGGACATGACCTTCCCCGAAACCCCCGAAGAATGGACCGAACTCAACGAGGTCCTCAAAGAGCATTGCGAGGCGGTAGGTCGCGACGAGTCGGAGATCACCCGCTCGGCACACCTGATGTGCGACCCCGATGTTGAGAACTCTGCCCTGGCTGAACAGGCGCACGGTTTCTTTGAAGCAGGACTCGACATAGTCGTATGGTCGATGCGCGGCGACGTAGACCCCAGCCGCCTAGAACCCCTAGCCAACGCCCTATCGAGCTAAACCCGTTCTGACTACGGTCTACGAAGTGTCAGGGACCCACGAGCCATGCACCCTCGGCGCCGCAGGCCCGGTGGTTGGGTAGAAGATTATCGGTCGCGAATCGACCAGCCTGCTCCAACGTCAATTCTCCGCCGCCCCAGTTTACCGAATCCCCCTCGCGGTAAACCTCGCCATCAAAGGTCAACTCTCTTGCCGAGCCATCCCAGCTCGTCAACTCATCAGGAAAGATCGGCAAGGTGAGTCCGATTAGCAGACACTCGCCATCGAACGAAATTGTGCCCTTGAAATCAGCGCCATCGGAGACGCCTTCCCACGGGTAGATGGGAACAAAGATCTCCGGTGGTGAAGCAGGCTTAGAAACACTATCGGACCCGCACCCAACAGCAACCAAGCCGAGCAGCACCACCACACACACGAACCGCACAAATCGAAGCGTCACGATGACAGGTTAGGCAAACACATACGTGACCCCAATGTTGCCGAGATAAGTCGACGACATGAAGAAAGCAAACACACAGTTGCCAGCGGAATTAGTGCCCTGCCCCTTATAGATTCCGTAGGCCTTCTTCCCGCGAAACCAAGGGCCACCGCTATCTCCGGGGATACATTCGAGATTAGCCCCTTCAACCTTTATCCAGACATCATCGCACCCGGTCGAGGAGTTAGGACAGAGCGCTGCCGGCGGCTCGTGGTCGATGGCGACGATCGTCCCGCAGCTTCGACCCGTGGTCTTTCCCATATGGCAAACAACGACGTTCACGAGACTTTGAGAACGGAGAACTTGACCCGTAAGTGGTCGCAGCTGGTCAGCATCAGTGACATAAAACTTCGCTTTCTCAGGCCTCGCCGTAGTGTGCCACTGCGCATCGGTATTGGCGTTCCGCAGGCCGAATTGGTATGACCCGCTGATATTTGGTGTGCCATTCTTCGGAAGAATAGAGATGTTGTTGTCGCAGTGACCGGCGGTCACAAACCCACGCGTCCCGGCCGCGTTCTTGACTGTAAAGCCGGTCGTGCACTCGGTCTGATCATCTCCACCAAAGACGTTGTTCTTGTGTCCACCGTCTTGAACGACACCATCTATCTCAGAGATCCGAATCGCCACCCCTCTACGGTCGGCAATACCGTCAACTGTCTCGGCAGCGTCCAGGCTTCCCACGGATCGAGCCTTGAAATCGGT
>CBERPN010000426.1:0-2214 GCA_965524675.1 uncultured bacterium
CGGCAAGAAATGGTGGCAGGCCTGCGCTTCGGGTTTTGTCGAGTAGGCGGTCCATCCTGCGCTCGGCGATCGCTCCTATCTCGGTAATCGCGATTGCCAAAAAGTCGGCGACGAAGCCCAGCGGTGCTCCATGGAAGTTGCCGCACGACTCGACCCGGCCATCGGGTAACACCATTGGGTTGTCGATGGCGGAGCCGAGTTCTATTTCGGCTACTCGGCGGGCATGATCGAGGGTGTCGCGTGCTGCTCCGTGAACCGATGAGGTGCAGCGAATTGAGTAGGCGTCCTGTACCCGCGAATCGTTCTCGGAGTGGCTGGCCACGATGGCTGACCCTTGCAACATCGTTCGTAGATTGGCGGCGCTAACCGCTTGGCCAGGGTGCGGGCGCAACGCCTGTAGATCGCTGGCGAACGGCGCGTCGGTGGCGAGCAACCCTTCTATGGTCATCGCTGTGGTCATGTCGGCTTGGTCTAGAAGCTGGCCGCCGTCGTGGACTGCTAAGCAGAGCATTCCGAGAATGCCGTCGGTGCCATTGGTTACCGACAATCCCTCCTTTTCGGCCAAAGTGATCGGATCTAAATTCTCGTCGCTCAGTGCGTCGGCTGCTGCCCGACGGACGCCCCGGTGATAGACCTCGCCTTCGCCCAACAACGCCAGCGCTGCGTGGGCTAGTGGGGCGAGATCGCCGCTGGCGCCGAGCGAACCGTATTCGGGGACGATTGGCGAAATGCTTGCGTTCAGTAGGTTGAGCATCGCTTCAGCGACCAAGGGACGTGAGCCGCTTGCCCCCAGCGCGAGAGTCCTGGCACGGAGCAAGACCATTGCGCGTACCACTTCTTCTTCGACTGGTTCGCCCATTCCTGCGGCGTGAGAGCGGACGAGGGCAGTTTGTAGCGCCTGACGTCGATCGGGTGCGATCGACACCGTAGCAAGAGCGCCAAAGCCGGTGGAGATTCCGTATTTTGGTTCGCCTTCGGCTAATCGCTCGACGATGGAGCGCGCTGCGGCCATGCGCTCGATCGCGCCGGTGGTGAGCTGCACCTCGGCACCCTTGCGGGCCACCGCTACGACGTTGTCGATTGTCACCCCTGGGCCATCGAGAGAAATCATCATTTGGTCATGTCTTTCTAGTGTCCTGCCGTTGCACTCGGAAGCAAAGGTTCGGTGTCTTCCCAAACTCCTCGTCAGCCGGCGCAGTGCCTTGGTTGGGAACGTCGCCTGAGCCGAGGCAGTGTAAGGGTTGGCAATCTAGGAGTGGTAGTCACAGACTGCAAGCAGAAGAAATGGCGCTCAACCCCGTAGGGAACCCAATGGCATCGATAGGGCTCGGAAAGCCGGTCCGTGGCATCGCCGCGCCACGTGGCGCGAAATTGTCGTGTTTGGGGTGGCAGCAGGAAGCCGCCTTTCGGATGCTGCAGAATAATCTCGACCCCGAGGTGGCCGAGAACCCAGATGAGCTGGTGGTTTATGGCGGCACGGGCCGAGCGGCGCGTTCGTGGGATGCGTATCGAGCGATGCTGAACACCCTTACGACACTCAAGGCCGACGAGACGATGTTGGTGCAGTCGGGCAAACCGGTCGGGGTTCTCCGAACCCACGAGTGGGCCCCGCGCGTACTGATCGCCAACTCCAATCTGGTGCCCGACTGGGCTAACTGGGAGGAGTTCAGGCGCCTCGAAAACCAAGGCTTGACCATGTACGGCCAAATGACGGCCGGATCCTGGATCTATATTGGTACCCAGGGAATTCTGCAAGGCACCTATGAGTGTTTCGCCGAGATCGCGCGGAAGAGTTTTGGCGGCACACTCGCCGGTACGCTCACAATCACCGCAGGGGCTGGCGGCATGGGTGGCGCCCAGCCGTTGGCCGTAACCATGAATGATGGCGTGGTACTGATTATCGATGTCGATCAACAGATGCTGCAGCGTCGTGTCGACCATCGCTACCTGGATGAAATTGCGCCCGACTACCACTCGGCCATCGAGAGGGTAAGCGCCGCCAAAGCATCCTCGACCGCCTTATCTGTCGGCCTGCTGGGCAACGCAGCCGACATCTTGCCCCGCCTGCTCGCCGACGGCGTGGCCGCCGATATCGTCACCGACCAGACGAGCGCTCACGATCCGCTGAGCTACCTTCCCAACGATCTCTCTCCAGAAGCTGCTGATGAACTGAAGCGGGGCGATCCGGGGGAGTTCACCCGACGCTCGCGCGCT
>CBERPN010000427.1:0-2178 GCA_965524675.1 uncultured bacterium
CTCCAAGACGATGCCACAAGCTTTGGTTTTGAGTACTCGCCTAACCCTGGCTTTGTCGGCGACGATTCCTTTACCGTCGAGATCTGCAACGCTTCGCGAGCCTGCGTCACCGAGACGATCCCGGTGAGCATTGCCAACATTAACGATGCGCCCTTAGCCGCCGACCATTCGGGACGGGTAGAGGAAGGAGGGTCGGTCGAGTATGCAGTTTCGTTGAACTCAGGCCTGTCTCGTCTACCAGTCTCTGACGCCGACGGCGACCAGCTCGAAGCGTTAGTAGGCGACAATCCGCTGAACGGGCAGGTAGTCACTACCGGCGACACGATCGTGTTCACCCACGATGGAAGCGAAACTGCCGAAGCGTCCTTCTTCTACAAGGTGTCCGACGGAGAGCTGCTCTCCGAAGCGAGGCTCGTGACTCTCGTGGTAACGCCCACCAACGACGAACCGATTGCGGTCGATGACAGTGTGGACGTCACCAAAGGAGTTGCGACCAGCTTTGACGGTTCGGTATTTACCGAGAACGACAGCGACGTCGACGACGACCAACTGACTCTTATTGCCGCGTCAGGATCGGTCGCCGGAACCGTTTCGGTTTCTGGTGGCAAGCTCACCTACCTCCACGACGACTCACAGACAACCCGCGACGAGTTTGAGTACACGGTTAGCGATGGCGCGGGCGGCACTTCTACAGCGACGGTCGACGTCACCATTTCCGACGCCCCAACCACAACGTCGACTACACCACCAGCGACCACCACCGTGGCACCGACCACGATTCCTCCAAATCAAGCCCCGACTTCAATCACCGTCGACAAGGTGATTAGCGAGGGGCAGACCTTCACCATCGACATCAGAAGTCTCCATTCTGACCCTGACGGCGACGATCTGACAGTCACCGCGATCACCGACCAAGGCCAGCACTCGCTCTCGACCATCGCGGTAGGTGCGCTGATTACCTACGTGCACGATGGCTCAGAGCAGGCGATAGATACCGTTCGGTACAAGATCAGCGATCCTGCGGGCAATTCGGCTACTGGAACAATCAACCTCACGATTACTCCGGTGAACGACCCGCCGTCGGCCTCTGATCAGAGTTTCGAATTCGCCGAAGACATCTCGGTCGGCCCGACCGGCCAATTCGTCGCAGTCGTCGACCCCGACAACGCGACGCACCTTTTCGATGCCTCGACGGCGGTTGGTGGCGGTTGGGAAATCAACTCATCAACTGGCGAAATAGTCGTCACTGACACTGCCGCGATCGACCATGAGACGAGACCGTCGCTAACCATCGATGTCGCGATATCCGACGGCGCCGAGACAGCCAGGACGACCATCACAATCAATATCAGCGACGTAAACGAGGCACCTTTTGCCCCGCCGGGCGGCTTTGTGAGCGTCGGGGAGAACAATCCTGCCGGAACCAGCGTCGCCTCGGCGGTCACGACCGATCCAGATGGCGATTCGTTGACCTATGACATCAGCGACGGAGATCCCGATGCACGCTTCACCATCAGCGCAAGCGGTGAGATAGTTACAACAACGCCGCTCGACCGTGAGGAACAGAACTCCTATGTCCTAACGGTAACCGTCTCCGACCCTGCCGGACTGGCCGCTACTGCGATCGTAGCAATCTCGGTAACCGACCAGAACGAGCCACCCAGCGCCGGGTCGTCTGCAGCATCTGTGGCCGAGGGTGATGTATTGCTATTCAACGTCTCGGGGGCACACATCGACCCCGAGGGCGACTCCTTCGTCATTGCCAGCATCATCGCTCCGGGTAGCAACTCTGCGGCAACCACGTTCCTCGGTACCGTGCTCAGCTACAGCCACGACGGGACAGAGACCAACAATGATCTCATCACGTACAAGGTTAAAGACAGCGCCGGAAACTTCGCGACCGGAACGATCGCTGTGACCGTGACCCCTGTGAACGATGCTCCCTTGGTCATCGCACAAACGTTCAGCTTTGCCGAGGACATAGCCAATGGCCCCACCGGCGAGTTCGTTGCCGTGAGTGACCCCGACGACCCGACCCACAGCTTCGCAATGACGTCTCCCAGCCCAACCGACATTTGGGCCATCGATGCAAGCACCGGCGAGATCGTCATCATCAATGCCGCGACGATCGACTTCGAAACAACAGCTAGCCACCCCGCAGACATCGATGTTTCCGAC
>CBERPN010000428.1:0-2167 GCA_965524675.1 uncultured bacterium
CACCGGTGAAGCATTGCTCGACCTATCGGCCGAGGTCGCTACCTCGGTCGAGCGTGGTCTGCTCGGTGGAGCATTATCAAGCGACGGCTCCAAGCTGTATCTGCATTACTCCGACCTCAACGGCGACACGCGCCTCGATGAATGGACCATGGACGGCGAGTTACTCGATCGCGACAGCCGAAGGTTTCTGTTCGCTGTCTCTCAACCGTTCGGAAACCACAACGGAGGTCAGGTCGAAATCGGACCCGACGGTTTTCTATATCTAGGACTAGGCGACGGCGGCGCTGGCGGCGATCCGCTCGGGTCGGGCCAAGACACCACGACGACGCTCGGATCAATAATCCGAATCGATCCGACTTCAGGCGACCGCTATGCGATTCCTGCCGACAATCCCTTTGCCGATGGAGGCGGCGCCCCCGAGATCTTTTTGTGGGGGGTACGCAACCCGTGGCGATTCTCGTTCGACTCCGCCACCGGCGACCTTTGGATAGCCGACGTCGGCCAGAACCGACTTGAAGAAGTCACGGTGCTTCGTGCATCCGATGGCGCAGGAAACGGCGCGAACTTGGGCTGGGCATTGCGCGAAGGTTCAGAAGAATTCTCTGGCCCCGAACCGGAAGGCCATGTGGAACCAATCTATGAGTACTCACACGATGATGGGAGTTGTTCGGTCACCGGCGGATATGTCTACCGCGGCACAGAGATCCCAGGGCTCGTCGGCCAGTACCTCTTCGCCGACTACTGCGTGGCCGATATCGTCACGGTTTCTCAAACCGGAAAAACCGAGCTGCTCGGTCTGAGTGTTGAGGGTGGCCAGGTGGTGAGCTTTGGACAGGACCAGAATGGCGAGATCTACGTTATGTCACAGCAGGGTCAGCTAGCGCGCCTCGCCGTCGTGCCAAGCTAACCCCCCGTGCAAATTCAAACACTTCGCCGTGCTGCTCTATTTGGAGCGCTACTCTCGCTGGTCGCCTCCGCATGCGGAGCGCCCCAGCGCCCAACACTATTGGACTCACCGCCGCCATCACAGGTCGAAGCAGCGACGACCACAACGACTCAGCCGCCACCGGCTGGACTCGATGTGGCAGCAACAACAACACTCGCTCCGGTCGACAGCACCGGCAAGCGGCCGATAGCGCCTATCGATCCGATCGACCTGGCAGCAGCAATCCTCGAAACAGAAACCGAGATTCGCGACCCGACGGTAGACCCGGTAACCCTGGCCGAAGTTAGCCATCGTCAACAGGTTGCTTATCGCTACCTCGGGTCCCACCCCGAACTCGACGAGGCGGTGATGGCACAGCTTCCAGCCGACATCGCGGCCATCGCGACAGCCAACATCGAGGCCGGTCGCGAGTTTCGCAGCATGCACAGCGACGCCAGCATTTCAGCCAACGTGCCCGCCTGGGAAGTTGTCGCTCCCCCGCCGCCCGACGAGCTACTCGGCTTCTATCAAGAGGCTGCTGCAGCCACGGGAATCGAGTGGGAATACCTAGCGGCGATCAACTTGGTCGAAACGAGGATGGGGCGAATCCGCGGGCTCAGCACGGCGGGCGCGCAGGGGCCGATGCAGTTCATTCCCACAACTTGGGACGAGGTTGGCGAAGGTGATGTAAACGATCCCCACGATTCAATCCAAGCTGCGGCTCGCTACCTGGTGCGCCGAGGCGGTCCCGACAACATGGATCGCGCCCTGCTCGGCTACAACAACTCCGAGCCCTATGTGCGAGGCGTGCAAGCGTACGCGCAAATCATGCGCGACGACCCGAGAGCGTTCTATGGCTACTACGGATGGCAGGTCTATTTCCTTACTCAGCAGGGCAGTCTGTGGCTACCCGAGGGCTACTACCAAACAGAAGCGCTGCCAGCCACCGTGTACCTGGTCGAGCACCCCGAGGCTGGTTAACCCACTCGAACTAACCCACTGCCCGCGGCTAGCACTTCCTGGCCATCGATTGGGTCGCTATTCGGAGTGATCGTTACTCGCTGGCGTTCCCCGGTCACGCAGGCCATCAGGCTCGGGCTTACTCATGATCGGTGTCCGATACGTTCGTTATTGCTGGCCCTACAGGCAATGAACCTGGTTGCACAGCCAGGAATAAGGGACGTGTCTGACACCACCTAACGGATGAATTAGGGACGCCTGATTAGGGACGTGTCTGACACC
>CBERPN010000429.1:0-2110 GCA_965524675.1 uncultured bacterium
GGCCTAGACTTCGCCGGTTTCTATGGCCTCGGCCGCGGCTCGGTTCTTGGTGACACACATCCCCAAGTGGTGGCGGCGGCGTATCCATTCATCGCGCCTGAGCTAGTCGAGGCAATATGGGCTGGAGCCATCGACAAATTGGCGCCGCACGACGCTACCGCTGCCTACGCCCGCGCTTGTCAGCAGTGGGGTCATCGCAACCTTACCGGCTTCGAGGGGCTCGAGCGGCTGACCGAACTCACATCGAAGATCGTCGACAACGCTGGGGGCTATTGGGGTGCTCTGTTCGCTGGTTGGCGCGAAGTCGCCCTTCCGGATGATCTCGAAGGCCGGGCCGCGCAGGTACTCCATGTGCTTCGTGAACTCCGTGGCGGAGTTCACGTCATGGCACTACTTGCAGCCGGGCTACAGCCGCTCGAAGCTGTGCTGGCTTCAGATGGACCCGAAGGCGCTGCTCAGTACTTCTGGCCCGAGCCGTACCCCGACCCTTCGCAGTTTCGGGTTGCGCAGGACGCCGCTGTCGAAACAACTCACGAGTTGTTCGGCCGCACCTGCGAGGTGCTCAGCGACGCCGAACGCTCCGAACTCGCCCAGCTTTTGGATTCAGCCATGGCTCGCTGCAACCCATGATCAACCGACTACTCGTCGCAAACCGAGGCGAGATCGCAGTCCGCGCTTTTCGAGCCGCGGTCGAACTTGGGATCGAGACCGTCGCCGTTTACACCTGGGAAGATCGCAACAGCCTGCATCGGCTCAAAGCCGACGAGTCATACCAGATAGGCGAAAAGGGTCAACCTATTCGTGCCTACCTCGACATCGACACCATCGTTCGCACCGCTCTCGACGCCAGCGCCGACGGCATCTACCCCGGATACGGGTTTCTGTCAGAGAATCCAGACCTCGCGATGGCTTGTGAAGAAGCTGGCATCATATTCGTCGGACCGACATCGGAGGTTCTTCGCCTCACCGGAAACAAGCAGCGAGCGCACGCTGCTGCCACGGCCGCGGGTCTGCCAGTGCTTCAGCAATCGCCGGCGATAACCAACGCGGCAGCCGCAATCGAGTTCGCCGAACCCATTGGCTTTCCCATTTTCGTAAAGGCGGCAGCCGGTGGCGGTGGCCGAGGCCTTCGAATGGTTCCCACCCCCGACGAGCTACCAGAGGCCCTCGACGCCGCCGTGCGCGAAGCCGAAAGCGCATTCGGCGATCCGACGGTCTTCTTAGAACAAGCTGTTATCGACCCACGCCACATCGAGGTTCAATTAGTTGGCGATGGCCAAGGCAACGTTGTGCATCTCTACGAGCGCGACTGCTCGGTGCAGCGACGACACCAAAAAGTGGTCGAGGTCGCTCCCGCGCCCAACCTAGATCCCGAACTTCGCGATCGCCTCTGCGCTGACGCCGTAGCTTTTGGCAACTCGATCAACTATCGCAACGCGGGCACCGTCGAGTTCTTGGTCGACCCCGACGGTCGCTACGTCTTCATCGAGATGAACCCTCGAATCCAAGTGGAACACACCGTCACCGAAGAGACCACCGACATCGACCTCGTCCAGACCCAACTGTTGGTCGCCAGCGGTAAGAGCCTTCCCGAAATCGGACTCGTTCAAAGTGCCGTGGCGCAACGAGGGGCTGCACTGCAATGCCGGATCACCACCGAAGATCCGGCAAACGAATTCCGTCCCGACACCGGCCGGATCGTCGCTTACCGCCAGCCGGGCGGCGCTGGCGTCCGCCTCGACGGCGGAAGCGGCTACGCGGGGGCCGAGATCTCACCGTACTTCGATTCCCTACTGGTCAAACTCACTTGTCGAGGAAAGGACTTCCCCACAGCGGTGGCCCGCGCCCGGCGCGCCCTTGCTGAGTTCCGAGTTCGTGGGCTCGCTACCAACCTAGGCTACTTGTCGGCACTGTTGGCCGAAGATGACTTTGTCGAGGGACGGGTCACCACCTCCTTTATCGACCAGCGCCCCGAACTGACCACGGCAACCGCTGGCGCAGACCGCGCCACCAAACTGCTCATGTACTTGGGTGATGTCACCGTCAATCCACCGGTAGGTGAGGCTCCCACGCTCACAGAACCAAGCGAAAAGCTTCCGCCGCGCCCTAG
>CBERPN010000430.1:0-2076 GCA_965524675.1 uncultured bacterium
CGGACCTCCTGGCTTCCGCTTGATCTCGCCGCTAGGGGCTCGCCTTGGGGAATACCACGTAGAAGAATTCGGTTTGATGTCTTAACAGCACCCCCCCCCAAATCTGGGCTTTACCGGAAGCAGCACCAATGGCAACCATAGACATCACCAAAGACGACTTCGAAGAGACCATCGCCCAAGATGGAGTGGTCCTCGTCGACTTCTGGGCCAGCTGGTGCGGTCAGTGTAAATCGTTCGCCCCAGTATTCGAGAAGTCCTCCGAGGAGCATCCCGATGCCGCGTTCGCAAAGGTCGACACCGAGGCCGAGCAAGAGCTCGCCGGAGCACTTGGGATTCGTTCGATTCCCACCCTAATGATCTTTCGCGATGGCATCCGAGTGTTTTCTCAGCCGGGAGCTCTGCCCGGTGACGCCCTTGAAGACCTGATCTCCCAAGTGGCCGAACTCGACATGGACGAGGTCCGCAAAGAGATGGAAGAATCGGCAGAATCCACAGAACACGCAGAACATCAGCACAGTTAAAACCATGCGATAACCTTGAAATAGACTGATAATCATCTAAAGACCTAGGCTTCGGCGAGCAGTGATCAACCTCACTTCTCGTTTGGAGCCATATGAAACCGAACCCAGCCCCCGGACACCGACTACACAGCCGTTCGCTGGTCGCGTTACTGGCGCTCGCGACCGTGGCCGCATCGTTCGCCGTGGTCTCAGAAGTGCCCGCCGCCGGAGCTGAATCGTGCCAAGGACGTAGCGCTGATTATCTACTGGTTCCCTCATGTGGTGCGTGGCTCGGCAGTACCGATCGCCATGTCGATCGACTCGATGTAGGTACCCAGGAAAGCGTCCTCGGTAGCCAACTCGATCTTGTTCGCATCTACAAGGTAGGGCCAGGTGCAGATTTCTTTGGCCAGCGCGAACGAGGCCTCGTCGGTTCGGGTCACCGGCTCGTGTACTCCTGGAAGGTCACCACCACCCGTACCGATATTGCGCCCTGGCGGCAGGTAGCCCGCGGCGACCATGACGCCGCTCTGCGTCGCGTTGCTCAACAGATTGCAAGCAGCGGTACCAAGGTAATTTTTGGCTTGCATCACGAACCCGAAGACAATGTTGGGTCGTTCGGCACAACCGACGACTACGTGGCGATGTACAGACATGCGTACGATGTCATGGAACCCATCGCTGGCAACAATCTCGTCTGGTTCATCAACTATATGGGCCATAGCTACGGCGGCTTTGATCGAGTCGCCGCAATGTATCCAGGCGACGACATCATCGACTGGATTTCGTACAACCCCTACAACTGGCACGGCTGCCATATTGGAGCGCCTTGGCGATCCTTCGAGGATCAAGCTCGACCGTTCTATCGCTGGGCTCAGAACAACCATCCCAACAAGCCACTCATGATTGGCGAAACCGCTAGCAACGAATTGCCGGGCGACGGCGCAGCGAAAGCTCGCTGGGTCGATGCAATGGGTTCGTCGCTAAGCAACAACTTCCCAGCGATTCGAGCAGTTCTTTGGTTCCACCAAAGTCAGAACTCGGGCTTTTGTGATCGCCGCTGGGATTCGTCCGCTTCGTCGGTCGAGGCGTTCAAGCGGCTCCGCTCCAACCCTTACTTCGGTGGGCGACAATCAGGAGGAACCGGCCCGGCCACTCCCCCGCCGAGCCAACCCGGCTCCAACGACCGGGCGACCAGTTGTTGGACGAGCTCACGTAACGGTGGTGCAAACCTGCGCTGGAATTCAGTAGCTAACGCCACCAGCTACGTGTATCGCCTCGAGACCGGTGGATCTACCAGCTATGGCGAACTCGGTGGCACGTCGGCCAACATCACAATCCCGCCGGGCCAGACTGCGCGCTTGTTCCTATCGGCAAAGTATAGCGACGGCTCTTATAGCCCAGCGGGTGACTGCGGCATTATCACCGCTGGCGACATCAGGTGTTCGGCCGCTGCGCAGCCAGGCGGCATCACCGCTGGCTGGACACCAGTGCCTGGCGCCGCCGCGTACGTCTACGAAGTAGCGATCGAAGGGCAGCCAAAGCGATACAGACGAGTCGACCAGACCTGGGCTTT
>CBERPN010000431.1:0-2034 GCA_965524675.1 uncultured bacterium
GCGACCACGAACACTGCTGGAAGCAGGGGTCGACCTTGGCGAACGCACAAGGCCGCGCGCCAGCCGCTCACTAGGCCTACAGGCAGAACGACCAGCCAGGCATTGTTGATCGCCATTCGAGCTGTTGCAGCCGCTGGGTTGGTCGAAGGAGTCTCTTCCATGAGATCCCACGGCATGAAGTGGCTCTCGTAGATCGACCCGTAGGCAAGGATGCACAGCATCGCGATGGGTAACCCGGCGACGAAGAGGGGCAGTTGTCGTTTGGTGATTGTCGCTGCTGCCAAGCGGGCGACCGACGCCGCGTCGATGGGCTCAAGAGGTGCGCCGGCCTGGGTTGCGTCGCCGATGTGTGTTTTGATCTCTTCTGCGCGGTCGACCTCGACCCACCGCAGCAGCGATTCGGATAATCGGTTCCACCGGTAGTATTCTGCAGTTCTTTGTTTTCGCTTCACGTGATCCTGTACGCGAGGCCCAGACGACCGATTGCCGTGTCGGCTTCGCGCCTGCGTCTCAAGGCGGTAGCAGCCAGCAGTTCACGGCCCGAGCTTGTCAGCGCGTACGAGCGCCGCAGTCGCCCGTCGACTACCGCTTCGCTGGCCACTTCGACTAGGCCCTGTTCGAGCATCTTGTCAAGCCCGTGATAGAGCGAACCGGGGCGAGGGCGCGACTCGCCCTTTGTGATGTCGGCGATCTCAGCGACGAGGCCATAGCCATGTAGAGGACCGGTGGCGAGGGCAGTGAGTATCAGGAAACGCTGTTCGTTCAGTCGCTGTACGTTCACAAACTACATATATACCGAACTTCGTGCTATCTGACAAAACCGGGGGCTTGCCAGACACGGTCAGATCATTCGTTCTCGTATCTTGAAAGGAATCAATTGCCCAGATACCTTCTAGAAAACGATTCTGAAGGAGAAGTAATGGACACGAGTGCCGGTATTGCTTTCAAGCGGCGATCAGGCCTGATCGGAGCAAGCGTCGAGGGAACTCTCGAACAACTATTGGCTCCAGGTGCGGCGAGTGAGACGCTTCGTGAAGCGCTTTGGCACCACCAGGTACTGGCATTTGAGCAGCTAAATCCGTCTGCAGAAGAGCTGATTGCCCTCGCGTCGGTGTTTGGTTCGCCGTCTCCACCCGAGAGTTACAACGTTAGCCACCCCGATTTCGATGCAATAACCGTCTTCGACAGTACCGGCGGCTATCGGGCCGACAAATGGCACTGCGATGCCAGCTACCGGCCCGAAGTTCCAATGGGTGCAGCCCTGTGCTTGCGGAAGCTGCCTTCGGTCGGCGGAGATACCGTGTTCACCAACTGTTACGCCGCTTACGACGCACTGTCGGGCGGCATGAAGAAGTTGCTCGAAAACCGACGCGCTCTGCACGCTATCTCTGACGACGCTGGCACCGAGCATCCAGTGGTCGTCAGCCATCCGATTACGAACAGGCCAATTCTTTTCGTGAACTCGATCTTCACCCGCTCTATCACCAACCTTCCACCCAGCGAGGCCGCAATCATCCTCCCGTTCCTTCTCGAGCACGTGACTCGGCCCGACTTCACCTACCGTCATAGGTGGAGTGAGGGCGATGTCGTGATCTGGGACAACTGGTCGACCCAGCACTATGCGCTGCTCGACTACGACGAGCAACGCATAACCCACCGGGTTGCACTCGATGGCGGCCCGCTTGGTGCCGCCCACCTTTGCTAACGCCAGCCAACCCCAGAATGGCGCCTGGAGTGCTACCAGTCATGAATAGTTTGGATTGACAGCCCGTACTTCAGGAATCTGATGAAGATGACGATGGCTTGGCGTGAACAGAAAAAGCTTGTTGTTGCCCGTTCTGAGTTGTCTGCTTCTGGCGGGTGCCTGTGGGGGCGCCTCGGACTCGAACTCCGAACAAGCAGCACGCACGGTTGGCTTTGCTGAACTCGGCGACGATTGCTCGTCGGAGCAGAGTACTAAAAGCAGCGTCGTGCAGGCGGACTGCAGGATAGCGACAACTGCTCAACCGTCGTCGAACACCGAGGGTGATTCAT
>CBERPN010000432.1:0-2019 GCA_965524675.1 uncultured bacterium
GTAAGGGTTACTTCCTCGCCAGCTTCGATCAGCTCCAGGATTCTTGGTAGATCCGAACGGGCTTGGCTTACCGAGATCGTCGTCGACATACACTAACTGTACATGACCGTACATGATTGTACAGAACATGGGCTTGCTGCGACACAGCGCCCGACCTCCTCTATCAGCGCTGCGCTTATCGAGACCAAAAACTGTGAGCTCCGCTACTTCCAGTGGGTGTGCTCGAGCACAGTGGGGCCAATCCAGGTTGACACTCCCGTTCCAGTTTCTTGAGCTGTCACTGGTGGCAGTAGTACGCAAGTCGATGCTGCTTACACGAAGCTCGAGCGGTGCCAGACCAGCGGCACACAATGCCGCGATGAAGAGGCCCTGTTTGTCGACGCGCTGAACGGCCTAGACATCGAAGATCGCCTCGGCCCAAGTGTGAGAACGGCGAGGACGATTCCACTCGCCGCCAACGTTGGTCGGTTCGATCGACAACGCCGCGTGCCCAGAGCCCAAGAGTTAGCCTACAAAGCCGACGGTGGTGGCATCGCGGAACCATTTGCTTGCTCGGACTTCCGCTACCTCTCAGGTAATCGCTTTGGACTCTATTCGGGAACACTGTTGTGTTCATGGAAATCGGCGTTCAGATCTTTGCTACCGACCAGACGATGCCAATGCATTGCTTGGCGCCCGAGGTCGAGAGCCGAGGTTTCGAATCGCTTTGGGTTACCGAGAAAACTCACGTCCCTACGTCGCGCCGAACCGAGTGGCCCGGTGGCGATCTACCGGAATGGTACCTGCGAACTTGTGACCCATTCGTTGCTCTCGCGGGAGCGGCGGCAACCACTACCACGCTTCGTATCGGAACTGGAGTGGCATTGTTGGCGCTACGCGACCCGGTCGTAGCTGCAAAGACGATCGCCACCCTCGACTGGCAGTCGAATGGTCGGCTCGAACTCGGGGTCGGCTACGGCTGGAACGCCGAAGAACTCGAAACCCACGGTGTCACGCTCGCAGACGCTCCGGCGCAGCTCGCCGATTCCCTCGCTTTGATGAAAGCGCTCTGGACCAACGATGAAGGCGCTTACGACGGCCCGTTCGTGTCGGTAGAGCCTTCGTGGTCATGGCCGAAGCCAGTTCAGCATGGCGGACCACCCGTCCACCTCGGAGCGCGCGCTTCGAAGCGAGGGTTTCATGACATCGCAAGCTGGGGCAACGGCTGGCTACCCATCGAGGGCTACGGAACAATCCTCAATCACCTTGACGATCTTCGTCGAGCATTTGAGGAAGCGGGACGAGACCCAGCAACCGCAACCGTTTCGGTGTATTCGTCGAGCGGTGAACCGGCGGTAGTCGAACAGTATGCGAAAGCCGGAATAGATCGGGTGGTCTGTTGGCTGCCGCCTGAGGATGAGGCCACGGTTCTAACGGCTCTCGACTCTTACCGAAATCGGCTGGACAGCTTCTTCGCTCAGGCCCTTTAGGTGGCTGATGTCAAACGAGAGGCGCCCCTGCAATCACCCATTTTCGCCGCCCTCTGCTTCCGCGATTAGCTATGACTAGTGGCGAAAACTGCGTCCTTGGTGACGACGAAACTTGGAACCGCCAGAAACACCTCGTTCGCCACCAGCCACCTAGCCCACTGACCAGCCACCTAGAAGAGTGATGGGTTTGGGTCGCGTGCCGGTGGTGGGGGTTGGTCGCATGCGGGTTGGTTGTTCCAGCGGGTGCTGCGGGGCAGGTCGGGTTCGACAGGTTGGTTGGCGTTGCGACCAGTCTCGGTACTGCGGCCGGGTTTGTGGCCGTGCGGGGGTTGGTAGTCGCGGCTGATAGCGAGTTCGGCCGGTGGTTGGGGGTGCGGCACTGTGGTAGTCGCAACAACAAGGCCGGTAGCGGTTTGCAGGTTGAGGGTGTGGTCGGCGTTGCGGGTGATTTGGTGGGCGTTGTCGTGTATTTGGTGGTGGTGGGTGGTGCAGAGTGGTCCGAGGTTCCAGAGTTGTGACGGCCCCAGGTCGAGCCAATGCCAGAAGTGAT
>CBERPN010000433.1:0-2009 GCA_965524675.1 uncultured bacterium
TGCACGTGCATACTGCGAGTTCAAGGTCGGCGGCGGTGCTGAACCTGAATCGCCTTCCGATGGTTGGGCCAGTAAGGCTCGTAGGCGGGCCGATCGGGTGCTAGCGGGTGCGGTATGAGCGACACTACCGAATATGTGAGTTTGAGCCGGTAGCGGATTCGGTCTCTTCGGGGGCCGTTTCTGGTGCCTACTTTCCGGTGCCATATCAACGAATTATAGCATATTGGAGTGATTGAAATGATGAACGAAAAAGTCGGGAGCGCGGAGGTTGAGCGGGCGAAGCGGTTAGCTAAAGCGTTGGAAGAAGTCGAGCGGATCGGTGAGGATGTTGTTTCGGCTCGGCGCGCTTATCGGCGTTCGCAGCAGCGGAGGGGCGACGCGATGTCTGAGGCTTCCGCTGCGGGCGCGTCATTGCGGGTTATAGCGGAGGCTGCGGGTGTGTCTCATACGGCGGTCGCTAAAATGTTGGCGGTGCGATGAGGATCACTTCCGAAGATATCACTTGACACACCCGGTTTGCCCGGTCGACCGGATAAGGACCTGGCGACGCATCGCTGCGTGGTGAACATCTGGGGTGGACATCAGAAAAGCCGCGCCTGCGACTCGACGAGATTACATGCGGGGGAGCACCACAATGTTTCTTTGTTACGGTTCTGGTCGATCTCTTCTTTGGTATGCCGCGAAGTTTTGTACGACGCTCCTGCTGTCCATTGGACGCGTTCCCAATCATCGGGCATCAGGTCATCGTGTTCGTCGATGTATCCGGCGAGCACGATCCGAATCTTCGGGTCGGCGTTCAGCGCCCAGTCTCTAACCGCGTGAGAGATTGTGTGGTCGTCAACAACGTACAAGCTCTTGTCGCGGACTTCGCCGAGGTATGGCGGGTCGAGAAACACTCCAACGTTGTTTGTCGCAGTCAGTGCACCGTCGGTGACGACTCTTTGCCAGTCGCCGCTACAGATTCGGGTCCGTCGTAGTCGTGCAGCTATCGCCTCGAACCATTCGACTAGATCAACATCACGGTTGACGCCTTGCCCCCCGTTGCCGAGTTGAGGGCGCTTTAGCGAAACCCCGCAGCCATGTTCCCCAGCAGCGATGACGCCGTCGTCGTCTAACAACCACGGCCCAGACCCGACCCCGCACCACCCGCCACCGATCCAGCAAGCCAAACCCCAAACCCACCAACCAGCGATCTTTACATCGAAATAGGTCGGGTCGGATAGAAGCCGCCGCCGCATATCAGGCAACAACTCCCCGACGAGTGTCAACTGGCGGGCGGTCAAATCGATTTCGTTGACCGGGTTATCAGCCCACCCGGCCACCCCTGCGGGGTCTGCTTTCATCGCCCGCCAAAAATTGGTTACTGATCCGTCGAGATCGTTCACAGTTTCGATCCGTCCTCGATGCCAGTCAGGTCGATGTAGTAGGACTGCGAGCGACCCTGCGAACGGTTCTACGTAGTTGGCTACGTCGCCTAACGCTGTCCAGACTTGGGGCGCTACGCGGCGTTTACCACCGAACCAGGGAAACGGCGGCTGCCGGATCAGTGTGGTGGCCGTCATGACGGCTCGACCGCGGGTGACATGTCCTCGGAAACCCATTTGTCTTCCCCACGTCGTACCGGCACAAGTTCGTACCTGGTGCCACATTCGGAACACTCTGCGCCACGTCGCCAAATGTCGAGTATTCCGTTGCACCGGTCGAGTCCGCACTCCCACGCAGGCACCGCGTGAACTCGTTTCACGTCTCGACCGGTTTATTCGGGTCGAGCCGTTCGTGGTTCTCGATTTCGTATTCGATCATCGTGACAGCGTTCAAAGACTTGATGAGATCGCTGATTCCGGTTTTTGCGCCCATGCCTATCCGGCGGATTGTGTCGAGTTGAGCCTCGAACGTTCGCATCATCATATCGGGGCCGTCGCTCATGACTGCACCGAGCCGTGCAGGCATGCGGCCGTGCAGAACGGTCCCTGCCCGCCCTCGAAGTGCGGGCTATCGCCGACCCAGTT
>CBERPN010000434.1:0-1983 GCA_965524675.1 uncultured bacterium
GCAACATATGTTGTGCCCTACCGAGTCGCATCTCAAGGAAACCGTCATGCCGGACCAGACCACACCACCAATAGAAATTCCACTAGTTATCTCCGTCGACGATCACGTTGTGGAGCCACCCAACCTGTGGACCGACAGGCTTCCCGCCAAGTTCCGCGACCGGGGCCCAAGGATTGAACGAGATCGGGCCATTTTCAACTTTGAGGGCGGCGTCTTCAGCTACGAGAAGGGAGCACCCGAAGGCGAGTGGTGTGACTGGTGGCTCTACGACGACCTGGTCTACCCGTTTCCAAAACTATCGGCAGCGGTTGGCTTCGAGCATCTCGACATCACCCCGGTCACCTTCGACGACATTAGACCCGGTGCTTGGAAACAAAAGGAGCGTCTGATCGACATGGACGCCAACCACACAGAAGCGTCGGTGTGCTTTCCCAACATACTTCCGCGGTTTTGTGGTCAGGCCTTTTTAGAGCGCGAGGACAAAGAGCTAGCGCTGCTGTGTGTGCAGGCCTACAACGACTGGATGATCGACGAATGGTGCGCTGGCGATGGCAAGGGTCGCCTGATTCCAATGACCATCATTCCGCTTTGGGACCCCGGCCTGGCCGCTCTTGAGATCAACCGCTGTGCCGATAAAGGCAGCCACGCAATCGCCTTCTCCGAGAATCCGTACCCGCTCGGTCTTCCGTCGGTGCACGACGCCGGGCGACATTGGGACCCGGTGTTTCAGGCCTGCCAAGACACCGAGACGATCCTTAACATGCACATCGGGTCGAGTTCGAAGATGCCTTCGACTTCGCCCGATGCCCCTTTCGCGGTGAGTTCGACGCTTACATTCTCAAACTCGATGGGGTCGTTCTGCGATTACATCCTGTCCGGCGTATTCGACCGCTTCCCCAGTCTTCGTATCGCATACGCCGAAGGCCAGGTTGGTTGGATGCCCTACGTGATCGAACGCATGGACAAGATTTGGGAAGAACGCGACGCCGACTCGACGTTTGGGGTGCAGCTAGAAAATCGACCGTCGAGCTACATTCCTGGTCACATCTGGGGCTGCATCTTCGACGACGAGGTTGGATTGATGAATCGCAAACTCATCGGTATGGATCAGATCTGCTTCGAGGTCGACTACCCCCACGCCGACACAACGTTTCCCCACACCAAAGATGTTGTCACCAAGATCGTCACCAACGCAGGCCTCGACAACGACGAAATCTACAAACTGCTGCGTGGTAACGCGATATACGGCTGGGGCCTAGAACGCTTCGGGATTACCAAATAGTCCCAACTCGGGCCAAATCTGGTCGCTATGTCGACCAGATTCCGCCCGAGTTCGATTATTGGAGTTGCGGTTCGAAATCCTTGGCACTTAGTTCGGGATCGTTCCAGCCAGCGTGGCCAAACAGGGTCGCCGCTAACCGGCCGAGCTCATCGCTCGACTTAGCAGCCGACCCACTGCCACCTACCGCAACAGCAATCCCGTCGTCGATCCAGCCAATATAAGGAAGGCCGGTTGTCGTGTAGCTGACCACACAAGGCTTGTAATCCCAAGAGTTGATTGTGGCGTCGGGTAGAAGGGACTGCACGGTCTCGCGCAGTGCTGCGGCTTCGCTCGTACTGCCGCCGCGCTGAAACCAGCGAGTGATGTCTTGGTCGTTCTGGGCGGAGATCAGCGGCAACGAATCGCCCCCGATCTTGAGCCTGGTGCGACCATCGGGAAATAGCACCGGTGGTACCCAATAGATCTCGTCGAGTGCGGGATGGTCGACTTCATGAAGGATCAGGCTCGGGATGCTTGGGCCGGGGCCCAGTTCGGCGAGGACGATAGTTCGCAGACGGCGCTCTAGCACCAGATCGACATTGACTAGGCCAGCCCCGTAGGCCCCGGTGGCGAGCAGGACTCTTTCGGCCTTCACGGTTCCTTGGGCGGTGACGATCTCGAATCCGTTAGCTGATCGGTCGATTGAATCGACCGCACAATCG
>CBERPN010000435.1:0-1954 GCA_965524675.1 uncultured bacterium
ATGATTCCCGAAGGAAAGCACTTCCCAAACTCGGGCGCTCCAAAGACCTTTCCAGCGGGTAGCCAGTGGAAACTGACCTGGCTGATGGACGGCGAAAGAGGAGCGGCTGGTAACGACGATCTGGTCATTCCAACCTGGGGTAACGGTACCTACTTCTACATCGCCGGTAACGACAACGCATTCCAGCTTCCGGTTGGACGGCCTGGTAGCAGCGACAACTGGTTCAGCTTCGAGGGTTGGAACCGCTTCTCGGTCTACATGAAGGGCGGGGGGATTCCAGACGTCGATCCCGGAACCACCTGGTCACAAGGGATGAGCGAGGAGTTCGGACAACACGTCTTCACCTCGACCAAGAAGCTCTTCGACGGCGACGACACCCCAGACGGTTACAAGTTCGAGGATGATTCGATTAGTCGCTGGAACCGGCTCAATGTGCCGGGCTGGCATCGTGGCGGCGACGACAACGCTGGGGCGATGTATGACGATATGTACATCGCTACCGGCCCGCACGCTCGGGCGAGGATCGAGATCGGCAACAATGCGGTCTACGCGAAATCGACCAAATTGGCGATTACCACACCTTCCTCATGGCAGGACGGTTCGATCACCACAACGATTCGACGTGGCGTTTTCCGCGACGGCGAGACCGTCTATGTCTTTGTGATCAACGAACAGGGCGAGGTAAGCAACGGCTTCCCGGTAACGATCGGAGCGTAGGCCTCGCACGGCTAGCCAACGTTTCGGCACCGACCACACTTTACTCTCTTGGGTCCAGTCGGCGGCCGAACGCTGGTGCTACTTGGTCACGAGCGTCCTTGAGTGCCATTAGCCGTTTACGACCAAATGGAATTTTGTGGCACCTAGTATTCCCGATAGGTATACTAGAACCTATGGTCTTGAGTATCAAGAGTGCACGAGCCGATCGGCTGGCTCGCGATCTCGCCGCGCTTACCGGCGATTCTATTACCGAGGTCGTGGTGGCTTCGCTGGAAGACCGGCTCGAGTATGAGCGGCTGCGTCGCAGCAATCGCGGGCTCGGCGACATCTTGGAACGCTTTGCCCAGCTTCCGGTTCTCGACCCGCGAGATCCAGATGACATCCTTGGCTACGACGAGCATGGGCTGTCGACATGATCGTCGTCGACACGTCAGCGATAGTCGCGGTTCTGTTCGCCGAGCGAGGGAGCGCCGCGATCGAACAACGATTGCTGGCGTCACAGTGCGTGATGTCTGCGGCCACCCGGGTCGAGTTGGGCATCGTCATCGAAGCTAAGACGGGGCCCTCGGGCACCCAGCTACTCGAAGAACTCCTAGTTAGGATCGGCGTTCAGATCGTAGCGGTCGACTCTCAGCTCGCCGATGAGGCGACCGTGTGCTGGCGCCGGTTTGGAAAGGGACGACACGCAGCGGCCCTCAACTTCGGCGACACCTTCTCATACGCGCTCGCTCGGCGTCTAGGACAACCACTGCTATATGTTGGTGGCGATTTTTCACTGACCGATATAGCTGCGCCCTAACCTGCAACACGGCTAACGCATAACTTCGATGAGGTCGAGTTCGTTAGCGGCGCGTGTAAACCGGTCGATCATGGTGGTTATCAGCGCCCGCTCACGTTCGTTGCTCATGTCGACGTTGCTACAGGAGACAACCGGATAGACGAGGCAGAAGGCTGCGGCAAGGCGGTACTGCTCCCACAGCGTCGCGGTTTCGGCTTCTGGCACACCACCCGCTATCAGGCCAGTGGTCCAACGGTCGAACCAAACGCGCTCGCTGGCCGAGGCCTGGTCGGGCTCGATGCTTTGGGTAACGAAGTATGCGAGGTCATAGGCCGCCGTGCCTGTACCGGTCAACTGAAAGTCGATCATCGCCAAGTTGTTATCCGAGTTGAACATCATGTTGTCGTCCGGACTGGTGGTGGTCGAGTTCTTGGTCGTCGTCGAGGTCGACGGTTACCT
>CBERPN010000436.1:0-1896 GCA_965524675.1 uncultured bacterium
ATGGCTTTGGCTCCCGCAGCAATCGAGGCTCTAGGCAGGTTCGACATGGGGCGACATCATGGGGCGAAGAATGCCGCTAGGCAAGTCGATTTCTCGGTGAGTCTCCGACCCGGCTTCTAGGGACGAGGCTCTTAGGAAATCGCTAGCCCTTCTCGTGGTTCTGACGGCGCGATCCACCGTGCCAATCCTCGACAACGCCTGGGGCGGTAGGGTCGCCGCCAAGAGCACGAAGGGCTGGTAGTTCGCGTAGCGAACGCTTTAGCTCGGTGAAGCTGGGAAATGTCGCGAGGCCGACCACGTGATCCCATAGTTGCGCTGCATCTTCGTCGGATGGAACTCGGCTAATCACCGGCCCGAAGAGCGCTGGCCCGTCGGGTGGGTTGTAGTGGATGATGGGCGTACCGACGTCGTTGCCTGTCTTGGCGCGCGCTTCGAGGGTTTCCGCTTCGAGTTCGTCGTCGAACGACTCATCTCCTAGCGCCTCGACCAACCCGACCGGCAGACCGGCCTGCTCAAGGACGCCCCGAACGTGGTCGGTAGTTCCGAAATAGCTCTGGCGAAACTGCGACTGTTCGATGTCGAAGATCGATTCGCCATAGGCGGTGTACAGGGCGCCCATGGCGTCGCGGCCGTGTTCGGTCCGAGCCTTCGCAGCGACTCGCAACATACGCAAGCCGGCTGTGTGGCCTTGTTCGTATTCGGGCGGAAAGTGGGCGGAGTAGTCGACGTCTTTGTTCACGAGCCGCAGAGAGATGAAACGCCAGTCGACCCTGTAATCACGCTGTTCCACAACTTTGACAATCCAGCGACTGGTGATCCATGCGAATGGGCACACGGGATCCCAGTAGAAGTGAATGTCGTATGGGTCGGTGGTCGATTCGTTGGCCATGGGTAGCCAACGTAGTTGATCTCAAGGGCCGATCGTGAGTAAGTTCAACAAAGAAACTTACTGTCAAGTGTCAGATCTAGATGACTAGGAACGAGATTCGATGAGCGAGAACAAGGTCGCAGTTAGCCCCGAGAAACAATGGCACAAGACGGTTTGCATCCTCTGTTCGTGCAACTGCGGGGTGGAGGTGCGGCTCACAGATCGAGAGATCACTCGGGTGCGCGGCAACAAAGATCACGTGGCCTCTAAGGGCTACACCTGTGAGAAGGCACTGCGACTCAACCACTATCAAAACGCCACCAGTCGACTTACCTCACCAATGCGGCGTCGCGCCGACGGTAGCTATGAAGAGATCGACTGGGATACCGCGATTCGCGAAATAGCCGAGGGGTTCGGCCAGGTAATCAAAGAACACGGCGGCGATAAGATTTTCTATTACGGCGGTGGCGGTCAGGGCAACCACTTGTTGGGGGCTTACGGTGCTGCTACCCGTCGAGCTATGGGCATCAAACTACGGTCGAACGCCCTAGCGCAGGAAAAGACGGGCGAGGCATGGGTCGATGGCCGCTTGCTCGGTACCCATACTCACGGTGATTTTCATCACGCCGAGGTGTCGGTGTTCTTGGGCAAGAATGTTTGGCATTCGCATGGTTTTGACGAAGCGCGTCGCGTGCTCAAGAAGATCAGCAGCGACCCTTCCCGGTCGATGGTGGTCATCGACCCGCGACGCACCGAGACCGCCGATTTGGCCGACTACTTCCTTCAGGTGAAACCGGGCACCGATGCTTTTTGCATCGCCGCGATGCTCGCAACCATGGTTCAGGAAGGCCTAGTAAACCAGGGATGGGTCGACGACAACACCATTGGTTCAGAGGCTGTCATCGCAGAGATCGTAAAGGTCGATATCGCCGCCTACAGCGAACGTTGCGGCATTGAGGAAGACCTCATTAGAAGAACCGCTCGCCGAATCGCCGGCGCCGAAAGCGTGTCGATTCTCGAAGACCTCG
>CBERPN010000437.1:0-1888 GCA_965524675.1 uncultured bacterium
CGCCTTCGGCGGCGGGCCGTTAGGCCCGGGACTACGCCAGCTTGGGCTCGCTCCGCTCCCCTACCGGCTATGCCCCTAAACCAGATCGTCGATCATCGCTTGCTCAACCTCGGCCAAGTGCGCTTCGCTTGCTTCGCGCATCGCCGCCGAGTCGCGGTTGGCGAATGCACCAGCGATTAGAGCGTGAGCCTCGCTCGATGCGGCCACAATCCGCTCCACCTTTGATCGATTCTGCTCACTATTGAGCAGGGCATCGAATTCCTGAGAGCGAAACAGCTGATCGAGCACCTTGCCATAGAGCTCGATCAGAAGAGGATTACCACATGCGAGCGCGATAGTGGTGTGAAACTCACGATCCAGACGGCGAAAGTCAGCAATCGATAACTCGGATTGAAACAGCGCTGCAAGTTCGGCAACCTGCGTTCTTTGGAAATCGTCTGCGCGACTCGCAGCCAAAGCAAATACCGGGACTTCCAGCACTCGACGGGTCTCGAACAACTGACTGACGAACCCCTCCCGGTCTGCATCCGAACCAACAATCACCTGGGGTAAGTGCTCGACAACGAACGAGCGGTTACCTCTGCGTTCGATCACACCGAGCGACAACAGACCCTGAATCGCCTCTCTAACCGAAGTTCGAGCTACCCGGAACTGTTCGGCAAGATCTCGCTCGGAGGGGATCGTCGCGCCAGGTGCAAGCTCGCCGGTCGTGATCCGCCGAAGAAGTTGGGTGCGGATTTGTGAGCTAACGGTCTGACGAGAAATCGGTTCGAAGCCGAGATCATCCGAAATAGTCAAGCTCACCTCATTGCTGGAATTACCGAAGTTCGTTGGAGTAGCAAACACTGGACGAATGGTCCTACCAACGACCCAAATGTTAGTCGAAGTGAAACGCCGCGTGGCGAGATTCTGTATGACCCCTCACCCTTACCAGTGTTACTACGAGGCTCGATGTCTGACCAAAGCACCGTGTTAGGGTGCGGAACACTAGCTGCTGGTCCGACACTGGTCGGCCCGCACCATCGAACGACAGGGAGCAAGCAATGGCTGCTGACGCAACCTACGACAATCGTCCAGCAAAGGCGCGCTGGACCCATATCGCGTTACGGGTCGGCGACATCGATGCCACCATTGAATGGTACGAAGAGTTCACACCACTCGAACTAATCGAGAAGCGCCAAGACGACGCTGGCTACGGCGCTTGGCTCGGAATGCGCGAACAGGGCGAGCATCCCTTCATCTTGGTGGTGGCACAGTTCTTCGAGGCGAGCGACCCGTTCAAGGACTCGCCGCGGGCGGTGTTGGCCCCCTTCGCCCACTTTGGCATCGAGTACCCCAACAAAGAAGATGTCGATGCTATTGCAGCCAAGGGCGAAACTGCAGGGTGCCTGGCTATGCCTGCGACGATGATGCCAGCACCCATTGGTTACATCTGCATGCTCAACGACCCCGACGGCAACACCATTGAATGCAGCTGGGATCAAGGCGTCTACGCGACCGTGCAACACGGCTGGAGCTGACCTCAACCCGGTAACCTGCTCAGGAATGCCTCAGCACGAGACCACCTCATAATGCCTGCAGCTCTTGCCCAATTTTTGCGCGGCTTCACGATGGGCGCTGCCGACATCGTGCCGGGAGTATCGGGCGGAACGATCGCCCTGATCCTGGGAATCTACGGACAGCTGATCGAAACGGTGAAGACGGGTGCCCACGCTCTCGGCCGACTAGCTAGGGGCGACCTCACTGGTTTCAAGGAACACCTCGGCGAGGTCGACTGGCAATTTCTCATACCCCTCTTTGTAGGGGTTCTTGCCGCTCTGGCCGCTCTGTCGTCGATCATCGAAACAGCCTTGGCCGACTATCCCGAAGCGATGGCCGGTTTGTTCTC
>CBERPN010000438.1:0-1870 GCA_965524675.1 uncultured bacterium
TAACTGATCGAGTCGAATCTTGCGAAGTCGTGTCAGATCTGGCGGCTGCGGCCGCCAGATCTGACACTGGTTGCGGGTTTGGGGGCTCGCCGCTGTGGAGCTCCGGCCCGGGTCAACGGTTCGACGGAACTACTTCGGTCGTCGAGTTGTTCGGAGTCCGGCTCAGCGTCTGACGGCGATTCGGTCGGTGGCTCTGTGGAGCCCGTCGATGGGGTGATTTGGCGAGGCTGGGTCGTCGTGGGGGCTTGAACCGTCGTCGCAACAGCGAGGGGTGTTGGTATGGAAGTGGTACTTGCAGGAGGTACCCGAACGGCAGGTGTGGTTGTAGAGGGTGGGGTCGTGCTGGCTACCACCGTTGTGGGAACTACGGTCTCGAGTCGAGTGGTCGTTACTAGCGGAACGCTCGTCGCAACCGGGCTAGCGGCTCCAGTCTTGAAAAACTCGAGCATCAACTGTTCGCCGGCTGCCCCAAAGGTCTTGCTAACGCTGGGCCACCCCTGGCCCTCGCTTCCAAGAGTTCCTCCGCCCCACAGCCAGCGTTCATTGTGTCCATATACGTAGGCAGATGCGCCGACGGCCAGCGCGGCCCGAGCATCTTCAAGAATTGCCGTGGCGGGCACTGGGTTGTCTGGCCCGTAGCTTCCCGTCTGACACCACGAAGGCTCGATTGCCTCGTAACGCATTTCGGCAGCGATAACCGGCTTTGGCTGACGAGCGATTAGATCTGCCAGCAGCGGAGCGGTGATGGTGGCGGCATCGCAATGGGTTGTCTGAGGTGAGAGTACGTCTAGCCACTCCTCGGACATGAACTTTCGATGGGCTGCGGTCCAGCCAGCGGTGTGGTACGTCGTTGTTTGGGTGGCCCCAGCGGCATCGAGCCCGGCAGCTAGGTTGCGCCAGATGTTCACGTCGGCCTCGGCCGCTTGATCGCACCAGTTGTCGCCGCCGAATATCCAGAGCTCGAGAGCTGGGTGTTTGCCGATCGCGTCGCCGAGTTGTCGACCGAGTTGTTGAGCATTGTCGGCGGTGAGCACGCCAGCGTTTGGGGTGCAGTCGTCGCCGTCGAAATCGTTCACATACGAGTTGGCCCACATCGCAACCATCCCGACTGCCAGGCCACGGCTCTTGGCCCGATCAAGGATCTCCCCCATGAGTATGGCGTGGCGCTGATTTAGCACGATCGCACCGTGTGCGTCGATATGCGCAGGGCTGTCGCCGTACCGGTTCTTGCCGTCGAGGCTCCATTGGTTGAAGTAAGACAGCCAGACTCCGTGAAACCCTGCGGTGGCGAGGTGGTCGAAGTATTGATCTACCTCTTCGAGGGTCGCCCTGGTCGGCATGTCCCATGCCGTGTCCCACACGGGAATAGCCGTGGTGTCACCATTCGCCTCGGCGAGGTCGGGGGACAGCGCCAATGTCGAGATCAGAACAGCGAACGCGGAGAGAGCTATACCTACCCGGCTAAGGGCGAACGACAGCGACCCTGGAGTAAACTCTGTAGTGCTGTCGGTGAGCCGGACGAACTGAATCTTCTGGGCCATACTGCTCTTTCGGAATCCAGACGACCGTCTTTAGTATTTGGAAAGATTGCACGCGATCCCTGTTCCTTGCAGCCGAGAGAGGCCTAGCCGGCAGGACTGCTTTGTCAGAACCGGTGAGAAACGGCACCTAATAGCGGCATCGACAGCTCCGAAGATGCGGGGCCATGAAGCAACGATCGCGATTCCGTCGAGCCACAGTCGCAATCATGTCCACGCTATCGATAATTGGCTTGCTCGCACCGCTTGCCGAGGCAACCCCCGAATCCGGCGACGTGCTCATCGACTCTGAGATCCACGGCGGTGTCATGCGCATTGGATCGTTCCAACAC
>CBERPN010000439.1:0-1863 GCA_965524675.1 uncultured bacterium
CAATTCCATCGGGATCGTGTGCCCACCGTTGAACGGACGAAACGCAACATCGAACAAGACCGGCGTAACGAGTACCAGCAATACTCCCAGGGCGAGGTACAGGATCATGTAATAGGCCTTCCGTCGGAATCGATAAGGCCATCTCGAACCTCGATCACCCGGTCGGCGCCTGCCGAAATCGTTGGGTCGTGCGTCACCACAACTACGGTCTGCCCGCTGGCGTTCACCTCTCGAAAGAGGTCGATTACTGCTGCCGCGGTTGCGCTATCGAGGTTGCCGGTCGGCTCATCGGCCCAGATCACTGCAGGTTCGGTGACCAGTGCGCGGGCGACGGCTACCCTTTGCTGTTCTCCACCGGATAGTTCGCCGGGACGATGTTGGCCTCGATCATCGAGCCCGACTCGGGCTAGTAGCTCCATACTCTGTTGGCGAGCCACTGCAGGTTTGGTACCCGATGCTAGGAGCGGTAGCTCAACGTTTTCGACCGCACTTAGCACTGGGATGAGATTGAAGCTCTGGAACACGAAGCCCATTCGGGCTGCCCGGTGCGCGGTACGTTTCTTGTCGGAGAGTTCGTGGATGCTCAGCCCATCGTTCACGACTTCGCCGCTATCGATGTCGTCGATTCCGCTGAGGCAGTTCAGCAGGGTTGATTTCCCGTTCCCCGATGGTCCGATGATGGTGAGGAACTCGCCGGTGAGAATTTCGAGATCCACCCCTCGTAGAGCCGGAACGACGACATCGCCGGTGCGGTATGTCTTGTGCACACTTCGAGCGCTGACTATGGGCGGTGATCCGTTAGCTCTGGTGTCCGAGTCGCTAGCTTGCATCGTCGATTGTCTCATGTGTTTAAGTGTCGAACTGGTCGCCAGAAATCGACATCGGGTTCAACCCTGAGTCGACCCTGACTCTCTTCGGGGTGGGCAAGGGTTACCTGCTGCGGGCGAACTCGTCGAGTCGTGCAGCTGCGCCGTCGATGTGGCTTCCGAGGATCGCGTCTAGGGGTGCCGACCAAAGCCCGCCCTCGTAGCGAAGGTCCATCGTTACCGAGCTGGCGGTGGCGTCGCCCGTCACGTTGGCATTGAGAATCCACTCGGCGTGGTCGCGGCCGTCGATCTCGCGTCGTTCGAACCGGGCGCCCGACTCGTCGGCATTCACTCGCACCATACGGAGCCGTTTCGAACGGGCAAGCGGCCCGACCTTGGCTCGCATGGTTACTAAGTAGGCGGGACCCTCGTCGTGGGCATCAGGGTTGGCCGGTTCGACCCGCTCGACGATGTCGAGCCACGAATCGTAGGTCTCGAGCTCGCTGACGATCTTCACGACCGTGCTGATCGGCGCTGAGATGTCGGTGGTGATCGTTCGGTGCATTGGTTCAAGTGTGCCCGCTTTACGCTGGGTTGAGTGAAGTGCTCAACCTTTCCGCTGCCCGATGGCGAGCTTGATGACATTGATGTTCTCGACCTCGGGGCACGTTCGGGGATGGTGTGGGCCTCAGCCGACGTTGTTCTGGCCGGTCTCGGGGTTGCGGTGCGGATACCAATAGACCGCCCTACCGGTGGCCTGGACGCCCAACGTGCGCTCGGTAAGTTGGAAGGGGTCGACGGGGTGAAACTCCCCGGGTCGGGACCGGTGGCGTTTGCTGCCATGGCGTTTGATCGCGAAGCGCCGGGTGAGCTACTCGTCCCCGAGATCGTGGTTGGCCAATCCAACGGGCAGCGATGGCTCAGCATTGTCGGCGATGGCTCTTTCGATATTGCATGTTCTCGGGTTCTCGATGTTGCTCGTCGCCCGGTACCAGCCGGACCTCACCCCACTTCGTTCGAGTTGACCTCGGTGCTTTCGCCCGAGCAATGGCGCGAC
>CBERPN010000440.1:0-1552 GCA_965524675.1 uncultured bacterium
GGTCGCGTAGACGCCTTGGTCCCAGCTGCATTCAATGGTGTTGCCATCGGGGTCGTTGAGCATGCAGATGTACCCAATGGGTGCTGGCATCATCGTCGAAGGCATAGCCAGGCACCCTGCAGTTTCGCCCTTGGCTGCAATCGCATCGACATCTTCTTTGTTGGGGTACTCGATTCCAAAGTGGGCGAAGGGGGCCAGCACCGCCCGTGGCGAGTCTTTGAACGGGTCGCTCGCCTCGAAGAACTGTGCCACCACCAAGATGAAGGGATGCTCGCCCTGTTCGCGCATCCCGAGCCAAGCGCCGTAGCCAGCATCGTCTTGGCGCTTCTCGATTAGTTCGAGAGGTGTGAACTCTTCGTACCATTCAATGGTGGCATCGATGTCGCCGACCCGTAAGGCAATGTGGGTCCAGCGGGCCTTTGCTGGGCGGTTGTCGTAGGTTGCGTCAGCCATTGCGTGCTCCCTGGCGTCGATGTTGCAGTCCCGGCCAGTATTGGACCAGTAGCTAGTGTTCCGCACCCTAACACGGGGCTTTGGTCAGACATCGAGCCTCGCAACCCCGCTCGCAACGGCGAGGGGTCATACAGAATCTTGGCACGAGGTGTTTCGGTTCGACTAATGTTTGGGTCGTTGGTCGGACCATTTGTCCAGTGTTTACTAGCCAACGAATTTTGACCGTTCCAGTAATGAGGTGAGCTTGACTATTTCGGATGATCTTGGGTTCGAACCGATTTCTCGGCAGACCGTTAGCTCACAGATCCGCACCCAGCTTCTTCGGCGGATCACTACCGGCGAGCTTGCACCTGGCGCGACGATCCCCTCCGAGCGAGATCTTGCCGAACAGTTCCGGGTAGCTCGAACTTCGGTTAGAGAGGCGATTCAGGGTCTGTTGTCGCTCGGTGTGATCGAACGCAGAGGTAACCGTTCGTTCGTTGTCGAGCACTTACCCCAGGTGATCGTTGGCTCGGACGCGGACCGGGAGGGGTTCGTGAGTCAGCTATTCGAGACCCGTCGGGTCCTTGAGGTTCCAGTATTCGCTTTGGCTGCATGTCGCGCAGACGATGATCAGCGTGGGCAAGTCGCAGTGCTCGCTGCGCTGTTTCAATCCGAACTATCCATCAGCGACTTTCGTCGTCTAGATCGTGAGTTTCACACCACAATCGCGCTCGCATGTCGTAATCCTCTTCTGATCGAACTCTATGGCAAGGTGCTCGACCAACTTTTTCGCTCTCAGGAATTCGATGCCCTACTCAATAGCGAACAGAATCGGTCAAAGGTCGAGCGGATTGTGGCCGCATCGAGCGCGGCTCACGCTTTAATCGCTGCTGCTTTCGCCAGCCGCGACTCGGCGGCCATGCGCGAAGCAAGCGAGGCGCACTTGACCGAGGTTGAACAATCAATGATCGACGATCTGGTTTAGGGGTATAGCCGGTAGGGAGGGCCGGAGCGAGCCCTCGCTGGCGTAGTCCCGGGCCTAATGGCTCGTCGCCGCAGGCGACAAGAGCGGTAAGCATCGGGTGCTATCTGGCAGGCGGCTATCAGCCACCGGCGC